>CALWQV010000111.1 GCA_944383785.1 uncultured Enterocloster sp. | reverse complement strand
CAGAAGATGGCCGCAGAGTTAAAGGATGGCGAGGTTCTGCTGCTGCAGAATACCCGTTACAGAATCGAAGAGACAAAGTTTAAAGACGGGGACGAGGCTTCCGAGAAATACTCCAAGGAGCTGGCAGCTTTGTGCGACGGCGGCATTTTCGTAGACGATGCCTTTGGAACCGCCCACAGATCTCACTGCTCCAACGTTGGCGTAACCCGCTTTACCAAGGAGAATGTGGTTGGATACCTGATGCAGAAGGAGATTAAGTTCCTGGGACAGGCGGTTGAGAATCCGGTTCGCCCCTTTGTGGCGATTCTGGGCGGAGCTAAGGTTTCCGACAAGATCAATGTAATCAACAACCTGCTGGATAAGGTAGATACCCTGATTATCGGCGGCGGTATGGCTTACACCTTCGCCAAGGCCCAGGGGCAGGAGATCGGCAATTCTCTTTGTGAGGAGGATAAGCTGGACTACGCGCTGGATATGGTTAAGAAGGCCCAGGAGAAGGGCGTAAAGCTTCTGCTGCCCATCGACCATGTGGAAGGCAAGGAATTCTCCAACGATACGGAGCACAAGGTTGTGGATGTAATTGAGGCTGGCTGGTCCGGCTATGATATTGGCCCCAAGACCATTGCCCTGTACAAGGAAGCTCTTCAGGGCGCTAAGACGGTTGTTTGGAACGGTCCTATGGGCGTCTTTGAGTTCTCCAACTTTGCTGAGGGAACCCTGGAGATCTGCCGGGCGGTAGCTGCTCTTGAGGGCGCTACTACCGTAATCGGCGGCGGCGACTCCGTAAACGCGGTAAAGAGACTGGGCTTTGCCGATAAGATGACCCACATCTCCACCGGCGGCGGCGCTTCTCTGGAATTTTTGGAAGGCAAGGAGCTGCCCGGTGTGGCGGCTGCGGACAACGCGGAGTAATTTTCGGCAATTGAGTGGAACTGTTTAGCGCAGGGCTCTCCTGAAAGCGGGAGAGCCCCTTTGAAAGTTTTGTGAAAAGGAGATTCTTACCATGGCAAGAAAGAAAATTATTGCTGGAAACTGGAAAATGAACATGACTCCTACTGAGGCGGTAGCGCTGGTGAATCAGTTGAAGCCTCTGGTGGTGAACGATGAGGTAGACGTAGTGTTCTGCGTACCGGCCATCGACATTATCCCCGCGATGGAAGCGGCCAAGGGCACCAATATTCAGATCGGCGCTGAGAATATGTACTTTGAGGAAAAGGGCGCTTACACGGGAGAGATTTCCCCCAATATGCTGGTGGATGCCGGCGTTAAGTATGTCATCATCGGCCATTCCGAGCGCAGAGAGTATTTCGCGGAGACAGACGAGACGGTGAATAAGAAGGTGCTAAAGGCATTTGAGCATGGAATTACCCCCATCATCTGCTGCGGCGAGTCCTTGACCCAGAGAGAGCAGGGCATCACCATCGACTGGATCCGCCAGCAGGTGAAGATTGCCTTCTTGAATGTAACTGCTGATCAGGCGAAGACCGCTGTGATCGCTTACGAGCCCATCTGGGCCATCGGAACCGGAAAGGTGGCCACCACTGAACAGGCCCAGGAGGTTTGCGCCGCCATCCGCGCCTGCATTGGCGAGATCTATGACGAGGCTACTGCAGCAGCCATCCGCATCCAGTACGGCGGTTCTGTTTCCGCCGCTTCCGCTCCGGAGCTGTTCGCTCAGCCGGACATCGATGGCGGACTGGTAGGAGGCGCTTCTCTGAAGCCGGATTTTGGTGCTATTGTCAACTACAACAAGTAAAGGAGAGCATTTGATCATGAGCAAGAAACCAACGGTTTTGATGATCCTGGACGGATATGGCTTGAACCCAAACTGCGAGCACAATGCGGTCTGCGAGGGCAAGACCCCGGTTATGGATCAGCTGATGAGCCAGTGCCCCTTTGTGAAGGGACAGGCCAGCGGCATGTATGTAGGGCTTCCCGACGGCCAGATGGGCAACTCGGAGGTAGGCCATATGAATATGGGCGCGGGCCGGGTGGTTTACCAGGAGCTGACCCGCATTACCAAGTCCATACAGGACGGAGACTTTTTCCGGATTCCCGAGTTTTTAACGGCTGTGGAGAACTGTAAAAAGCATGATTCCGCCCTGCACCTGTTCGGTCTTGTATCCGACGGCGGCGTTCACAGCCATTTGACCCACATTTACGGTCTGCTGGAGCTGGCTAAGAGAAACGGCCTGAAAAAGGTGTATGTTCACTGCTTTTTGGACGGCCGCGATACTCCGCCGGAGTCCGGCAAGGGTTATGTGGAGCAGCTGGAGGAGAAGATGAAGGAGCTTGGCGTAGGAGAGGTGGCCTCCGTGATGGGCCGCTACTACGCTATGGACCGCGACAAGAGGTGGGATCGGGTGGAGCTGGCCTACCGGGCCCTGACAAAGGGCGAGGGAAATGAAGCCGTAAGCGCTTCTGCCGGAATCCAGGCTTCTTACGACGACGGCAAGCCCGATGAATTTGTGATTCCCTTTGTGGTGAAGAAGGATGGAAAGCCGGTGGCGGTGATTTCCGACCACGATTCCGTAATCTTCTTCAACTTCCGTCCCGACCGGGCCAGGGAGATTTCACATGCTTTCCTGGACGATACCTTTGAAGGATTTTCCAGGGAGAAGAAGCTGGATCTGGTTTACGTGTGCTTCACCGACTACGATGAAACCATTGAGCATAAGCTGGTGGCCTTTAAGAAGGAAACCATTACCAACACCTTCGGCGAGTATCTGGCCGCCCATGGAAAGAAGCAGCTGCGCCTGGCTGAGACGGAGAAATACGCCCATGTGACATTTTTCTTTAACGGCGGCGTGGAGGAGCCCAATGAGGGCGAGGACCGGATTCTGGTTCCTTCTCCCAAGGAAGTAGCAACCTATGACCTGAAGCCGGAGATGAGCGCTCCTATGGTTTGCGACAAGCTGGTGGAGGCCATTGGCTCCGGGAAATACGATGTGATCATTGTCAATTTTGCCAACCCCGATATGGTGGGCCACACCGGAGTAGAGAGCGCGGCCGTGAAGGCCATCGAGACGGTGGACGCCTGCGTGGGACGGGCGGTGGAGGCTATTAAGGCGGCGGACGGCGTGATGTTTATCTGCGCTGACCATGGAAACGCGGAGCAGCTGGTGGATTATGAAACCGGCGAGCCCTATACCGCCCACACCACCAACCCCGTGCCTTTTATTCTGGTGAACGCGGACGCATCACTGGGACTGCGGGAGGGCGGCGCGCTGTGCGATATCGTGCCTACCCTCATCGATCTGATGGGAATGGAGCAGCCGAAGGAGATGACTGGGAAGTCGCTTTTGGTGAGGAAGTAGAGAGAGTAAAGGGGCTGCCTGTATTAGAGATCAAAAATCTCGGATATAGTAGTCCCCCTTTTTCCTCAAAACACAATTTTTCTTAAAATTAGAGCGTAATCCCCTCTTTGTTTTTTAGATGGGCACACTCTCTCAGGCCCTGTCGTAAGGTAGGGCCTGAGCATTTTGGCAGGTCTATTTATATGCGCTTTTCTTTAAGGGGAACTTTTCGCCTACATCCCCTTCAAGATTGGTTACTACTATATAGAATCCATCATACATTGCTTCTTTTTCAATCTGTTCCAGATCAAGATCATACATCGTCTTTTCGGTGCTCTTCCCATCGGCAGTAACAGTGGTATGTTTCACAAACTGCATGGGATCGTTTGGATTTCCCTTTTTTCCTGATAAACAGTGGAATTTTTTAGCGCGTTCAATCTGGCCTTTGCGGCTCTTTCTCTGGTAAGCAGCGTATTTCGGGGAATAGGTAATGATCAGTGTTTCATGCAGAGTACAAAGGTCAATGAACTTTTGTAATCCTATCTTGTGGAACTGTGCGGGCTTCATCACTGCTTTCTGGTCTTTCTCTTTCATTGGTGTTTGAATATAAATAGTACAAGTTAAACATGGCAGTTTTTTGAAGTAACGGTATAATAGAAACGGATATGAGGAGCGGATACTGCGCTTTCAGGAAGCATGTACCATCTGCAGGACAGAGGAACGGTGGATGGCACAGATTAGGATGATCTATGAGGTATCGTATGAAATTTATGGGGCTCCCAAAATAGCTGCCAGGATGTGCCGAAAAAGAGACAGTATAAGCGAACGAATCGTTGGGAAATATATGAGGGAGATGGGGATTCGGGCGTGTTACAGGAAACACACAACCCAGACAACAAAAGAGCCTGATTTCAACAACAGGCCGAAAAACATATAGGAACGAAATTTCCAGCCGGAAAGGTCGGAGGCGGCATACTGTACGGACATCACGTATATATGGACATATGAGGGCTTTGTATATCTGGTTAGCGCTAAGAACCTATATTCGCGGAAGATTATTTCCTGGACACTTGGAGAAATGCTGGAGGTAAAATGGGTATTGGAGGCCGTTGAAAAGTCAAAGGAGCAGAGGTGTATGACGGAGCCGTTGATTATCCACAGTAACCGCAGCATACAGCTATGGGCAGCTGATGGTGTTTATTTGAAGGGGTCACTAAAGACAGGGAAAAAACCGGAAGAATTTGAGGATAAATATGGCAGCTATTACAGCGAGGCCAAAACCAATGAAAAGAACAGGGAGAGATATGAATACAGGACCATCCAGTCATACAGTGATCCTGGCGGGATGCAGGAAAGCCATCTTTATATGGGAAGCGTGGGAAGGGCGGACCAGGTGCGTATCATGCAGATACAGGATAATTGTGGGAACGATATAATCCCAGGGCTTGCGGAATTTTTTTATGTGGGGGAGGTGTAGTTTTTTTGATATGTTGTGTGTGTGTGTGTTTGGGGGGGGGGGTGGCAAGCCGGGGCTGGATGCGGAAGAGATGCCGGAATATAAAAGAAAGCATTGGGCGATTGAAAACAGCCTGCACTATGTACTGGATGAAACATTTGGGGAAGATAAAAGTACCATAAGGCTGGGGAAGAATACGATGTCGCTGCTGCGTAAATGCGCATATAATATTGCCCGGTTATTTCAAATGGAAACTCTGGAGGGGCAAGAAGGCATTCCAGATATCATTGACTATGTCTGTGATAATTTAGAAATTGGCTTATAAATGATTTTTAGTGCGATACCGAGCCGGTATTAAATTAAAGGACGGAACATTGACATTCCCAAAATGTAAAATAAGTCAAGATAGGGATTTTATGCGCTTTTTTAGGGGAGATACACGAAATTCAGCGCCAAATGATCTATAGTATTACATTAAATCTTTCGTGAAACAGCCCTAAACTCTTGTCCGCCATACTTGACGATTAGAAATCCACCAGCTATAATATTTATAATTACAATATTTTTCGCTATTTTATAAAAAGAAAAGGTATGGAATGTTTAAAGCTGCACGTATTTTAAAGATAAAAGAGATTATAGCAAATCGTGGTCAAGTCAATGTGCAGACCTTGAGTGACATTCTAAATGTTTCAAACGTTACGATTCGAAGTGATTTGGAACTTTTAGAAAAAGAGGGGTTTATTTATCGAACACACGGAGGAGCTGTTCTTCGTGAGGCGAATTCTACGCTGATTCCGGCTGTAAGTGCTGGGGCCTCTCTTTCTTTTGAGTTTTCGGAAGATATTCTGCATGTGGCCAGACTGGCGGCGGAGTATATCAGAGAAGATGAATGGGTGTTTCTCGGAGGAGGGCGTACATGCTGCGCTATTGCGAAAGCGCTGATTGATCGTTCGGTTCAAGTGGTAACGAATAATATGCTCGCAGCACTGATACTCAGTGAAAATAAAAGTGCGCAGGTTCTTATGATTGGCGGTCGAATTTATTATGATGAGTTTCCGTTTGTTTCAGGAGATTTGACATCAAAAAATATTGACAGCCTGTTTTTTCATAAAACATTTTTCGGAGTATCAGGTATAGACATAAAATATGGATATTCTGTGCCAAATGCAGTAGAATATAATGTATTTCAGGCATTAAGGAAACATTCAAAAGAGATTGTGATTGTAGCGGATGCATCAAAATGTGATAAAACCTCCTTCCTTAGTTTGGGACCATTAAATTCGGCGGATGCTTTGATTTCGTCTAAAAATCTTCCAGATAATTACAAGACTTATTATTATGAAAATAATATCAAATTATTTCTAAGTTATGACATTGAGAAGGCTTCGGTTAGTGGAGGTGAAGTTTAATGAGCAAAGGTTCATCTTGCTTAGAAGTACGCAATGTAAGCTTGGTACGTCAAAATACCGCTCTGTTTAAAGAAATAAATTTAACAATAAAGTGCGGTTCTTTTTATGTGCTTTTGGGAGCTAATGGAGCGGGAAAAACTACGCTTTTGAGGCTTCTGGCAGGTCTATATTCGCCTACGACGGGCGAAATCTATCTGGACGGATATAAATGCCTGATCACTTCGGAAAATGCGGGAAAGTATGGAATTGTGTATTGTGATCAGGAAACAGGAATTTTTACGCAGCTGTCAGCATTAGATAATTTTTTCATTGGTGCTCAGTCTCGTCAACACTTTTTTTATAATAGAAAGAGTCTGCGGCTTCAGCTGAAGGAATTTTTGGATGAGATCGGATTCTCGATTGATCTAAATAAAATGGCAGGGGAATTGGAATTATCGGAGAGATATCAGTTATCAATTGCTAAGGCATTATTTTCTAGGCCGCAATATCTGCTAATCGATGAATTTGAAACCGGCTTGTCTGCAGAAGAGAACGAGAAAGTTTTTTCGGCATTAAAATATGCGGCATCCCAGGGCTGCGCAGTTGTTTTGGCATCTCATGTTCCGACCGGTGTGATCAAGAGCGCGGACTATATGATTATGATCGAAGATAATACGGTTCGCACGATCAGTATGTTTCGCGACTGGTCATTGGCAGACATAGGGAAAAAACTTTCCTCAAGAGTTTATACAAATATTCCAAGACTGCCGATTTATAGAGGACGACAGTTGTTGGAAGTCAAAAATTTTTCGGTTGGAAAGCTGGAAAATGTAGAGTTTTCATTGGCTCAAGGTGAAATTATAGGCTTATATAATAACAGACGTTCCGAAATAAGAAAAATATTTGAAATGATTGCCGGCCTGAGAATAGCTGGGGACGGCGATATTCGATTCTATCCGGACAGACAGCACATTAAGATTGGATATTTGCCTGAACAGGATACCGTTTTCGATCATATGGCGCTGCCTCAAAATGTTACAATTTCAAATCTTGATGCCGTTAAGAAATTGCCGTTTATTATTGACCTTAAACAGGAGCAGATTATTTATAACGATTATGCTCATCGACTTGGAATACGTTCAAAGACCAAGGCACCATCAAAGCTGAGTAAAGGAAACAGGCAAAAGATTATGCTGGCCAGATGTCTGCATTCCAAGTGCAACTTGTATTTGATGGATAATCCTACCAATAGTTTGGATTCCTCCAGTAAAATAGAATTTTATAATATTTTGGCAGAATTATCCCATAGAAAGGCAGGAATCTTAATTGCCTCTTCCA
Organism: uncultured Enterocloster sp.; assembly: GCA_944383785.1. GTDB lineage: Bacteria > Bacillota > Clostridia > Lachnospirales > Lachnospiraceae > Enterocloster. The sequence continues at coordinate 1,408 of CALWQV010000111.1, read as the reverse complement.
ATATAAACGAATTATTTTATCTGTGTGACCGGCTTCTAATCGTTAAAGATGAAACGGATTTAAGGAGCTTTAATACGGCAGATACTACATTGGAAACATTAATGTACTCAATTTGAAGGAAGAGATTTTTGGACGGCTTCCTTCCAGCCTTGATATCGAATTTTACGTTCAGCATAAGTCATAGTGGGCTTGTATACAACGGAATTGCGGGAAAGGGATTTGATTTGTTCCAGGTCTTTCCATATATCCAGATTTAAGCCGGCTAGGTATGCTGCGCCGATTCCAGAAAGCTCTTCTGCGTAATTGCAGATAACGGTATTGCCTGTGATATCAGCTTGAAATTGCATCAGAAGTTGATTTTTGATCATTCCCCCATCTGCTAATATCGTTAATTCTTCGGACTCCGGTATAAGTCCGGCCTCTAACATATCTTTGATCTGATACGCAACACCTTCTAAAGCAGCACGTGCAATTTCTGATTTGCCTGTATCTTTGCTTAAACCAAAGATACAGGCTTTTGCATGTGCATTCCAATACGGTGTTCCTAACCCGGTAAAAGCAGAAACAAAATATAGGGCGCCGGAGTGAAGGCATTTTTGCGCTTCCATCTGTAACTCGTCAATACTTTTGAATAGCTGAAGTTTCTCAATTAACCAATTCAAAGAAGCGCCGGCACAGATTGAAGTGCCCTCCAAAACATAAACGGGCTTTCCGTTTCGGCGCCATGAGATTACAGGAAGAAGACCGTTCTGAGCAGGAACAGGCTGTTCGCCTATATTGATCAGCAAGGAAGCGCCTGTCCCATATGTAATTTTCAAACTTCCGCGCTCAAAGCCGCACTGTCCAAAAAGAGCACCGTTGCTGTCCCCTATAACACCTGCGATTGGCCATGGAGGCAAAGAATCGACACAAACAGAACCCCAGTTCCCATCGGAATCTATTACGGAAGGCATAATGGCGATGGGGATATTTAGGGCGTCTAGGATTTGGGAGTCCCAGCACTGTTCGTAAATATTAAATAATTGTGTGATGCAGGCGTTTCCATAATCGGTTCCGTGTACATGTCCGTCTGTCAATTTCCATATTAGCCATGAGTCAATGGTGCCAAACAAAATATCACCACTTTCAGCTAGTTGCTGAAATTCGGGATTGGAGTTCAAGAGCCACCGCAATTTTAGGGCTGGTAAAAAGGCGCTCGCGCGGCTGCCGGTATGTTTTTCAAATAGATACTGCACATGAGAGGGCAAGGAATCAGCGATAAGCTGCCCTCTCGAACACTGCCATCCAATGATATGGTATACTGGCAGTCCGGTATTTTTATCCCAAAGAAGAAATGCACCGGTTTGATTGGTAAGGGCCAAGCCTTCTATATGTGGAAGTTTTTCCGGATTTCTTTTAAGAATTGTAT
>CALWQV010000110.1 GCA_944383785.1 uncultured Enterocloster sp. | reverse complement strand
ATTTCCCTGAAAAAGGCATGGAATATCATGCAGGAGAATAATGTGGTGACGATTCCCTCCGTGAGGGAGGACGGAAGCCTGGAGGGGCTGATTACCGTAGGCGATATTACCAAAACCTATATGAACATTTATGACAGCAGCATCCTCTCCAAGGCCAATACCCAGTACTCCAATATTCTGGAGACGCTGGAGGCGGATATGATGGTAGGGGACCCAGAGGCCTATTTTAACCAGGGCAAGGTGCTGATCGCGGCGGCCAACCCGGATTTGATGGAGTATTACATCGAGCCCCACGATCTGGTGATTTTAGGAAACCGTTATGAATCCCAGCTGTGCGCCATCGAGATGGGAGCGGACTGCATTGTGGTCTGCGAGGGAGCGGGTGTTTCCATGACCATTAAAAAGATCGCCCAGGATAGAGGCTGCACGGTGATTGCCACGGCATACGATACCTATACGGCTGCCCGTCTGATTAACCAGAGCATGCCCATCAGCTATTTTATGACCAGGGAGCATCTGATCACTTTTGACAGCGAGGATTTTATCGATGAGATCCGGGATGTAATGGCCAATAAGCGCCATCGGGATTTCCCGATTCTAGATAAGAACGGAAAGTATCTGGGGATGATTTCCCGCCGGAACCTGCTGGGCGCCAGAGGCAAGCAGGTGATTTTGGTGGACCATAATGAGAAAAGCCAGGCGGTGGCCGGTGTGGAGGAGGCCGAGATCTTGGAGATTATCGACCATCACCGTCTGGGCCCTATTCAGACCATGGCCCCGGTCTTTTTCCGCAACCAGCCTTTGGGCTGTACGGCTACGATTATTTACCAGATGTACCGGGAAAGCGGCATTGAGGTGGACCGGCAGACAGCGGGTCTTTTGTGCAGCGCCATTGTGTCGGATACCCTGCTGTTTCGCTCGCCTACCTGCACCTCGGTGGATGAGCGGGCGGCCAGGGAGCTGGCCCAGATCGCGGGGATTGATCTTGAGAAATACGCCATTCAGATGTTCTCCGCCGGAAGCAATCTGAAGGATAAGTCGGACCAGGAGATTTTCTATCAAGATTTTAAGCGCTTTACCAGCGGCAAATTAAGCTTCGGCGTAGGGCAGATTACTTCCTTGGACGAGGAAGAGCTGAACGCGCTGAAGCCAAGGCTTTTGTCCTACATGGAGATTGCCAATGGGGAGCACGAGTTAAATATGACCTTCTTTATGCTGACCAATATTTTGACTCAGTCCACAGAGCTTTTATGCCACGGCCAGGGAGCTGTGCAGCTGGCGGCCAAGGCCTTCCACAAGGATATTGAGGATGACGGCCAGCCGGTGGTGGAGCTTCCGGGCGTGGTATCCCGCAAAAAGCAGCTGATCCCGGAGCTTATGCTGGCGGAGCAGTCATGAGGGGGCCTGAAAGAAAGGGCGGCCGGAGCCAGCGGCAGATATGGCGGCCCGGAAATATGCTCTACCCGGTTCCTGCTGTGATGGTCAGCGTGGCGGATGGGAATGGAGGTTCCAATATCATTACCGTGGCTTGGGCGGGAACCGTTTGCTCTGACCCGGTGATGCTTTCTATATCGGTGCGGCCTGAGCGGTATTCCTATGACATAATCCGGACAAGCGGAGAGTTTGTGGTGAATCTGACCACCCGTTCCCTGGCGCGGGCGGCGGATTACTGTGGCGTCCGCTCCGGCAGGGATGTGGATAAGTGGAAGGAGACAGGGCTGACGCCGGTTTCTGCTTTTAAAGTATCGGCTCCCCTGATCGGGGAAAGTCCGATAAGCTTAGAGTGCCAGGTCCGTCAGGTGCTGGAATTGGGAAGCCATCACATGTTTTTGGCTGAGGTGATGGCGGTGGATGTGGATCCGGCCTATCTGGATGAGAAGGGAACCCTGCATCTGGAGCGGGCGGATCTGATCGCTTACTGCCATGGAAGATACCGGGCTTTGGGAGAAGAGCTGGGGCGCTTTGGGTATTCGGTTAAAAAAATAGTGAAAGGCAGGAAAAAGGGAAGATGAAGACCAATATAACGCTGATTGGCATGCCTTCAGCGGGGAAGAGTACCATCGGGGTGCTCCTTGCCAAGCGGCTGGGCTATTCCTTTATTGATGCGGATATTTTGATTCAGGAGACGGAAGGCAGACTGTTAAAGGACATTATCGCCCAGGAGGGCATGGACGGATTCCTGGCGGTGGAAAACCGGGTGAACGCCGGGATTAAAGCCTCCCGCTCGGTCATTGCCCCGGGAGGCAGCGTGATCTACGGCAGGGAAGCCATGGAACATTTAAAGGAGATCAGCACAGTGGTTTATCTGAAGATGAGCTATGAGGAGCTGGAGCGCCGGGTGGGCGACGTGGTGGATCGGGGAGTGGCTTTAAAGGAGGGCATGACCCTGAGAGACCTTTATGAGGAGCGGACAGCTTACTATGAGCGCTATGCGGATCTTACCATAGATGAGGAAGGAATGACGCCGGGGCAGACGGTGGATCTGCTGCGGGCGATGATGGAAAAGGGCGTTTAAGGGCGGCCGGGGAGAAGTTAAAATGAGTAGACAGAAAGAGGATAAGGATGTGATGGAGCTGGCCCTTGAGGCCGGCCATCTTTTGCTGGAAAACGGGGCGGAGATCTTCCGGGTGGAGGAAACCATGGACCGTATCTGCCATTATTATGGAGTGGAGTCCGGAAACGCCTTTGTTTTAAGCAATGGGATTTTCGCTACGGCTGGAGATGAGAGGGAGCATTTTTTTGCCAAGGTGCAGCATATACCTGTCAGCGGCGCACATCTGGATAAGGTGGCGGCGGTGAACCAGCTGTCCAGGGAGATTTCCCAGGGAAAATACACGGTGGCGGAGGCTAGGGCGGCTTTGCAGACCATTAAATCCATGCCGGGGAAACGCAAGATCACCCAGATTTTGGCCTCCGGAGTAGGCAGCGGGGCCTTTTGCTACCTGTTTGGAGGGACGCTTACGGACGGCCTCTGCGCCCTGACGGCGGGAACTCTCCTGTATATATTTGTGCTGTATATCAGCGGGCCAAGGCTGTCCAAGATTGTGGGGAATATTTTGGGCGGCGCGTTGGTGACGTTGGTGTGCAGCGCTTTGTTTTTGCTGAGGGGAGGCGGGCAGCTGGACTACATGATCATTGGATCGATTATGCCTCTAATTCCGGGGGTTCCCTTTACCAACGCCATCCGGGATATTGCGGATGGGGATTACATATCCGGGTCCGTGCGGATGCTGGACGCGCTTTTGGTATTTTTCTGTATTGCCATCGGAGTGGGAATGGCCTATTCCCTAATGATGGGGGCCCTGGGAGGTGATGTGCTGTGATAGACGGAGTTTTGGCGGCTATGATCGGCACCGTATCTTTTTCACTGCTGTTTGGGGTTCCAAGGAAGGAATACCCTTGGTGCGGCCTTATCGGGGGAGCAGGCTGGGCGGTGTACCTGCTGGCTTCCTCCTGGTGGGCGGATGCGGCGGCGGTGCTGGCTGCCGCTGTGGTGGTTGTGTTTCTCTCCCGTCTGGCGGCGGTGGCTAAGGAATGTCCGGTGACCATTTTCCTGATCTCCGGCATTTTCCCGCTGGTGCCGGGAGCGGGAGTGTACTGGACCGTTTACTATATTGTAACGGACGAGCTGTCCCTGGCGGTGCAGAACGGGTATATGGCGGTGAAAACGGCGGTGGCCATTGTACTGGGGATTGTGTTCGTTTTTGAATTGCCGCAGGGACTGTTTCGGTTTCTGATGGGCAGGCGCAGGTAGAAAGGGAGCGCAAGAGATGTTGTTTTCAGGAAAGGATTTGACAAAGCTTTTAATTCCGCTGATGATTGAGCAGCTTCTGGCGGTGGCCGTGGGAATGGCGGACGTGGTGATGGTGGCTGCCGTAGGGGAGGCGGCGGTATCCGGCGTTTCTCTGGTGGATTCCATCAGCCTGCTGATCAACCAGATGTTGGCGGCTCTGGCTACAGGCGGCGCGGTGGTGATCTCACAGTATCTAGGAAATAAAAAGGTGGGGAAAGCTTGCCATGCCTCAGGACAGCTGATGTTTGTTACCATGGTGGTTTCCTGTATAATCGCGGCGGTGGCGCTGATTTTCAACCGGAGTCTCCTTGGCCTGATTTTTGGCCGGGTGGAGGCAGATGTGATGGAAAATGCGGTGACGTACTTTGCCATTACCGCCTGCTCCTACCCTTTTTTGGCCCTTTACAATTCCGGGGCTGCGGTTTACCGGTCCGTGGGAAATTCCAAGGTGTCCATGTACGTTTCGCTGGTTATGAACGCCATTAATGTGGCGGGCAATTATACCTGCGTTTATATTCTTCACTGGGGCGTGGAGGGCGTCGCTTACCCCACCCTGGTTTCCCGGATGGCGGCGGCGGTCATTATGATTGCCCTGATTCGGGGAAAGCAGAATCAGGTCAGAGTCCGCAAGCTGCGGGATCTGTATCCCAGCCCCAGGATGATCCGCAACATTCTTTCCGTGGGGATTCCCAGCGGTTTGGAGAACAGCATTTTCCAGGTTGGAAAGCTGACCCTTCAGAGTCTGGTATCTTCCCTGGGAACCACGGCGCTTGCCAGCTACGCGGTCGCCTCCAACCTGGTGACCCTTCAGTATTTGGCCACGAATGCCATCGGTCTTGGGATGATTACAGTGGTGGGCCGCTGCGTGGGGGCGAGGGAGTACGGACAGGCCAGGCATTACGCCAGGAGGCTGCTGCTGCTAAATTATGGGTTTTCGGCAGTGGTCTGCACTGTGATGGTGTTGGGAGCCGGAGCCATCGTAGGAATTTATCAGCTGTCGCCGGAGGCGGCTGCGGAGGCCCAGCGGATGATCACGGTTCACAGCTTTTTCATGATCCTGCATCCCATCTCCTTTACCCTTCCCAACGCCTTGCGGGCCAGCTATGACGCGAAGTTTACTATGGTAGTATCTATTTTCTCTATGTGGATGTTCCGGGTACTTCTGGCTTACTGGTTTGTAAGAACTATGAACTTGGGAATCATGGGCGTGTGGTACGGTATGTATGTTGACTGGGCCTTTAGGGCGCTGATGTTTGAGATGCGGTTTCGGGGGTATGAGAAGCGGATGGGGCGGATTGGAGCCCATGAGGCATTTTCAAGTTAATATAAATGGCGAAATCAGGTATGCGGTCAGGCAGCGGAGTTGTCCGGAAGCATACCTGATTTTTTATTTGAAAATTTTTTTAAAAATATAAAACCTCCTGCCTCCCTCATGCGTCTAGTAATTAAGGAGGTGGAAAAATTGGAAAGGAGAAGCGGACGGGATCTAAGATTTAGAATTTGTCTTGGCGTTATCATGATCCTGGCGGCCGCGGTTCTGCACCTGTTGTACCAGAATTTTCTGGCGGAGCAGATGCTAAAAGAATTGAACCGGGAATATGAGGATGTGGTACAAGAACTGGAAGAAGCCAAATAGAAAGAGAAAAATAAAAAAGCAGGAGGAATGATCATGAAGAAAACAAATTTACGGAAAACAGGAAAATATCTGGCGGCTGCGGCGCTGCTGTCCTCGGTGATGTCTTCAACGGCCTTGGCCGGTTACTGGACTCAGGGAGGCGCCGGCTGGATGTATGTCCACGACGATGGCCGCACCAGCCAGTCCGAGTGGGTTCAGGATGACGGGCGGTATTACCGGATTAATGAAGCCGGCCTTATGCATACCGGCTGGTATCAGGATCTGGCGGACGGAGGCCGCTGGTATTACCTGGATCCCAATCAGGGAGGCCCCCAGGGTGCTATGGTGACCGGCTGGGTGATGGATTCAGGCCGCTGGTATTTTCTGGATACCCGCGTAGGCGGTCCCCAGGGGGCCATGATGACCGGCTGGCAGTGGATCGATGGAAAGTGTTACTACCTGGACCCGGCTCAGGGTGGCGCTCTGGTGGTATCCGGGACTACGCCGGACGGATATACGGTGGACGCAAACGGGGCGTGGGTGGATGGAAATGGAAATCCAGTTTATGAAGCGGGGAAGGGGATTCCTTCCATAGCGGGACAGAGTACGGCAGGTACGGCGGCCGACGGCGTTTCCTTTGGCGGCGGCTCCGGTTCCGGCGGTTCCGGTTCCGGTGGTTCTGGCTCCGGCGGCGGTTCCGGCTCCAACAGCGTTTCGTACACTTACAGTGATTCTGAGTGGAAGGATTACTCCGATGATTCTATCAAATACGCGGTCAACGATTTTGAGAACGGAAATTTCTCCAAGATGGATTCCGACCAGTGGGCCGAGACAGAGGCGGCCATCGAGGATTTCAAGGATGCGTATATCACCGATGATATGAACGATTTTGAAAAGGAGATCATGATCATCAAGTGGCTGGTGGAGAACTGCGAGTATGAAAAAGGAGAGAACTGGGAAAATGCTACAGCCTACAGCTGCATTGTCAAGGGAGAGGCCCAGTGCGCAGGCTACGCGGACGCTTTCCTTCAGACTGCCAAGGCCTGCGGCCTGGAGGCGCGGTATGTGTACAATTGGTCTCACGCCTGGAACCTGGTGGAGCTGGACGGGGACTGGTACCATGTGGACGTGACCTGGGAAGACCCCATCGGCAGCAACGATTATGGTTTTGACAAGCTGAGAAATAAATACATCAATCTGGAGGACAGCCAGATTAAAGGGGTCAGCTCCCACCATGACTGGCAGCCGGATTCCATCAGCGCCGACGGCACTGATTATGGTCCTGAGGTGGTGGCCCGGTATCTGGAAAGCGGGGAGATCGACACTTCCCTGGGAGAAAGCTTTGCGGACACCATGGACGATTTCTTTGACAGCGTTTCCAATGCGGACGGCAGCAATATGTTCGAGTATGACGGCGTAAATCACACAGCGGATGCGATTATCGAATACCTGTCAGGACTTCTGAACGAGAAAGCGGATAATTTCTCCTTTGTAGTCCGTTACCCCGATTCTTATACAGCAACAAAGACGGGAAACTATAGCAAGCTGGTGGATCTGAACAATGAGATCGAGGATAAGGTGAATCAGGAAATTAACCGGGATTATGAAGACGTGCTCAGAAGCGATGTAAAGATTTCCCTTTACCTGAATGTGGATGCGGATTCCTGCTATTATGTCCATGAAAACGGAACCTTCTATTATAAAGAAGGACAGGGCAGAAAGATCCCTTACACGGTACACTTTATTGACCAGGAAACCGGGGAAGAGGTGGGAACCCAGAGCGGAACGGGAGAGAAGCGCCAAAGCATCCGGCTGGAATTCCCGGAAGGCTACAGCTGGATTAGCAATGCGAAGGTTAATTATGAAGTGAATGATGGAAAAGCCAGCTACGGCGGAACAACGATCAATATTCTTGGAAATGACGAGTTGGATATGGACGTCAGACTGAGACGGGTAGCCAGCAAAAAGCAGGAAGCCGAGGAAACCAAGGCGGTGGAAGAAGTAAAGAAAACTGAGGAAACCGAAATAGCGCAAGAGGTGAAATTACAGGAGGAAGAGCCTGAAAAAGCAGAGAATCAGGAGGAAAAATAGGATTTTTAGTTGACTTCCCGTGACAGCTGTGATAAGGTCATATTCGGTGTATTTACAAAAGCAAAGGGGAGAACTGAATATGAAAAAGTTTATGGAGGAGTTTAAGGCGTTTGCCCTTCGGGGAAATGTGATGGACATGGCCATCGGTGTTATGATCGGCAGCGCTTTCTCCGGAATTGTAACCTCATTGACCGATAATTTCATTTACCCGATTCTGTATCTGCTGACTGGCCAGGCGACTTATACCCTGGAGGATGCGGCGGGATTCGCTTCCGCCTTTGTCTCTTCGGTAGTGAATTTCCTGATTATGGCCTTTATCCTGTTCTGCCTCTTAAAGGCCGTGAACAAGGCCCTGTCCCTGGGCAAGAAGAAGGAAGAGCCGGCGGCTCCCACTACAAAGGTCTGCCCTTACTGCAAGAGTGTGATCCCCATCGAGGCCACCCGCTGCGCTCACTGTACCTCTGAGCTGCCTCAGGAATAAGAAGGGGAAGCGGCGCTGGAGGCGCGATGAAGGATGGAGATACGTCAGTTTACCTATATCAGCATGGTAGCCGAGTGCGGCAGCTTTACAAAAGCTGCCGCCAAGCTGTTTATTACCCAGCCGGCGTTAAGCAATTATATTAATAAGCTGGAGGAGGATCTGGGAGTCCGTCTCTTTGACCGCTCGGTGAATCCGGTGAAGCTGACCTACGCCGGGGAGCAGTATTTGGAGTATGCCAAAAACGGGCTGGTGCTGGTGGAAGGGCTTCAGCGGAAGATGCGGGACATTTCCCAGAATCAGACCGGACGCCTGCGGCTGGGATTCCCCAGCGAGCGGATCGTTTACATGCTGCCTCTGCTGCTGCCGGTCTTTAACCGGGAGTATCCGGGTGTGCAGATCGAGACGGTAAACGGACCGGGGGACCGGCTGACGGAACGGCTGATGGCCGGCGATGTGGACTTTGTCTTTATGCCGATGTGGGATTCCAGGAAAGGCATCGGCCAGTATAAGGTTTCCGAGGAAGAAATCATCCTGGTAGCGGCGAAAGGCTATCTGAAGGATGAGGATTTTCTGGACCGTGAGAGACGTATCTTTAATTGGAAAAGCATTTCCCATCTGCCGCTGATTACATTGGCCAAGGGTCATGTGCTGCGCCACTGTGTGGATACCCTGATCAAGGGAACCGGAGTGAGGGCGAACCTGTTTTTGGAATCTCACAGCAATATGCTTTCCTGCCGCCTGGCGGCTCAGGGAGTCGGGGTGGCGGTAGTGCCGGAGATTACGGTGTCTATGCTGAGCGATACGGAGAATCTGGAGTGCTGCCATTTGGCGGAGTTCCCGGTGACCTGGGAGGTGGACGCCCTTTACCGGGAGGATATCTATCTGGGAAGCCTGGAAAAGGATTTGCTGAGAATCACCAGGGAAACC
>CALWQV010000109.1 GCA_944383785.1 uncultured Enterocloster sp. | reverse complement strand
ACGGACGGCCTGATCTTTACGATGCAGATGCAGGAAATTGTGCAGACCCTGAGTGCGGCAAAAGCGCCGAAAAAAGAAGGGAAGGGAAACAGAGATGTCGATGTCATCACCCATCATATGCCTTTGCTGGATGCGATGAGAACGGCATCAAGGAAGGCGTTTATGTCAGCATTCTGTTCATAGGAGACATGGAAGTTGAGAGAAAGAGCCTTTAAAATAGTCAGAAAAAAGATGAAATAATCAAACATCAAAAGAAAAAGGAAAAGTGCCAACGATTACTTGACACATACGCCAGACCTTGATTATGACCAGAGTTTGCAACATCGTCATCGGCCTGTGCGCGATGCTGATCGCAATGCTGAATATCAGTATCGTAACCCTGAACCTGTTTGCTTTTGCCCTGCGCTCCGCAGGTCCTTTTGCGGCTTATGGCCTGGGACTGGCCATGCCGGAGGCTACGAAAAACGCTGGTATCGTCAGTGTGATAGTGGGTTCTGTAGCCGCAGTGGTATGGCAGATTTTAGGAGAACCTTTTGGAATCCTGGCCATCGTGTTCGGGGCGGTTTTGGGCTGCATTTCCTTTGTGCTGACCACGAAAATCGAGAGAGCCATGGGCAAGCCGCCGGCTCCGCCCGCGTTCCTGGATTAAGGAATTCGCCCTGTACCCGGAGAGCATACGCTTTCCGGGTTTTTTGTGTCATATTCCCGACCGAATCACGCATAGAATAGGTATAAAGGCAGAAATAAGCATTTGACCCTTGGGGGAGAGGGCGGCTGATGCTGCGTACCATGAGGCGAGGTGAGCGTATGGCAAATTACAGGAGATTGATTTCCTATATTTATGCGTATGAAGGGGAGACGAAGGGGAGAAATATCGGCTTTGTGAAGCTGGAATCCAGAAACGGTCAGTGCAGGCTGAGCATCAGTGTGAAGAAGGTTTATGTGGGTGGAAGCGATCTGGGGGTATATCTGTTGTCGCCGGGAAAGGAGATCGGTCTGGGAACCATTTTTATCCGGGGCGGCGCCGGGGAATTTCGCGCCACCGTGCCGGTGGAGAATGTGGCGGATTCCGGGATTGGCATGGAGGCGTGCTACGGCCTTTCCATCCATGAGCCCGCCGATTCCTGGCGCTCTTACCGCACGATCTGGGAGGACGCGGTGGCCCACGCGGCCCAGGTGGAGCTGGCAGAGGCTTCCGGGGAAAACCGGATGAAGCGGGAAGAGATTCACAGGGAGGCAGAGAAGATTGCCGCCCGGCTGGATCAGGAGATACAGGAGAATGTGAAGGAGGACAAGGCGGGAGAGCGGGAGCCCTTCTACAGCCTGCAGCCAGTGGAGCCGGAGGAGATTCAGGTTTTGGGGCCCGGGGAGAAGGCAACGATTGCCGAAAGCCCAGACGTACAAAAATCGTCGCCGCTGGAAAGTGGAGAAACCGAGAAGCTGCCATCAGAGGCACGGCCGCAAGAGCGGCAAGCTCCTAAGGAAGATTCCCAACAGCCAGCTATAAAGCCGGAGGCTGAACAGATACAGGCCGAAACAGCGGAAAGCTCAGAGCCAGGCGAGCTGATTCTGGAGGATCCCCGCATCTTAGAACAGCTGGAGGAAGAGGAAAAATCGGCGATGAAGCCGGGAGAGCTGTGGGAAAGCTTCCGCAAACGCTGGCCCAAGATCCAGGCCTTCGACTGCGCCGGAGGCTGTGAAATCCTGACCATCAAGCCTCAGGACATCGGCCTTATGCCAAGGGAAATCTGGACCTACGGCAACAACAGCTTCCTTCTTCACGGCTACTATAATTACCGCTATCTGATTTTAGCAAAGGTAAATATTCCGGGCAGGGAGAAAAGCCGCTACATACTGGGAGTTCCGGGCAACTACTACAGCAATGAAAAGTATATGGCTTCCATGTTCGGCTTCCCTCATTTTGTTCTGGCAAAGGGCCAGTCAACGCCTGAAGGAAGATTTGGGTATTGGTATACGGATGTGAGGTTGGATCCGGCGGGGGCGTAAGACGTAAACAGTCCCCGCATGTTGGGCGGGGACTGGAGGCGCTAGGGATTATAAAGAATATTGTGGAATATAAGAATCTCATCACTGATATTGCGGTAGGAATGAACTAAATCCGCTTTAAAACGGGTGCTTTCACCTTTGGCAATTTGGAAACAGTGATCTTCCTTTTGAATTTCAAGTACTCCGCTAAATACAGTTATAAATTCAATCGTTCCTCGTAAGTGGGGCTCGGACTGCCAGCTACAGCCGGGCTCTACTTCCATATAGTAGATACTGAAACGCCGGTTTTCATTATCCGGAAAAATCGCGTAGTTTTTAATGCCTCCCCCATTTCCCAAGATGGGATCGAGATCCGAAAGCCGCACGATTTCATAGGAGTTTTCTGGCTGTACAAGCAGCTCATTAAAGGGAATCTGCATACCATTTACGATTTTCCATAAAGTGGACAGGGAAGGGTTTCCTGTCCCTCTTTCAATCTGCACCAGCATAGATTTGCTGATTCCGCTAAGCCTGGCCAGCTCATCTTGGCTTAACCCCTTCTCAAGTCGAATTTTTTTGATATTTTTTGCAACAATTTCATTTATAGTGTCCAAAATCATTCTCCCTATTGACAATATATTGCAAATAATATATCATTATATTGTGCTAAATGATATATCAAATGGCGCGAAGTTATTATGGCATTGCGATTTTTGGGCACATTAACCTAAGCCTTTTTCGGTAAGACAAAAGGGAATACCGGTACCCGTGGGCCGAATCTGGTTTGCAGGCGAGAATCGGTCCGGACTTACTAATCTGTAAAGACTACAGGAAAGGTAAGGGAAAGGTGCCCTTAAATCGTATGCATAGCGAAACTATTATACCTGATCAGAGTAAAAAAAGAAAGAGTTGGGTGAAAAATGAAGTACAATTTCGATGAAAAAATTGACCGGACGCAGACTATTTCCATCAAATGGTCTCCGGAGCGGTGGCAGCAGATGTATGGAGAATCAGATATTATTCCTATGGGAATTGCGGATATGGATTTTAAAGTCTCTCCGGCGATTGCGAGGGCGGTGAGTAAACGGGCAGCCCACGAAACATATGGCTATGGCTACCCTTCGGATGAGTACCTTCAGGCCTGCGTTGATTGGCAGGAACGCCGTAATCACTGGAAAATTAAACCTGAATGGATTGTCTATACTCCGGGAGTTAATATGGCGCTGGTGTGTGGAGTTGAGATGTACACGGAACCTGGCGATTCTGTGATCATTCAGTCGCCAGTGTATTATCCATATTACGATTATGTTTTGGGAACGGGTAGAAAAGTAGCCTTTAACCCATTGCTAAATAAAGACGGGCGGTATGAGATGAATTTTGAGGAGCTTGAAAAGCTGGCTCAGGACCCGAAAACAAAATTTATGATTCTCTGCAGCCCTCATAATCCCGTAGGCCGTACATGGAGCAAAGAAGAATTAAAGCGGGTAGGACAGATTTGCGCGGATCATGACGTTATGATTGCGGTGGATGAAATTCATTCCGATCTCATTTTAGGCCCGGAAGCATTTGTGCCTTATGCGACTGTTAGTGAGGAAATGGCGCAAAGCTGCATCATATGTACGTCGCCGTCCAAGAGTTTTAATCTTGCGGGGTTGCTTGTCTCAGATATTATTATTCCCAACGACAAAATCAGGGAGGCGTTTATCAAAAAGATGGCGCCGTACTATCTTTGGCCCGGGAATTTCGGAGCGGTGGCACAGATTGCAGCCTACCGGGAAAGCGAGGACTGGCTTGAAGAGCTGCTTTGCTATCTGAGAGGGAACGCAAAGTATATTGCGGATTTTATTGCCCAGAGGATGCCGGAGGTTAAATATCATATTCCCGAGTCCACTTATTTGGCTTGGCTGGATTTTAGAGGCCTGGGAATGAGTAACGATGAACTTTGGAATTTTATGCTTCATGAAGCTAAGGTGGCAACAGATCATGGCGCGATGTTCGGCCCCAACGGGGAAGGGGATGGATTTCAGAGATTAAATTTTGCCTGCCCGCGTCAGCAGTTGGAGGAAGCATTAAGCCGAATTGAGGGTGCGATTAAGAGAAGATCATGAAAGAGGTGGGGTAATGGGTTTTAATGAGATTAAGCAGATGGCTGAGGCGCAGCAGGACTATATGATCCGGATGCGGCGGCACTTTCACAGCTTTCCCGAGGTGTCCAATCAGGAATTTGAAACCAGTAATTTTATAGCAGAAGAATTGAACCGCATGGGCGTCCCCTATGAACGCATCGATGGGACAGGTATAATTGCGGCAGTCGAAGGGAAAAAGCCTGGTCGGAACCGTTTGCTCCGCTGCGATATGGATGCGCTTCCAGTAAAGGAAGATGTTCAAAATTTAAAGGGCCCTAAGGCTTGCATCTCACAGAAGGAAGGGGTTTGCCACGCCTGCGGCCATGACGCTCATATGGCGATGATGCTGGGGACAATCAGGGTGTTGCTACAGATTAAAGATCAAATTGAAGGTACGGTGTACTGTTGTTTTGAGGAAGGAGAGGAATCAACAACAGGGGTTGTTTCTATGATGAAGGCGCTGGAACATTATACGGTTGACGAGTGCTTCGCGCTTCATGTCTACAACGCATTGGAGGCTGGAAAGATCAATATAGTGTCCGGTTCGAGGATGGCTGGCGCTGTCGGATTTGGAATCCATGTGAAGGGACGAGGGGGACACGGTTCCCGGCCTGATTTGGCAGCGAATCCGATCGTACCTGCGGCTCATATCGTTACGGAGATGGATTCTGCCCTTCGAAATCAGATCAATGCGGAGGCAACGGTAACTTTCGGATTGTGCATTTTTCAGGCAGGGGAGTTGTGGAATGTAATTCCGGAAACGGCGTATCTGTCCGGTACATCCCGTTATTTTGATAAAGAGTCGGGAGAGGTTGTTCTTTCGCTGATCAAACAGACGTCCGAGTGCGTGGCCAAATGTCATGGTTGTTCGGTAGAATATGAGCCTTGTACAAAAATTATCCTGGAGCCTGTTATTAATGATCCCGGTGTAGCAGAAAGAGTACATAGGACTTTGGGGCAGATATGGGGCGAGAATGTATTTTGCGATTGTGACCGCTGGTATGCATCGGAAACATTTTGCAAATATTTGAACCGATATCCAGGTGTGCTAGGTTTTTTGGGTATCCGTAATGAAGAACTTGGCAGTGGCGCTGCCCATCACAATAGCCGGTTTGACTTGGATGAGTCGGTAATGCCCCTTGGAGTATGTGCTGAGGTTGCTTTTGTTCTTGGTTAGATGGGGAATCTGCAAAAATACAAATAGAGGGGTGAGGTAGTATGTATAATTTTATGCTTGCTTTGGCGATCGGGGCATTGGCATTTGTTGCGGGTGAAGTCATTTCATCTTTAACGAAAGCATGGATTCCGTCTGTATTTATCAGCGCGGTGATTATGCTGCTGGGATATTGGACTGTTTTTCCTCATGATCTTGTTTCAGATGCCAATTTGATTCCCTTTGGAAGTACGGTGTGCTGTTACTTGATGGTTGCGCATATGGGGACAGTCATCAGCCTGAAACAGCTTTTAGAGCAATGGAAAACAATTATTATCTGTCTTGCTGGTTTAGCGGGAATGTGTATTTTCTCAATGATCCTTTGCCCGATTTTGATAGACCGCAGTTTTGTGATCGTAGGACTGCCTCCGCTTACAGGAGGTTTAGTAGCTGCGACACTAATGCAGTCGGCAGCAGAGGCAAAAGGTATGACGGAAGCTGCGGTTTTTGCGATTGCCATGTATTGCGTCCAGGGATTTGCGGGTTATCCGCTGACATCAATCTGCCTGCAGCTTGAAGGAAAGAAAATGCTGAAACATTTTCGGGAAAATAAGCAGGCTGTCGTTGCAGCCAGCCGGGAAGTGGACACAACAAACGGAAATTTGATTGCTGCTTCGGAAAAGAAATTGTTTCCTCCGATTCCAGACCGTTTTAACTCGATTGTTATGATTCTGGCTAAATTGGCTATTGTTGGCTGGATGGCAACCATGCTGGCGACAATCCCAGTGCCGGTAATCGGTAGCATCAGCGGTTTGGTTTGGGTATTGGTTTTAGCGGTTATTTTTACACGGCTTGGGCTGTTGGATGAAAATTCCTTAAACAAATCAAATTCCTATGGAATTGTCATGTTTTCGATTATGATGTACATTTTTGACGGCTTGAAGGATTGCACTCCGGAAATGCTTGGAAATATTGTGATACCCATGGTTACATTGATTGTAATAGGCGTTTTGGGCATGGCGATTTTCTGCTTTGTAATTTCTAAAATTCTGCATACGCCGTTTCTTCTTTCTTTTGCGACTGGCCTAACGGCGCTGTATGGATTTCCGCCAAACGCGATCATTACAGAGTCAACCTGCGAAGCGTTATCTGAAACGCCAGAAGAGAAGGAATATTTAATGGGGCAGATGTTCGCGCCAATGATCGTGGGAGGATTTGTTACAGTTACGATTACTTCTGTTATTATTGCAGGTGTTTTTGCGAATTTGTTATAATGGATTGCTAAGAGGGCCGGTTTTCCGGCCCTTTGGCAATTTTTCTAAAATATAAGTCAAACATCAAAGGACTTTCCGGAAATAAATCACCCCCCCCCCCAGGTACTCATCATAACGCCGCCTGCCATCGTGCCTGCGAATCCGACGGCTTCTACTGCGCTAAGATGCCAGTAAGTGTTACCGAATACCCGATGGACAAGAAGTCCTGCAAGATAACCTGTCGGGACGCAAAAGAAGGTGAACAGCTCATAAAAACTGTTGTCCCCGATTTTAAAGCCTCTCATGGGAGTCCCTGGCGAAAGCGCGCTGGTTATGGTCGCGAACCTTACCAGCTCCGATGCCGGCGCGGCAATGGTAAAAGGACTGCTTTACAATGGATCGCTGAGCCGCAAGCAGCAGATGATCTTGCGTTCCTTTGTTGTTCCAGGATCGGTGCTAATGGGTATGATGGTAAGCTATGGAGTGCTGTTCTATCCTTATTTGGCGGTGGGAAAAAGGCGCTAATATGTGGTTTAACATGATTCGACGATATTGCTGCGGTTGTAAGATGGCATCTGATACATATTACCTATGTTACAGTTTCCTCCTGCTTTCCGACTATGAGAGGGGCTTGTAAAGGACATCGATCCGGCAACCAGAGAAAAATCGGTATGAATGCATGGAGTAACAGATCCGGCAGTAACAGCGACATTTCTTCATGACGGCATTCCTATAAATGCCAGCTTCCGCCCTAGGCTGAGCCTGGAAAGCCATGGAGAATTGACGGTTGAGCAGAACTTACGAATCGCTTGCCTTGCGCAGCGATATCAAGAAGGGCGGTGATTTTATGACACAGCGCCAGCAGACGCTCGTTTTCGCGAACGGGGCTGAAATGTGGATTTTCTGCATACTGGTATTGGGGCTTGTGTTGAGCCTGGAGCGGGTGGGAGCCCCGGGGTTTACGGAGCATGAATCCTAAAGCCGGCCGATGAAAGATCTTTTTAAGGAGTTGAGGGAGCGAAAAAAGTAAAGGGCGGCTCCGGCGGCTTAAATACTGCCGCCGCCAGCGCCCTTCTTAATTATTGCAGCAGCCAGATCATACTAAATAAATTTTACAAAAATAAGTATTGACATTTTTTTAACAATACTATATAATGCAGTCAGTAAGATTGATAATTAATTAACAAGCAAACACAAGGAAATTGGAGGAAAAGGAAATGGCAAAGAAAACCGAGCAGATCGTTCCCGAGATCATCGACAGCGTTGACGGACTGGTTGCGAAGATGAAGGCTATGCGCGAGGCTCAGAAGATTTTTGCGACCTACACACAGGAGCAGGTGGACAAGATCTTCTACGCGGCTGCCAGCGCGGCCAACAAGATGCGGATCCCGCTGGCGAAGATGGCCGTTGCGGAGACCGGCATGGGCGTAGTAGAGGATAAGGTAATCAAGAACAACTACGCTTCTGAGTACATTTACAATGCTTACAAGAACACTAAGACTGTAGGTGTAGTGGAAGAGGACAAGGAGTACGGAATTAAGAAGGTGGCGGAGCCCATCGGCCTGATCGCCGCTGTTATTCCTACAACGAACCCCACCTCCACCGCGATTTTTAAGACCCTGATCTGCTTAAAGACCAGAAATGCTATCATCATTTCTCCCCATCCCAGGGCGAAAAAATGTACCATCGAGGCGGCGAAGGTTGTTCTGGAGGCAGCTGTGAAGGCAGGCGCTCCCGAGGGCATTATCGGCTGGATCGACGTTCCTTCCCTGGAGCTGACCAATGAGGTAATGAGAGACGCGGATCTGATTCTGGCTACCGGCGGCCCCGGCATGGTGAAGGCAGCTTATTCTTCCGGAAAGCCCGCCCTTGGCGTAGGCGCCGGAAATACCCCGGTTATCATTGACGATACTGCGGACATTAAGCTGGCGGTGAACTCCATTATCCACTCCAAGACCTTTGACAACGGCATGATCTGCGCTTCCGAGCAGTCCGTAACTGTTCTGGAGTCTATTTACAATGATGTTAAGAGAGAGTTTGAGTACAGAGGCTGCTACTTCTTAAAGCCCGGCGAGATCGATAAGGTCCGCAAGACCATTGTGATCAACGGCTCCGTAAATGCTAAGATTGTAGGACAGCCTGCTCCCAAGATCGCTGAGCTGGCCGGCGTGACTGTTCCGGCGGACACCAAGATCCTCATCGGCGAGGTAGAGTCTGTGGACATCAGCGAGGAGTTCGCCCACGAGAAGCTGTCTCCGGTACTGGCTATGTATAAGGCCTCTACCTTTGACGAGGCTCTGGACAAGGCGGAGCGCCTGGTGGCGGATGGCGGCTACGGCCATACTTCATCCCTGTTTATCAATGTAAATGAAACTGAGAAGATCATGAAGCACGCAGAGCGCATGAAGACCTGCCGTATTCTGATCAATACTCCTTCCTCCCACGGCGGAATCGGAGATCTGTACAACTTTAAGCTGGCTCCCTCCCTGACGCTGGGCTGCGGTTCCTGGG
>CALWQV010000108.1 GCA_944383785.1 uncultured Enterocloster sp. | reverse complement strand
CGGATCTTCGGGATTCTCTCAGCGTCAAAGAACATATGCTCGGTACGGCACAGTCCGATTCCCTCAGCGCCCAGCTTTACAGCGTTCAGCGTATCAGCGGGAGTGTCGGCGTTGGTGCGAACCTTCAGGGTTCTGAACTGGTCTGCCCAATCCATAATTCTCCGGAAGTTTCCGCTTACGCTGGCTTCCTGAGTCTGGATGTCGCCCTTATAAATCTTGCCGGTGCTGCCGTCCAGGGAAATGTAGTCTCCCTCGTGGAAGGTGTAGCCGCCCAGCTCAAATACCTTTGCTTCCTCATCGATCTTGATATCGCCGCATCCGGATACGCAGCAGGTTCCCATGCCTCTGGCAACAACGGCTGCGTGGGAGGTCATGCCGCCGCGGACGGTCAGGATACCCTGAGCCGCGTGCATACCCTCGATGTCCTCAGGAGAAGTCTCCAGACGAACCAGGATCACGCGCTCGCCTCTTCCGCCGATTCCGGCAGCCTTGGCATCCTCTGCGGTAAAGTATACCTTACCAGCGGCAGCGCCAGGAGAAGCGGGCAGAGCCTCGCCGATCACCTCGCCGGCCTTTAAAGCCTCGGGAACAAAGGTGGGATGCAGCAGCTGGTCTAAGGACTTGGCCTCGATTCTGCAAACAGCGGTCTCGGGGGTAATCTGTCCCTCGTCTACCAGGTCGCAGGCGATCTGGATGGCGGCGGGAGCGGTTCTCTTACCGTTTCTGGTCTGCAGGAAGTACAGCTTTCCTTCCTCGATGGTAAACTCCATATCCTGCATATCGTGGAAATGATTCTCCAGCTTCATAGCCAGGTCTACAAACTGAGCATAGCACTCCGGCAGATCCTTCTCCAGCTGGGAGATAGGCTGAGGAGTACGAACGCCTGCTACCACGTCCTCGCCCTGAGCATTGATCAGGTACTCGCCGAAAATGCCCTTCGCGCCGGTAGCGGGGTTACGGGTAAACGCAACGCCTGTTCCGGAGGTGTTGCCCTTATTTCCAAATACCATGGTCTGTACGTTAACGGCAGTTCCCCAATCGCCGGGAATGTCGTTCATACGGCGGTAAACGATGGCTCTGGGGTTGTCCCAGGAACGGAATACGGCCTTTACGGCTCCCATCAGCTGCTCCTTGGGATCCTGGGGGAACTCCTCGCCGTTCATGGCTTCCTTATAAACAGCCTTGAAGCGCTCAGCCAGCTCCTTTAAATCCTCAGCGGTCAGCTCGGTGTCGTAATGAACGCCCTTGGCCTCCTTCATCTCGTCGATCAGCTTCTCAAAGTAGGACTTGGGAACTTCCATAACCACGTCAGAGTACATCTGAATGAATCTGCGGTAGGAATCGTATGCGAATCTGGGATTTCCGGTCTTCTTCGCAAATCCCTCAACCGCTACGTCGTTTAATCCCAGGTTCAGAATGGTATCCATCATGCCGGGCATGGATGCTCTCGCGCCGGAACGAACGGAAACCAGTAAGGGATCCTCGGTATCGCCGAACTTCTTGCTGTTGACGCCCTCCAGCCAGGTGAGAGCCTCGAAGATCTGATCCTGGATCTCCTGTGAAATCTGCTTGCCGCAGTTGTAATACTCAGTGCAGGCCTCGGTGGTAACCGTAAATCCCTGGGGAATCGGCATACCTAAGTTGGTCATCTCAGCCAGGTTGCAGCCCTTGCCGCCAAGCAGGTTTCTCATCGCGGCGCTGCCTTCATGAAACTTATAAACCCATTTTGCCATCCGTCTTACTCCTCCTCGTATTTTGTAGATTGGCATTTAATCCGCAGGCATTGTCTCTTATGCCTGAAAGGAGGGCGCAGCACAAAACGCTTCCGCCCATCCCGTACATTATATATCAAAACCGAACGACTCGTAAAGGCTTTTTCTGCAAAAATCCGGAAAAATTTTAGCAATTATATACGTAAAATTGGTGAAAGTGCTTTCATTTTCTGTCATTTTCACATATCCGTCCTCGATTCGCATATACGAACTTTTGGAGCTATCATTTTCTTTCGATTACTCCTTTCCCTCCGTCCCGCTGTCCCCCTGCCCGCGATAGCCGTAAAGGGCGCAGACGTCGTAGCAGATGGTGTTCCTTGCCTGGGAATCCTCCCTCATCTCCTGCCAGCTGTCGATGAGGCAGTTGTGAACCTTGCCGCAGTAAACCTCTCCGTCCTCCTGAATCCGGCGAACCTTCCCCTTGTCCTTCCTGTCCCGGCACCGCCCCACATATCCCTTAACATAGTGAAAATTGCACCAGCGCAGATGCTCCTGGGCCGCCAGAACATCCGGCACATCCCGCTCCTTCAGCTCCTTCAAAAACTGATCCGTGTTCCCTACATTCCGAAACATCTCTTCAGCCGGGGGAAGAGGCTCAAAAAGCTCCAAAAGCCTTGCCATATAGGGGCGGTTTTTCGCCTGAGCCCGGTTGGACTCCCGCTTCTCGAAATTCAGCCCGTTCCAAAGCCGCTCTCTTGCATCGTCGTCCCCGCCCGGCGATGCTTCCTCCTCAGCCTGGACCGCTCCATTCATCTGCCGCTCCATCACCTGCTGGATTTTACAGTATCCCAGATGGAAGCTCTTGGCCGCTTCCTCCTGCCTGCTGCCTACCACATTTTCCCGGTTCAGAATCCGTTTTCCGCCGCCAAAATCCAACAGGGCGCAGGGGCTCTCCGTCTCCTGGGCCTCCTGCTCCATCAAAAAGCGCAGAACGGTTCCCCCGGACTGGAGCCGCACCGCGATAGGGACTCGTTCCGGGAACTTCAGGTTCCCATCCTCCAGTCCTCCATAGAGGGAAAGATACCAGCGCAGCTTCTCCGTAGCCTCCACCGCAGTGGTCTGATCCTGAAAGCACACCGCCCCATAGGTAACCGGCGGAAGCCTGCGCAGCCCCCGCTCCACCTGGATGCTGTCCATGGAAGCCGCGATATATTCCACCTGGCAGATTTTGTTGATTCTTGGATAGCGGGACTGAATCAGCTCCCGGCATTTCTCCCCATCTCGGTCAATGATGGTAATACGGAGCCGCTTATATCCCTCCACCTGAGAGCAAAAGCTCAAAGCTCCCGTCAGCAGCGCTTCCTCAAACACCGCCTGCCCCAGGCTGCCAAAGCCCGCGATCAGTAGATGTGGGTTGGGAATCTGGCCTAAAACAGCCGCCGCGCCGGGCCGGTTTCCCTTATCCAGCTGATCTTTCAGCCAGGCCCTTCCCCGGTCCAGGCAGTTGGCATACAGGGGCTCCCTGGCAAAAAGATCCTCCGCCGCCATCTGCGCCATGGCAAACAGGCGCAGCTCCAAGGGCTTTTCACCGGGAAATCTATCATAGTAATCTTCCATTACCTTCCTTAGTATCCTGTTTTCACAGCGAACTGCCAAACGTATCTTTCCCCGTCCCGAAATAGACGCCCCATTCTGGCTGCCCGCCCAGTCCAAAACCCGCTTTAAGATTACAAAATTCCCCGGAGAATTGGAGCCAAAGAGAACCGCTTCCTTAAAATCCCTGAGCCAGCTTCCGGCAAACTCCCCTTTATGGGCGTCCTCCGCCTTTAATGGCTGGCGCACCAGCACCCTTTCCCGTTCCAGTTCCAGCCTTACCTCCTGCTCCAGCACCTGATCCGGAACTAAAACCGCCAAATGCTCGTCTCCCCCTTCCCTGCGCTTCGTCTGGTTTTCTTCCTCCAGATTCACCAAAAACGCAGCGCTCTCGGGATTGTATCCCACCACCAAGATCTGGTTCTTTTTCCCCAGCCGTCTGGAAATCAGCTCCAGCCGGTGGCGCAGCACCGCTTCCAGGGCCCGCAACAGCCAGTAAGCCGTACACAGGGGCGCCAGCCATTTGGCGGCCTCATAGCAAAGGGGAGTGGGAACGCCGGTACTGACCGTAGGGGAAAATGCGTACAGCTTAATCACGCTGAACAAAATCGTGGACGGCAGCCGTTCATAGACCACCTCTCCCGCGTACCTGACCTGTGTATAATACTCAACGCTTCCAATCAAGGCAATCCCAAAGATCACGGCGGTAAATGCCATGGCAAGGGCCTTTTTATGACGGGAGAACCATCCGTTTCTTCCCTGCTTCTCCATCCTGGCTCCCCCCCTCTCAGTCAATCTGCTCCGACAGCTCCCGAATCTGAACCCTTGGGCCGTCTGCCGGTATCATAAGCTCCTGCTCCTTTAATTCGGATCCTCCCTCCCGGGAAGCCCTCAGCACCACAACCGGATATTCCGCTTCCCCGGATATTCCTTCCTTGGCCTGGCTGTACTCTTCATAATTGTGAACCGTCTGCCCGTTCACAGCAATCACCACATCTCCGATCTGGTACTGCTCATGGCTGGTCTGCCCTGGCTCATAAGCCACCACCATCAGCCCGTAGTCGATGCCGGTGCTGCCGATATTTTCAATAAAACGCCGTACCGCCGGCACATATTCCTGGGCGTACTCATCCTGCCCCCTGACCTTTTCCCGGTAAACATCCAGGCAGCTCAAAGCCTCATCGTAAAGTCCCAAATTCAAGAAGCGGAGCATCTTTCCCCAGACTAGGTCTGGATCGTCCGATTCCTGAGGGGCAAACTTCTCTCTGGCCTCGTTCAGCTTTTCCTCCAGCTGGCGTTCCGCATCCTCCAGCTGGGCGCGCTGTTCCGCTATCTGGCCGGAAGAGCCGCTTAAGCTCTCCACCCTGACCTCCGCCTCCTCATGGGAAAGTCCTTGCGCCGTCAACTCCTCCACCAGCCGGGCCTTTGACTCCATCAGCTTCATATTTTCCTCACCAACCTGCACCGTTACCTGACTTATGCAGCGCTCCATGACATTCCAGCTGTTTTCCTCAGCGCTGGCTAAGGCCGCCTGATCCATACTCCAGCTTGCGGCCTGAAGGGGAATGAAATAGAGCTGGGGCAGGAAATCATGCTTAAATCCTTCCAGCGCTTCCTCCTTCTCTACCGGCAGCAAGAGCTCGTTGATCCCATAGGCGATCACCTTCAGCTCCTCTCGAAACATCTCCTGGTAGTTCGCCAGCACGTCCTCCCGAACTGTCTGGTCCAGATAGGTTTCCGGGTCCGTCACATATTCCATAAAATAGGTATTGGAAATACATTTCTGGCAGAACTGCTCCAGATAATCGTGCATCGCCTGTGCGTCCGCCTGGGAAAATGGAGACTCCGCCAATCCCGCTTTCAGCTCCTGGGGCATAGCCCCTGACTCAAGGTTCATACTGTAAAGCAGCCTCCGATTCTGTTCCAGTTCGCTTAAAAGTCCTTCTCTGCTGGCGGCGCTATTTTCCAGATAACGGCCGCAGGCCTTATAGACCTGATCCATATATTCCGCCGCCGTTTCCATCAGCAGCGCGTTGGTCTGCACATAGTATAGAAGATTTCCGGTCAAATTTTCCTCCGCTTTCGTAGCGGGGTAAGCCCGGTCCGCTCCCAGACGGCCAATCCCCACCGCAGCAGCCGCTCCCAACAGGGCCATCGCCAAAAACGCCGCCAGAATCCCCTTGCCCAGGGGGCGGTTTCTCATGCGCCTGCTGATGGCGGGCTTGGAGCGCAAGAACAATCTCAGCTTCTCGATAAAGGCGTCAAAAAACTGATAGTTGGACTCCACGCCGTTTTTGTAGCGCAAAGGCTCAATGGAATCCGGCAGCTTTTCCGGAAAGGAAAACCCCCTGAGCATCACCGGAATCACGTTCTTGCCGGACTTTAAAGCATGCTCGATCTCCAGGCGAACCCAGTCATCCTCATTTTGACAACGGTTAAGCGCTCCAGGGGATAAAATCAACAGAAAATCCTCACATTCCTCAATAACGGAATAGAGCTTTGTGTTGAAATCACCTGACCGCAAAGACTCCACGTCAAAAAACACCTGGTATCCCAGCTCCGAAAGTTTATCCCGCAGAATCTTAGCCGTAGACTCTCCTCCGTCCCGGCGATAAGATATAAAAATATCGTACTTTATCCGCTTTTTCATCGTCTCCCTCCCCTGCTTTTTCTTACCATCATTGTAACAGACAGCAGTGAAATTGAACAGACTTTATCCCAAATACCAGGCCAAAATCTGCCCGCCAAAGAGGCAAGCTGCCGCTGCTCCGGCGCAGAGAAAGGGACCGAAGGCAAAATGATCCTTCCTGCTCTTTTTCCCCGCAAGCAAAAGCCAGCCGCCATAGATTCCTCCCCCAATCACCGCCAGGACAAATCCTAGCAGACAGTTTTTCCAGCCCAAAAAGAACCCGATTCCCGCCATCAGCTTTACATCGCCGCCTCCGAAGGAACCTGGAATCAGACGGATCAAAACTTCCATGGGGAGGCTGACGCAAAAAAGCCCCAAAAGCCGCTCCAGCATCGTAACCTCCGGCTGGCTTAAGCTCATTTTCATCCCGAACCAGTCCCACAGGGCGGCCAGGATTCCCACAGCCAATACTGCGGCGCTTAACTTGTCCGGAATCTTCATGGTATTCCAGTCAACCAAGGAAACTGCCGCCAAAAGAACCAGGAAAACGAGCGTCAGAAGCAACGGAAGAATCATCATTGTATCCCTTCACCATCTTTCCCTTCCGCCAGCGCGCAGACCTGCCGCCAGATCTGCTCATCCACCGATACTCCCTCTTCCATGCTCCGGGCCCTGTCTGCTATCGTCCGCTCGCCGGGATAAAGGATGCGTCCACCTTCCCGCTCTGGATGGCTGCCATGGGCTGCCTCAATCCGCCGTTCCATTTTTTCTTGGATCTCCTCCTTCGTCCCAAACAAATATGGATCAAAGGCAATAAATACCTGGCAGCAGCTTCCGCAGCTCCCCATGCCGATGGCGTCCATTTCCGATCCCGTATTGCCGTTTGCTAGCATAGCAGCCGCCAAATCCAAAGCAAGGGCCATGGCGCTTCCTTTCCAATACCCCATGGGCAGAATCCTGCGGGTCTGTTCAATGGCTCCGGGATCCGTGGTCAGATTGCCCTCCTGGTCATATCCTCCCGGATAGGGAAGCTTCCGGCCAGCCAGACGGTATACCCCCAGCTTTCCGTAAGCATACTGGCTCATAGCCATATCCAGCACCACCGGCCCCTTTTCCCTGGGAAGTCCAATGCAGAAGGGATTATTTCCCACGCTCTGCTCATCGCTTCCCCACAGGGGCATACAGCTTTCGGTATTAATCCAGCAGATCCCCGCGTACCCCGCCTGGGCCATGCGCCAGGCGTATGTACCGCCGCGCATCCAGTGGGTGGTATTGCGCAGGGTGACGCAGCCGATTCCGTGTGCCTTCGCCAGCTCCACGGCCCGGTCAGCACAGAAAAGGCCGTTTAAAACGCCGATTCCCAGGTGGCCGTCATAATTTTCCACCGCTCCCTTAGCCCCCTTTAGCTCCAGCTTTCCTTCCGGATTAACCCATCCCCTGCGGATGTAATCTACAAACCTGGGAACCCGGTTTAAACCGTGGCTCTCCACTCCGTCGGCGCTGGACTGAGCGTGAACCTGGGCGCAGGCTTCCGCCTGCTCCTCCGTAAGCCCTGCCTGAAGCAGCGCCTTTTTAATCGTTTCCTTCACAATCTCATATGGAATCCTTAAACTCATCCTGTTCTCCTTTCCACTTACGCCAAATCAACTTCTGTCTTAGTTTAGCAAATCAGGCCGCTGAGGGCAATGGCTAAAATAGCTATATTGAAAAATAGTCCTTGCATCCCCCCTCCTCATCTGATACAATGGCCTCATCAGCAGCGTTCAGTCTGCTTAAAGGTTCAAGACTGCCTGGTTCTCCAGGTATCCTAGGCTACGCTTCGGCAGCCAGAACACCCTTTACAGAAACGATTCAATTTAGTAAAATGAAGGAGGAAGAGAAGTAGTGGGAAAAACGGACACCGTCACAAAAAAATATCTGCGGCAGAACAGTGTATTCGCGGACATTTTCAATTTTTACCTGTATGAAGGGCGGCAGGTAATCAACCCGGAACAGCTGAGGGAGCTGGATCCGGCAGAATTTTCCGTCCCCTATGGCGCAGACCAAAAAAGTGAGCCGGTACAGAGATACCGTGATTTGTTTAAGGCCCTGTCGGCCATGGAGGACCAGCGGGCAGCCTATCTGCTCCTTGGCATCGAAAGCCAGGATGATGTTCACTATGCGGCCCCGGTGAGGAACCTGCTCTATGATGCGCTCCAGTACGCAAGACAAGTAGATGAGACAGCCAGAATCCACCGGAAGAACAAGGACCATAAGGGACACAGCCGTGGAGAGTTTCTTTCCGGCTTCTACCGGGAGGATAAGCTTCTGCCTGTCATCACCCTGGTGGTTTTCTTCTCGCCAAAAGACTGGGACGGTCCCCGCAGCCTGCGGGAGATGATAGCTACCAAAGATGCCATGATCCGTTCTATGCTGCCAGAATACCGGGTTCATTTAGTCTCCCCGGCAGAGCTCTCGAAGGTAGATTTTGAAAAGTTTCATACATCCTTAGGAGATGTGCTGGGCTTTATTAAGTATTCCACGGATAAAGAAAAATTGATGGAATGGTTCCAGGGAGAACGGCAGGATGTAATATTAGGCCGAAACGAAGTAGATGTATTAAACACTTGTATCAATGCGAATTTGAAGATTCAGCCAAATGAGGAGGGAGTCACGATGTGCCAAGCGATTCTGGAATGGAAAGCAGATTTAAAAGAAGAGGTAAAAAACGAGGTAAGAAAAGAGATGATTCCGGTTCTGAAAGAGGAACTTCGGGAGAAGGTAACGGACGAAGTGACCCAGCAAATTACGGAGCAGGTCACGCAACAGGTGACGGAGCAGGTCACACAACAGGTGACGGAGCAGGTCACACAACAGGTGACGGAGCAGGTCACACAACAGGTGACGGAGAATACCCTGCTCACCAGCCTGAGAAATTTAATGCGTAACTTACAGTTAACTGCCGAGCAAGCTGGCGCAGTGCTGGAAATTTCCAAAGCTGATCTGGTACGGCTTATTCCAAAGATATAGAAGAATAAGAAGGATCGGCATAATCGAAAGGAAGATTTTCCTTGAGATAAACGCGGCATCGGAAAAGGAGTTCCGCCAAATCCGGTAGGATCAGAGAGAGTGTCAGAAATCTTGTGTCTTTGGAAGTCCATGCTTCCCTGGATAAGAGTTCGATATGTAGAAATTTGCTG
>CALWQV010000107.1 GCA_944383785.1 uncultured Enterocloster sp. | reverse complement strand
ACGGTAGAAGGTTCCCAGATCCGAAAGGAGTATGGAATTAATATTATCGCCATCGGCCACAACAAGGCCATTACCACCGACATCCGCCCGGACTGCGTGCTGAACCAGGGAGATACCCTGGTGGTGATCGGCAACCGGGATAATATTAAGAGGCTTGGGGATGATATGGCGTAAGGAAATTCATAATGGTTCAGAATATGGAAGAGAATCCGGCGGTCAGATTTGGCTGCCGGTTTTTAAATGAAGCGGAATAAAATCCATTTAGATATTGTATTTGTTGGCTCACTAAACTATACCGTATCCTAAATCGTAAGGATTCTTACGCTTTCTAAACCTTTCTTTAACCCTATTGACCTTGGAGCAAGTCCAGGCTGTACAATGGGGCCACTGAAAAAGAAAGGAGCATTTTTATGAGAAAGCGTATAAAAGGAATAGGAATTTTGGGAGTATCCGCCGTCTGCAGCGCGGCAATGGCCATGGTGTCCTTCGGGGCTACAGGCTGGGCTATGGAAGGAGACGAATGGTGCTATTATGAGAAGGATGGAAGTAAGGCGGAGGATGTTTTTAAGAAATCCGGCGAAAACTGGTTTTACCTTGGTTCCGATGGCAGGATGGTCCGCAGCTCTATTGTGGAGGTGGACGACAATTACTATTATGTGAATTCCGTGGGCGCGATGGTGTCCAATGAGTGGCGGGAAGTGGAAAATGAGGATGGAGACAGCGATGAGCCCGATACCTGGTGGTATTACCTCCAGGCAAACGGAAAGGGCGTGAAAAAATCCGACAGCAGCGACCGCGTGAAAACCGTGACCCTCCCCACAGCTGCGGGAAATGCTCGTTTCATATTCGACGAGGAGGGCCATATGCTGTCCGGCTGGATCAGCGAGGACGGGGAGATGCTTACCGACGAGGATGCCTGGCAGGAGGGAGTGTACTACTGCGACCCGGAGAACGGCGGCCGCCTGGTGACCAATGGCTGGAAGTACCTGGAGGCAGTGGACGATGAGAACGATGACCGGGAAGGGGATGGCTACTGGTTCTATTTCCAGGCCAACGGCAAAAAGGTGACGGACGAAGACAGCAAGCGGATCAACGGACGGAAATACCGTTTTAACGAGTATGGAGCGGCGGAATTCGAGTGGTACGCAGATCCCGGCGAGGTTGGAAGCCCCAGCAATCTGTATTACAATTCCGAGGATCAGTGCTGGCTGTCCGTGGGCTGGTTTAAGACCTATCCGGACGAGGATATTGACCCGGAGGGATACGATGAAGGAGAGACTTACTGGTACTACGCGGATTCTAAGGGCGAGCTGACGGTTTCCGAAATCAAGACCATCAAGGGCCAAAAATACGGCTTTGACGAGTACGGGAAAATGCTTCACGGTCTTTTCAAGATCACCTTTGAGGAGGACGGGCGCACCATTGCGGAAGCGGTGGAGATCGAGTCCGAGGACGATCTTCCGGAGGCGGATGAGGATGTATTTGTGTACTACTTCGGCGATTCGCCCAAGGAAGGGGCAATGAAAACCGGAACCACTACCTTAGAGATCGATGGGGAGCGGTATTCCTACAAGTTCCGCACTGCCAGCAGCAAAAAGGGCGCGGGCGTCAACGGCATTGACGATGGCGTGATCTATATCCAGGGCCGTAGGATGGAAGCGGAGGACGGAACGAAGTATCAGCCCTTTGAGTATGAAGGAAAAGAGTACCTCATCAGCACCACTGGCAAGATTATGAAGAAAAAGACCAATATTAAGGATGCGGATGATGTGTACTACTGCACCGATCGAGATGGAGTCATCACCTATTCGGGAGATGAGAAGTACGAGAAGTAGATATGAAATGAGGCTGCCCTGGAGCAATTCAGCGGCAGCCTTAATCTTATTACTTCAAACTGGTGATCATCTACCGGATCACGCGCTCATCTGTTTCTATGAATTTAAGTTAGAAGCTGCTTGCGTATCCGGCTTGTTTTTGATAAGATAATCCCATCAGCAGCATTCAGACTGCTAAAGACTCATTTATACCTGGAAGTTCCAGGTATCCTGGCTGTATTTCAGCAGCCGAGACACCACTTTACAAGATTTTTTTGACTTTAAGTACAATTAGAGGAGGAGAACAGATGGGGGAAGTAACGGAGAAGGTAACAAAACTTGTGGCACTTTCTATGCCAGAATTAAATAATAAATATCAATACAGATCCACCACCTGAAACAAATAAAACTTCAAATAATAGGACTCATCCGCCGCCCACAAAATCGGGTGATCCGCCGCCTGAGTCCGGTATTCCACCTGGCGCAGCTTTTTGTGAGCCCCTCCAGCGGCTTCCCGGATGGTCTTGGCAAAGAGCTCCGGTGTCATGAAGTGGGAGCAGGAGCAGGTGGCCAGGTAGCCGCCGTTTTTCACCAGCTTCAGTCCCCGCAGGTTGATTTCCCGGTAGCCCTTGACGGCCTGGGAGACGGAATTTCTGGACTTGGTGAAGGCGGGGGGATCCAGAATCACCACATCGTAGCGCTCTCCCTCCTGAGTCAGACGGGGCAGCAGGTCAAATACATCGGCGCACTGGAATCTTACCCGCTCCGAAAGGCCGTTTAAGGCGGCATTCTTTCCTGCCTGCTCCACCGCCAGATCGGAAGCATCTACCCCCAGAACGGAGGCAGCTCCGGCCAGGCCGGCGTTTAGGGCGAAGGAGCCGGTGTGGGTGAAGCAGTCCAGCACCTTAGGGGCTGGAAGTCTCCGGCATAGATTCTGCACCGCCAGCCGGTTGTATTTCTGATCCAGGAAGAAGCCGGTTTTTTGCCCGTCCTTTACGTCTACCAGATAGCGGACGCCATTTTCCACAATCTCCACAGTGGTATCGAATTCCGGGCCGATGAAGCCCTTAAAGCGTTCCATTCCCTCCTGAAGGCGTACCTTGGCATCGCTGCGCTCATAGATTCCCCGCACCTTTATGCCGTCTGCGGCCAGGATCTCGGTTAAAAGCTCCAGAATCAGCGGCTTCAGGCGGTCGATCCCTAAGGCTAGAGATTCCACTACCAGCACATCGGAGAATTTATCCACCACCAACCCGGGCAGGAAATCCGCTTCCCCGAAGATCAGACGGCAGCTGGAGGTATCCACCACCGCTTTTCGGTATTCCCAGGCACTTAAAACTCGTTTGTATAAGAAATCCCGGCTGATGGCTTCATCCTTCCTGCGGGTCAGCATCCGCAGGGTGATTTTCGATTTGGGATTGATAAAGCCAATTCCCATAGGATAACCGTCAAAATCCTCCACCCGGACCAGATCGCCGGGTTCAAAATCCCCCGTGACGGAGGCGATTTCATTGTCATAGATCCAGGCTCCGCCAGCCTTTAAGGAGCGGCCTTCTCCTTTCTTTAAGGTTACAAGGGCGCGAATCTGGAAGATTCGGTCATTTTCATTCCACAATTTCATCTGTATTCTCCTTCCTTTAAAGCTGACATCCCATGGAGGATGATGCGCTCCGCCAGCACCGCCAGCTCCTGGGGAGATTGGGCCATGCCCGTCTGGAGCCAGTGGTGGACCAACCCTACGGAGCCGGATGAAATAAAGGCACAGCAGGCCTCAAAATCGGCTCCGCTTCCCCCACGCACTAGGGCCATCCAGTCCCGCAGGCATTTCTCACGGATCAGGGCCTTTAAGCGGTTGAGAAAATTCAGATCCCCGTTTTCACCCAACAGGATTTCGGCCAGATCGGCATTTTCACGGGCCATGGAAAAAATCTCCGCCAGTACCTGTCTGGGGGGAACACCGCGGTTGGTAGCGTCCAGCTGGTTTAAAAGCTGACTGAAGGAGATCAGAAGCTCATCCTCCATCTGCTCCAAGAGATCAAAGACGTCTTTATAATGAAGATAGAAGGTTCCGCGGTTCAAATCCGCCATTTCCGTCAGCTCCCGGACGGTGATATCCTGGATTTTTTTCGACTTTAGCAGCTGGGTCAGACATTCTCGGAGTATTTTTTTTGTCTTGCGCACTCTGCGGTCTACGACTGGTTCATTCATAGCGTGCTCCCCCCTTTTTTGTGCTTGCGGGGCTTAAAAATTTCCCCCAGGAGAAAGGTTATCCGTACATTTTTGGCCATAATGTTGATTAATACTCATCGATACGATAATTGACCATTGTAACCAGAAACCTATGTTAGTATAATCAATTATAGTTAATAAATGAACAGATGTCAATTAGAAATGAGGCCAAGTTTATGAAAGAGCAATCGAAAAGAGATCAAAGCATCCGAAAGAGATTGACAGCCGCAGGGACGGGAGTCCTTCTGGGGCTTTCACTATGTATGCCGGTCCAGGCAGAAGAGGGGCAGGCGGCCCAGGAGGAAGGTAAGATACTCTTTGAGGCTATTTGCCAGGAAAAATTAGAGGAATATCTGGATGAGCATCCGGAGGGGACCGAGGAAGATGAACGGGCCCATTTTCAGGTAAATGAGCGGTTAAAGGAAGCGGCTGAGCACCGCCTGGAGGCGGCGGGGGAGAAGGGCTATACCAACGGAAGGATTCCGCAGGAAGGGACAGTCAACGATTACCTGGCTTCGATCCCATATCAGGGAAGCCGCACCTGCATGGAGTTGTACCTGAGAAACTGTCAGGACGGCTGGGAGGCCTATGAGAAATTTGAAGAGAAAATGATGGACCGGTATGAAGAAAAGGAGGACCGGATGTATCTTCCGGAATATTACCGGGAAATCGGTATGGCTCAGAGCGTCAGGGACGGGAAGTATGACTTCTTAATTATCATGATGCGGTGAGACTTGACTGGCTTAGAAAAGACGAGGAACAGGACATGGAGAGATTGAGGCTTCCCAAACGGAAGATTTCGAATAAAAATAAGGAAAAAGCTTCCCTTCGGCTCTCGCGCTTTATCATCCGGCAGAAGGGATGGATTCAGGCCGTATTTATTCTGGGCTGTATCCTGAGTCTGGTAACGATGCTGTTTGTAAATGTCAACTACGATCTGACGGAATATCTGCCGGATTGGGCCCCATCCTGTCAGGGACTGGATGTAATGGAGCGGGAATTCGGCTATCCCGGCACGGCCCGGGTGATGATCCGGGATGTAACCCTCT
Organism: uncultured Enterocloster sp.; assembly: GCA_944383785.1. GTDB lineage: Bacteria > Bacillota > Clostridia > Lachnospirales > Lachnospiraceae > Enterocloster. The sequence continues at coordinate 4,088 of CALWQV010000107.1, read as the reverse complement.
ACGAGGCGAAGCAGTATAAGGACCGGCTGGAGGCGGTGGACGGGGTGGATCAGATTCTCTGGTGCGACAGCCAGGTGAATATCTACGCCGGTGAAGATTTTATCCGGATGGATGAAATCGAGGATTACTATAAGGATGGCTGCGCGGTGATGGATGTGACCTTTGACGAAGGCGACACCGCCCGGCGGACTGCCAGGGCGATCGACGCCATGGAGGAGATTACCGGAGACAAGGGATACTATGTGGGGATGGCGGTTCAAAATAAGTCTCTGACGGAAAATGTAGAAAAAGAGATGAGCCTTATTATGGCGGTGGCCATTGTGATGATTTTCGCGGTACTGTGCGTCACTACCGCCGCCTGGAGCGAGCCGATCCTTTTTCTGCTGGTGATGGGGGTGGCGATCCTTTTAAACCGGGGAACCAATATCTGGATCGGCACGGTTTCCTTTTTGACCAACAATGTAGCTATGGTGCTGCAGCTGGCCACTTCCATGGACTATTCCATTTTTCTGCTGGACGCCTTTGAGCGGGAGAGAAGCAGGGGATTAAGCGATGAAGAGGCCCTGACCAATGCCATTGACCAGGCGATCAATTCTATTTTGGCCAGCAGCCTGACCACGGTGGTAGGCTTTTTTGTGCTGGTATTTATGGAATTTCGGATTGGATTTGATATGGGCCTGGTGCTGGCCAAGGGCATTGTTTTCAGCCTGCTGACGGTGCTTTTCTTTATGCCCGCTATGATTTTAAAATTTACCCGGTGGAATGACCGGACCGCCCACCGGCCTTTCCTTCCCTCCTTTGAGAAGCTGAGCCGCGGGATTTACCGGGGGCGTTTTATCGCCCTGATCGTCATGGCGGCGCTGGCGCTGCCTTCCTATGTGGCCCAGGGGATGAATGATTTCCTTTACGGAAACAGTTCCGTGGGGGCCAGCGAGGGGACGAAGGTTTACGAGGATGACCTGGAAATTACAAAGCGTTTTGGGCGCAGCAACATGCTGCTGGCGGTTTATCCCTTAAGCGGTTCCTGGGCGGAAAAAGAACTGACGGAGGCTTTGGAGGATCTGCCCTATGTGAAGAGCGTCACCTCTATGGCCGGGACGCTGCCCGAGGGGATACCGGAGGATTTTCTGCCCTACTCCGTGACCAGTGAGCTTCACACAAAAGAATACGGGCGGATGCTGATCTACATACGGACCAAGTCCGAAAGCGAAAAGGCCTTTGAATATACCGACCAGATCCGGGCTCTGGTCAAGCAGTATTATCCGGAAGGCAGTTACCTGGTGGGGGAAACGCCTTCCACCCAGGATATTAAAGACATTATTACCGACGACTATGCCAGGGTCAACAACCTGTCCATGCTGGGCGTGTTTTTGGTGGTCATGTTCAGCTTTAAGTCCCTTTTAACCCCGGTGCTGGTGATGATCCCCATTGAGGCGGCGATTTTCCTCAATATGGCCATTCCCTATCTGGAAGGGGATACCATGGTGTTTATGGGATATATCATTGTCAGCAGTATTCAGCTGGGAGCCACGGTGGATTATTCCATTCTCCTGACCAATACCTATATGGACTGCCGCAAGACCATGGAGAAGAAGGAAGCCTGCATGAAGGCGATCAGCCAGTCCTGCCCCTCGATTTTTACATCGGGGACCATCATCATTCTTGCGGGATACATTATTCATTTTATCTCTACCACGGCGGCCATCGGGGATCTGGGGCATCTGATCGGAAGAGGAGCGCTGCTCAGCGTGATTCTGGTGCTGACGGTGCTGCCCTCCCTGCTGGTGCTCTTTGACAAGATTATTACCAGCAATGAGTGGGACCGCTTTATGAAATGGAGAAAGAGGAGGCGGACAGCGATGAAGAAGAAAATGATGGCAGGGTGGAAAGCGGCAAGAAGATTCAGAAGGCCGGCGGCGTGGGCCCTGGCGGCCGCCTGCCTGTGTAGCGGCATGGGAAGTCCGGATGTGGTTCAGGCGGCTCCGGCAGCGGCTCAGGTGGACGAAACCATGTATGTGAATCTGGATTACTATGGAAAGATTGATCAGGTCAGCGTGGTAAAGGGGTGCAGCCTCAATGGAAACACTTCCCTGACCGATTACGGGAATTATCGGAACGTGGTCAACATGTCCGGAAACCAGCAGCCCCAGATGGAAAATGGGAGCCTGACCTGGTCCTTTGAGGAAAGCCCTTCGGACCGGTTTTATTACCAGTGCTCCCTGGACCCGGCTCAGGTGACGCTGCCCTGGGATTTTGATATATCCTATAAATTAAACGGCGTTCCGGCAAACGGGGAGGATCTGGCCGGGGCCAGCGGGGTAGTGGAAATCCACATTTTGGCCGTCCCGAACGAGAAGGCAGATGAGTATTACCGCAATAATATGGTCCTGATGGCGGCGGTGCCGGTGGACCGCTCCAAGTGCTACAGCGTGGAGGCGGAAGGATCCCAGACCCAGAGCCTGGGGGATACGGCGGCGGTGGTATTTTCCGCTCTGCCAGGGGAAGAGGGGGATTTTACCGTGCGCATCGGAACGGATTCCTTTGAAACCACAGGCGTGATTCTGGCTATGGCGCCGGGAACCATCGGGGATCTGGAGCACATCAAAGACCTGAAGGAAGCGAAGGATACCTGGCGGGATGCGGGAGATGAGCTTTACGACAGTCTGGATGAGATGGCGGCGGCCGTGGAAGGCATGGAGGGCGGTTTAAAGGCCCTTCAGTCCGGCGCGCAGTCGGCAGAGGCGGGGAGAGCGGTGTGGAGCGGCGCGAAGGACGGGATTCTGGCGGGAAACGACGAGACGCTGGCGGCCATCCGAGCTATGAACGACCAGATGGGAAATATGGTTCCCCATATTCAGAGCGCGAAGGAGCAGGCGGAAATCATCCACAGCGGGATGAACAATATTGTAAACGCCATGGGGGAGATGCAGGAGCCTTTGCGCAAGCTTTACACCAGGCTTAAGCACATTGAAAACCAGTCGGAAAGCCTTTCGGGGGAGCTGCCCCAGATCCAGGAGCTGGCAGTGCAGATCATTGCCCTGGATGCGCAGCTTCAGGCCAATGAGCAGGTGGTTCTTACGGGAATGGGGGATTTTAAAGCGGCCATGGAAGAAGTGGACGCCCTGTATTACGAGGAGGATTTTGAGGACGAGGAAGATTTTGATGATGAGGAGGACTTCCGACAGGAGAAAGACTTGTCGGAAGAGGCGCCTTTCGCGCCGGTGGCTACGGTCAGCAACGCCTCCATTTCCCTTAAGGAATACCGACTGGTGGGGGCTTCCATGGGGGAAGTGCTGAGTATGCTTCAGCAGAAGGCGGCCCTCTTAACGGACACGGCTGCAAAAAGCGCCAGGCTGGCCGAAACCTTAAGCGATCTGTCCGGGGATATCAGCGATTCCGCCAAGTACAGCCGGGATCTAGTGGACAGCCTGGATCTGATGATCGAGGAAACCGCTTCCTTGCGGGATTCCCTGGATGTCTACTACCCGCAGGTTCAGGCGGCTTTAAGCGATACCCAGGAGCTGGTAAACCGCACCACCCAGGCGGTGGACAGCGCGGTGGACACTATGACCCTGATCCAGAATGCCTTAAAGGCCAGCAGCGACGCCTTTGACGCCGCCGCCAGGGAGAGCCTAAAGGGCAGCATGGCTATCCTGGATCAAAGCTTAAAGGCGCTGGACAGTACCGCTGCCATGCGCCAGGCGGGCCGCACCATGAAGGACGTCCTGGATCGGGAGCTGGACAAATTTGACACGGAAAACCGCTTCCTCTTTATGGACCCGGAGGCCCCCAAACGATCCTTCACCTCGGACAAAAATCCGGAGCCGGAGACGATCCAGGTGGTGCTGCGCACCGATGAGATCAGCCCGGAGGACGAGGCCCATCAGCTGATGGATATGGAGACAGAGAAAGAAGCGGTCAGTCCCTGGCAGCGGATGTGGAATGTGCTGATGAAAATCTGGCAGGCCATTGTGGAAATTTTTAAGGAGCGCTAGGGGGCAGGTTATCTGCGCGGTTTCTTTTTCCGGCAGGCTTCGGACCGGAAGGCGGGATCTTCTGGAAGCACCTTCCGGGTGGTGGCGGGAACC
>CALWQV010000106.1 GCA_944383785.1 uncultured Enterocloster sp. | reverse complement strand
ATGAGGGTTTTTCCGGTTCCCATGTATCCGAGAACGTTGCCCATGGGGTCGATCTCTACCTTGTCAAACTCCAGCTTCCTCATCTCCTCGGCAATGCGGTCGATGTGGGCCTTCTCATCGCAGCTCTCGCCGGGAAACTTAACGATGTCCCGCAAAAACTTGGTCATGTCCTTTTCGTAGTTCTGTGCAGCTTCCTTGATCTTGCCGTAATCCAGGCTCATTTCATTTTCCTCCATTTTTGATTAAATGGCTGCGGCCCTCCGGGCAGTGCGCGGGCCCATGGGGGCGCAGCAAAATAGTTACCTTATGTTATCTTTCTTTCCCTTCCCACACAATGTTCTTATAGCGGTCCGGGTCAGTGTCTCCCTCGGTGGAGAAGAGAAGCACTTTCGAGTTCTCATCCAGGCCGATGTCGTTTCTCAGGTCAGCGTATTCCTCCATGGTCATCATGGCGGCCAGAGCTCCGAAGGGGGCGGCCCCGGATTCGCCGGAGGTGATGGGGGCGTCGCCCTTGATGGGGGCGGCTAGCATCCGCATTCCCTTGGCGGCTACCCAGTCGGGAGCGGCGATGAATACCTTTACATGGTTCTTTAAAATATCCCAGGAAATAGTGTTGGGTTCTCCGCAGGCAAGGCCGGCCATGATGGTCTGCATATCGCCGTCCACGATGCGGGGCTTTCCGTCTCCCGCAGCCGCTCCCTTATACAGGCAGGCGGCCACATCGGCCTCCACCACCACAAAGGTGGGGGGATTGTCGGGGTACAGGTTGGTGAAGTAGCCCACAACAGCGCCGGCCAGTGAGCCTACGCCTGCCTGTACGAATACATGGGTGGGACGCTCACAGCCCTGCTCATTTAACTGTTCGCCGGCCTCCATGGCCATGGTGCCGTAGCCCTGCATGATCCAGGAGGGGATCTCTTCATAGCCGTCCCATGCGGTATCCTGGACGATCACGCCCCTGGGGGTTTCTGCGGCTTCCTTGGCGGCAAGCCTTACGCAGTCGTCATAGTTTAATTCCTGGATGTCCACCTGAGCACCTTCCTTGCGGATGTTCTCCAGACGGGTCTGAGTGGTTCCCTTGGGCATATGGACGACCGCCTTCTGGCGCAGCTTGTTGGCGGCCCAGGCAACGCCCCGGCCATGGTTTCCGTCGGTGGCAGTAAAGAAGGTGGCCTGGCCGAACTCCTCACGCAGCTCATCTGAGGTGAGAACGGAGTAGGGAAGCTCGGAAACGTCCTTACCCGTTTCAGAGGCAATGTAGCGGGCCATGGCGAAGGAACCGCCCAACACCTTAAAGGCATTTAAGCCGAAGCGGTAGGACTCGTCCTTTACGTAAACTTCCTTTACCCCTAAATAAGCGGCCATGTGCTCTAACTTGGTCAGAGGGGTCTTGCTGTACTGGGGGAAGCTCTCATGGAAAGCTCTGGCCTTCCCGATCTCCTTTAACCCCATGATGGGCAGGTTCTGATCCTCTGTCCCGGGCATGTGGTTGACGGCCCATTTGATCTGTTCACTCATGTTTTTAATTTCCTCCTTGGATTTATAAATCTGATTTGTGGCTGTTCACATCAATGTAGCTGTAGAGCGTAAATTTGGAGATTCCAAAGTATTTGGAAATCTTATCTCCTGATTTGGTAATGAGAAAAGCACCGGCATCGTTTAAAAATTGGATGGCCGTGACTTTCTCTTCCTTATTCATCAATGCCGCCGGCTTTCCCACCAGGGCCACGGACTGCTCGATGAGGCTGTCTAACAGGTCGGTTACATTGGTAACGATCTGCTCCGGCTGCCGCTCCTTGGGCTGAGGCTCCGTGTCGGTCAGGGCCTTGATGGCCCGGTCCACGGTGAGAAGCCCGGTGATATCATAATTAATGGAAAAGATGTAGTCAACGGCGGTGCCGTCTTTATTGTGAATATAGAAGGTGCTTGACTTGAGGATGCGGCCGTTGGCTGCCTTGGTCAGGTAGCCGGTGTGATCCTTTAAGGAGGCGGCCTCTTTATTGTGAAAGGCCTCCAGCACCACCTTGGAGGGACCGTCGCCTACCCGGCGGTTGGTAATGTTGCCGTTGACAATGTACACGATGGAGTGCTCCATGTCATGCTTTTTCAGGTCGTGGATCACAATCTCACAGTCAGGGCCAAACTGCCTGCCCAGGCCGTCGGCAAACTGCTTCAGAAGTGTTAAAGTGTCGGACATTGACGTTCCTCCTTCCTGGGAATAGTCCGCGCCTTTTCGGTTACTTTGTACAAGAAACAAGAAAAGTGCGGATTTTCCTTGTCTATGATTCCATCATATCATAAAAAAATGGAATTGCAAGTGTTTTTACAAAAAAATTTTTCATAACTAAAAAAATTTGTATTTTAGCTTGCAAACCGCCATTGTTCATGGTACTATAGAGGTATCAAAAACGGTGCCTGTCGGGCTTTTTGCGCCGAAAACGCTGAAATAAAAAGATAGAAAAGGAGAGAGGTTATGTTCATTATTGGAAACGGACGTCTGGTAACCAGGGATCTGGCGGCCCCCTTCTATGAGAACGGGGCGGTAGCCATTGAGGGGAATGTGATCCGGAAAGTAGGAGAGACGAAGGCCTTAAAGGAGGAATTTCCCCAGGCGGAGTTTGTGGACGCCAAGGGCGGCGTAATTATGCCCGCCTTTATCAATACCCATGAGCATATCTACAGCGCCATGGCTAGGGGGCTTTCCATCAAGGGCTACGACCCCAAGGGATTTTTGGAGATTCTGGACGGACAGTGGTGGACCATTGACCGCCATCTGACCAATGAGGCCACCCGCCAGAGCGCCAGAGTGACCTTTCTGGACTCCATTAAGAACGGCGTGACCACTATTTTCGACCATCACGCCAGCTTCGGGGAGATTCACGACAGCTTGTTTGCCATTGAGGATGCGGCCAAGGAGTTTGGCCTGCGCACCTGTCTGTGCTATGAGATTTCCGACCGTGACGGCATGGACAAGGCCAGAGAGTCTGTGATGGAGAACGCGGCCTGGATTCGCCATGCTCTGACGGACGACAGCGATATGATCGCGGGCATGATGGGCATGCACGCCCAGTTCACCATTTCCGACGCCACCATGGAGCTGGCGGCAGCCAACAAGCCGGAGGAAGTGGGTTATCACATCCATGTGGCCGAGGGCATCGAGGATCTGCACCACTGCTTAAAGCATTACGGCAAGCGCATCGTGGATCGGCTGATGGACTGCAATATATTAGGAAGCAAGACCCTTCTGGCCCACTGCATCTATGTGAACCCCCACGAGATGGAATTAATTAAGGAAACGGATACCATGGTCGTCCACAACCCCGAGTCCAATATGGGCAATGCCTGCGGCTGTCCGCCTACCATGGAGATTTTCCACAGAGGAATCCTCACCGGCCTGGGAACTGACGGCTACACCCAGGACATGACCGAGTCCTACAAGGTGGCCAATGTGCTCCACAAGCATCACCTCTGCGACCCGAATGCCGCCTGGTCCGAGGTCCCTCAGATGCTTTTTGAGGGGAACGCGAAGATCGCCGGAAGGTACTTTAAAAAGCCTCTGGGCGTGTTAAAGGAGGGAGCTGCTGCGGACGTAATTGTCACGGACTACATTCCCAGAACCCCCATGACAAAGGATAATGTAAACAGCCACATTCTCTTCGGCATGACCGGACGCAGCGTTGTGACCACCGTTTGCAACGGCAAAATTCTGATGAAGGACCGCGAGCTGATCGGAATTGATGAAGAGAAGGTACTCTACGAGGTGAGAAAAGAGGCAGAGAAGCTGGCCCATTCCATCAACGGATAAAAGGAGGAGAAAACCATGAGCGACCGCATGACACCCATTCCCTTTGGGAATCTGATGAACTGGATTTTAGAGGAAAAGAAGAAAGGAACGGTATTTGGCATCCGCAAGCCTTTTCACGCTGACCCGGCCAGGGCCTACGAGATTTTCGGCCGGAAGCTGGAGACGCCCTTCGGCCCGGCCGCTGGCCCCCATACCCAGCTGGCCCAGAACATTGTGGCGGCCTATGTAGCGGGAAGCCGGTTCTTTGAGTTAAAGACCGTGCAGAAGATCGACGGCGAGGATCTGCCGGTGAATAAGCCCTGCATTAAGGCGGACGACGAGTGCTACAACTGTGAGTGGTCCACAGAGCTTTATGTGCCTCAGGCATTTGACGAGTATGTAAAGGCCTGGTTTGCCTGCAAGGTTCTGGCAAAGGAGATGGAGCTGGGTGCTGCGGACGGCTTCCAGTTCAATATGTCCGTGGGCTATGACCTGGAGGGCATCAAGCTACCAAAGGTAGACAATTTTATCGAGGGCATGAAGGATGCTTCCGAGACGTCCGTTTTTAAGGAGTGCCGTCAGTGGCTTTTGGACAATATCGAGCGTTTTGAGAAGGTGGAGGCGGAGGATGTAGAGGCGATCACCGCCAATATCTGCAACTCCGTCACCCTATCCACCCTCCACGGCTGCCCGCCCCAGGAGATCGAGCGCATCGCCCGCTACCTGCTGGAGGAGAAGCATGTTCATACCTTTATCAAGTGCAACCCCACCCTGCTGGGCTATGAGTACGCCAGAAACCTCATGGACTCCATGGGATATGACTATGTGGCCTTCGGGGATTTCCACTTTAAGGATGATTTGCAGTACGGCGACGCCGTTCCCATGCTGGAGAGGCTGCAGCAGCTGGCGGATGATAAGGGCCTGGAGTTCGGCGTAAAGATCACCAACACCTTCCCCGTGGACGTGAAGGCGGGAGAGCTTCCCAGCGAGGAAATGTATATGTCCGGAAAGTCCCTCTATCCCCTGTCCATGTCCGTGGCCATGAAGCTGGCCAAGGATTTTGGCGGAAAGCTTCGGATCTCCTATTCCGGCGGCGCGGATGCCTTCAATATTAAAGAGATTGTAGGAGCGGGAATCTGGCCGGTGACCATGGCCACCACCCTCTTAAAACCAGGCGGCTATCAGCGTCTGGAGCAGATCGGCCGGATCTTTGAGTCTGTGGAGCCTGCGGCCTTCGCCGGAGTGGATAGTGGGAAGGTGGAGAGCCTGGTGGAGGCGGTAAAGACGGACCGCCACCATGTAAAGGCGGTGAAGCCCCTTCCTTCCAGGAAGATTAAACGCCCGGTTCCCCTGACCGACTGCTTTGTGGCTCCCTGCGAGGAGGGATGTCCCATCCACCAGGATATTACGGCTTACTTGAAGCTGATGGGAGAGGGAAAGGCCAAAGAGGCCCTGGAAGTAATCCTGAGAAAGAATCCTCTGCCCTTTATGACCGGCACCATCTGCGCCCACAACTGCATGAGCAAGTGTACCAGAAACTTTTACGAGACTCCTGTGAATATCCGCCGCACCAAGCTGGAGGCTGCCCAGGGCGGATTTGAAGCTGTGATGGCAGAGATTCAAAAGCCGGAGATTACCTCGGATAAGAAGGCGGCAGTCATCGGCGGCGGCCCGGCGGGAATGGCGGCGGCCTACTTCCTGGCAAAGGGCGGCATGGCTGTGACTATTTTCGAGAAGGAAGAGAAGCTGGGCGGCGTGGTCCGCAATGTGATTCCCTCCTTCCGTATTTCCGGGGAAGCCATCGACAAGGATGTGCAAATCCTGGAAGCCATGGGCGTGGAGATTCGGACCGGTTCCTATGTGGCTTCTGTGGAGCAGGTGAAGAAGGACTACGATTTCGTGGTTCTGGCCGTAGGCGCTTATAAGCCCGGCGTTTTAAGGCTGGATGAAGGCGAGGCGGTGAATGCCCTGGAGTTCCTGGCCCAGTTTAAGGCCACAGACGGAAAAGTGGACCTGGGCGAGAACGTAGTGGTCATCGGCGGAGGAAATACCGCCATGGATACGGCCCGGGCTGCCAAGCGCAACGCCGGGGTGAAGAAGGTTTCCCTGGTATACCGCCGGACGAAGCGCTATATGCCTGCGGATGCGGAGGAACTGGAGATGGCCATCGATGACGGCGTGGAGTTCGCGGAGCTTTTAGCCCCTGTAAAGCTGGCTGAGGGAGAGCTGGTGTGCAGGAGAATGGTTCTGGGCGCTGTGGATGCCAGCGGCCGCCGGGGCGTGGTGGAAACAGACGAGATCGTGAAGGTTCCGGCGGACACGGTGATCGCCGCCGTGGGAGAGAAGGTTCCCGGCGCATTTTATGAAGCGAACGGCATCGCGGTGGACGAGAAGGGGCGCCCCCAGGTCAATCGGGACACCTTAGAGACAAGCCTTCCAGGCGTGTACGCTGCGGGCGACGGCCTTTACGGCCCGGCAACGGTGGTGGAAGCCATCCGGGACGGAATGCAGGCGGCTCAGGCGATCCTGGGACAGGAGAAGATGGATCAGCTGTTCAGCCTCTCCGACGCGGAAACCATCTACTGGCGCAAGGGCAATCTGATGGAGGAGAATCCGGAATACACGGATATGCGCTGCCTCTCCTGCAACAGCTACTGTGAGAACTGTGTGGAGGTATGCCCCAATCGGGCCAATATTTCCCTCACCGTTCCCGGCATGGAGCGCCATCAGATCATCCATGTGGACTATATGTGCAACGAGTGCGGAAACTGCAGGAGCTTCTGCCCATGGGACAGCGCTCCCTATCTGGATAAGTTCACCCTCTTTGCAAACGAGGCAGATATGGAGAACAGCAAGAACCAGGGCTTTACCGTGGTTGACCGCGAAAAGGGTGCCTGCCGGGTAAGGCTTCAGGGACATATGCTGGACTACCGGATGGGAGAGAAATCTCAGGAGATTCCGGAGGATCTCTGCCGGGTGATGGATACGGTGATTCGGGATTACGATTATCTGCTTCTGTAGGATAGGATCAACGGTTCAGGATTTCCTGAACTGCTGCGGACAGTGAATGAATATGCCAAGAATAAAAACCATGAAAGTTCTACTGACCTTTCCCACCACCACCCAGGCTATGGCTATGGAGAAGGCGGCAGGAGAGGAGCAGGTGCCGGGGCGATTGATCCCGGTGCCTGTGGCAATTAGCGCTGGCTGCGGCATGGCCTTTTCGGGTCCGGCTGCGGCGCGCAAACAGTTGATTTCTCTGGCAAAATCCAGAGAGATAGAAGTGGAGGGAGTGTATGAGCTCTTATTGTAAGGTGTGGATTAACAATCAGGAGATCGAGGCGGACCCGGAGCGAAAGCTGATGGATGTGCTGAGAAACGATCTGCGTTTAAAGTCCGTAAAGGACGGCTGCAGCGAAGGGGCCTGCGGTACATGTACGGTTCTGGTGGACGGAAAGCCGGTGAAGGCCTGCGTCCAGAAGATGAGCCGGATGGAGGGAAAGCACATCCTGACCGTGGAGGGCTTAAGCCAGAGGGAGAAGGATGTGTACGTCTACGCCTTTGGGGAAGCAGGGGCAGTTCAGTGTGGCTTCTGCATTCCCGGTATGGTGATCTGCGCCAAGGCTCTTCTGGATACAAATCCCGATCCCAGCCGGGTGGAGGCGGCCTACGCGATCCGAGGCAACTACTGCCGGTGTACGGGCTATAAGAAGATCATCGACGCCATTTTGCTGGCGGGAAAGATGTTTCGGGAGAACCTTCCCATTCCTTCTGAGAGCAAGGAGGTGAAGGTGGGGGATCAGGTTCACCGAGTAGACGTGGCGGAGAAGGTACTGGGAAGCGGAAAGTATGTGGACGATTTGGACGCGGTGGACCTGCCCGGTATGATCTACGGCGGGGCGGTTCGGGCAAAATATCCCAGAGCCCTGGTAAAGTCTATCAATACGGAGAAGGCCAAAGCCCTTCCCGGGGTGGTCTGCGTTCTGACGGCGGAGGATGTGCCGGGGGACAACAAGGTAGGCCATTTAAAGCACGACTGGGATACCATGATTCCGGTGGGGCATGAGACGCGGTATCTGGGAGATGCCGTGGCCCTGGTGGCTGCTGAGACGAAGGAGATTTTAGAGCAGGCCAAGGCTCTGGTGGAGGTAGATTACGAGGAGCGAAAGCCTGTCACCTGCCCGGCGGAGGCCCTGGCAGATGGAGCGCCCCTGATTCATGAGGACGGAAATATTTTAAGCCATGAGCATCTGGTGCGGGGGGAGGCGGACAAGGTCATCGCTCAGTCCAAGTACAAGGTAACCCGGCACTATGAAACCCCCTGGACGGAGCACGCCTTCCTGGAGCCGGAGTGCGCCGTGGCTATGCCTATGGGCGACGGGGTACTGGTTTATTCCACGGATCAGAGCGTCTACGATACCCAGCATGAAACCTGTATTCTCCTGGGACTGCCCCCGGAGAAGGTGGTGGTGGAAAATATGCTGGTGGGCGGCGGTTTCGGCGGCAAGGAGGACGTGACGGTACAGCATTACGCGGCCCTTATCGCCCTTAAGACCGGCCGTGCGGTGAAGGTGAAGCTGAGTCGGAAGGAAAGCCTCATCGTCCATCCCAAGCGCCATCCTATGAGCATTGACCTGACTACGGCCTGCGATGAGAAGGGTTATCTTACCGCCATGAAGGCTGTGGTAGTGGCGGATACCGGGGCTTACGCCTCCCTGGGCGGCCCGGTGCTGCAGCGGGCCTGCACTCACGCCGCCGGTCCTTATAATTATCAGCATGTGGATATTGACGGAACCGCAGTATACACGAACAATCCTCCGGCTGGAGCTTTCCGGGGCTTCGGCGTGACCCAGACCATCTTTGCTACGGAGATGAACTTAAACCTGCTGGCGGAGATGGTGGGAATCGACCCCTGGCAGATGCGTTATCAGAACGCGATCCGTCCCGGCCAGATCCTGCCAAATGGCCAGATCGCCGACCCGGCTACTGGCCTTGCGGAAACCCTGGAGGCGGTGAAGGATATCTACTATTCCAATCCCCTTGTGGGAATCGGCTGCGCCTTAAAGAACGCAGGCGTGGGCGTGGGCCTGCCGGATAAGGGAAGAGTGCGGCTGATTGTGGAGGACGGAAAAATCCATATCCATGCCGGAGCTTCCTGTATCGGCCAGGGACTTGGAACTGTGCTGGTGCAGATGGTGGCCCAGAGCGCGGGGGTGGATACGGATTGCATCGTTTACCATCGTCCCAACACCTCCATGGCCCCGGATTCCGGCACTACTTCCGGTTCCCGTCAGACGCTGATTACCGGCGAGGCTGCCAGGAGGGCGGCGAAACAGCTTCGCCGGGAGCTCTTTGAGATGACCGGGCGGGAGTATCATTTCCACAGCTACGACAAGCGCTACCTGGAAAATGTGGTGCTGGAGGTGGAGGATGAGGACACGGAGGGCGTGACCTTTACCCAGGAGGATGTGGCCCTGGCAAACGGCAGGGAGTATTACGCCGAGTATTATGCCAAGACCGACAAGATGGGAGCCGATGTGCCCAATCCCGTTTCCCATGTGGCTTACGGCTAC
>CALWQV010000105.1 GCA_944383785.1 uncultured Enterocloster sp. | reverse complement strand
ATGGTATTCTTGCCGATGGTTTTCTCCGGCACTGCCAGGCTGATGTAGGGCAGCTGGGCGGTCTTGCCGCTTAAGGAATCCAGGGAAACCTTTAAGCCCGGCAGGATGACGCCGCCGATGTAATTGCCCTTCTGGTCCACCACGCTTAAGGTGGTGGCGGTGCCCATGTCGATGACCACCAGGGGAAGGGGATGCTCATGGCTGGCGGCCACGGCGTCCACGATCATGTCGCTTCCCACGGTTTTTGGGTTATCCATCAGGATATTCATGCCGGTTTTCATGCCGGAGCCAACTAAGAGCGGCTTCAGCCCGGTGACCTTCTCCACGGCGGAGAGGATGGTCGCATTTAAGGGGGGCACCACGGAAGAGAGAATCGCTCCCTCAATCTGCTTCGGGTTTATGCGGTGCATTTCCAGGATATTCTTAAAGCTGACAGCGTACTCGGTGTCCGTGCGGCTGTGGTCTGTGGTGACGCGCTCAATAAAATAGGTGTTCGCCTCGTCGATGCCGCCGATGACCGTGTTGGTATTACCCATGTCGATTGCCAAAATCATAGAATGGAACTCCTTCCCATCAAAATAAAATTATGCTACAATGAAGTGTAGCACAAAATATCAAGAAACACAATCGGAGGAATCCTATGTTATTAAAAGGAAAAACCGTCCTGTTGGGCGTCACCGGCAGCATCGCCGCGTACAAAATCGCTTCCCTTGCCAGCATGCTGGTTAAGCAGGGGGCCAAGGTCCATGTGCTGATGACGGAGCACGCGGTGAATTTTATCAATCCCATTACCTTTGAAACTCTAACGGGGAATAAATGCCTAGTGGATACCTTTGACCGAAACTTCCAGTACAGTGTGGAGCATGTGGCCCTGGCCAAGGCGGCGGATGTGGTGATGGTGGCCCCGGCTTCCGCCAATGTCATTGGCAAGATTGCCCACGGCATCGCTGATGACATGCTGACTACCACGGTGATGGCCTGCACCTGCAAAAAAATTTTGGCCCCGGCTATGAATACCCGCATGTTTGCAAACCCCATCCTTCAGGACAACCTGGAGATCTGCCGCCGCTACGGCATGGAAGTGATCGACCCGGCCTGCGGATACTTAGCCTGCGGCGACACGGGAGCCGGGAAGATGCCGGAGCCGGAGACGCTTTTTGAGTATATTGTCCAGGAGATCGGATTTGAAAAGGATCTGGCGGGAAAGAAGCTTTTGGTGACGGCGGGGCCTACCAGGGAAGCCATTGATCCCGTGCGCTTTATCACCAACCATTCCAGCGGCAAGATGGGCTATGCCGTGGCCAGGGCCGCCGCCAGGAGAGGGGCTCTCGTTACCCTGGTCAGCGGGCCGGTCTCCATTAAACCGCCGCTGTTTGTGGAGACAGTGCGGGTGGAGAGCGCCCAGGAGATGTTTGAAGCGGTCAGCGAAAGAAGCGGGGAGCAGGATATCATCATCAAGGCCGCCGCCGTAGCCGACTACCGCCCGGCCCAGGTGGGGACGGAGAAGATCAAGAAAAAAGAAGGGGACATGTCCATTCCCCTGACCAGGACCAGGGATATTTTAGGATGGCTGGGGGAGAGGCGCCGTCCGGGCCAGATTCTCTGCGGCTTCTCCATGGAGACGGAAAATCTGCTGGAAAATTCCAGGGCAAAGCTTGAGAAAAAGCATGTGGACATGATCATTGCCAACAACCTGAAGGTGGAGGGGGCCGGTTTTGCCGGAGACACCAACGTGATTACCGTTATCACCAGGGATGAGGCTAAGGAGCTGCCGCTGATGAGCAAGGACGAGGCCGCCCACCGGATCCTGGATCTCTGCCTGGCCGCTTGCCAGAAGGCATATGAGGGCTGAATGGCCCTTGACTTTAAGGCGTGTTTCGAATAGAATGTCATGAGACGAATACAGGGAGGATATACCATTGCCGCAAACCTCAGAACAAATGATTGAAGAAATTAAGAAGCGCCGCACCTTTGCCATTATTTCCCATCCGGATGCGGGAAAGACCACTTTGACGGAGAAATTCCTGCTTTACGGAGGGGCCATCAATCTGGCAGGTACGGTTAAGGGCCGCAAGGCGGCCAAGCACGCGGTATCCGACTGGATGGATATCGAAAAGGAGAGAGGAATCTCCGTCACCTCCTCAGCCATGCAGTTTAACTACGAGGGCTATTGCATCAATATTCTGGATACGCCGGGACACCAGGATTTCTCAGAGGATACCTACCGCACCCTGATGGCGGCGGATTCCGCCGTTATGGTGATTGACGGCTCAAAGGGCGTGGAGGCCCAGACCATCAAGCTCTTTAAGGTCTGCGTCATGCGCCATATCCCGATTTTTACTTTTATCAATAAGTTTGACCGAGAGGCCAGGGATCCTTATGAGCTTTTGGACGAGATCGAGGAGGTGCTGGGCATCCGCACCTGCCCGGTAAACTGGCCCATCGGCTGCGGAAAGAGTTTTAAGGGCGTATACGACCGCTTTACCAGAAAGATTACCACTTTTACTGCCGCTATGGGTGGGGCCAAGGAGGTGGCCAGCCGGGAGTTCGGCTTGGAGGACGAGGATGTGGACGCCGCCATCGGGCCGGACTACCACAGCCAGCTAAGGGACGATATCGAGCTTTTGGACGGGGCCAGCGACGAGCTGGATATGGAACGGGTGCAGAGGGGAAATCTTTCCCCCGTGTTTTTCGGCTCCGCCCTGACCAACTTCGGAGTGGAAACCTTTCTGGAGCATTTCCTGAAGATGACCACCCCGCCCCTTCCGAGAAAGACCCTGGACGGGGAGATTGACCCCTTCCGCCCGGATTTCTCCGCCTTTGTCTTCAAGATTCAGGCCAATATGAACAAGGCCCACCGGGATCGTATCGCTTTTATGCGCATCTGCTCCGGAAAGTTTGAGGCCGGCATGGAGGTCAACCATGTCCAGGGGGGCAAGAAGATCCGCTTAACCCAGCCCCAGCAGCTGATGGCCCAGGACCGAAAGATTGTGGAGGAAGCCTACGCCGGGGATATTATCGGCGTCTTTGACCCGGGCATTTTCTCCATCGGCGACACCTTGTGCCAGTCTAATGAGAAATTTGAATTTGAGGGAATCCCCACCTTTGCCCCGGAGCATTTCGCCAGGGTGCGCCAGGTGGACACCATGAAGCGCAAGCAGTTCATCAAGGGCGTGAACCAGATCGCCCAGGAAGGCGCCATCCAGATCTTCCAGGAATTTAACACCGGCATGGAGGAGATTATTGTGGGCGTGGTAGGAGAGCTGCAGTTTGAGGTTCTGACCTACCGCCTGAAAAATGAATACAATGTGGAGGTGGCCTTGGAGAAGCTGCCCTTTGAGTATATCCGCTGGGTGGAGAATCCCCAGGAGATCGACGTGGCGAAGATTCAGGGAACCTCTGATATGAAGCGCATCAAGGATTTGAAGGGCAATCCCCTGCTGCTGTTTATTAACAGCTGGAGCGTGGGGATGGTGCAGGAGCGCAACCCCAAGCTGAAGCTTGCGGAGTTCGGAAGATAGAAAGGTGAAGGAGATTGAGCATGTATCGAGAGAAAATTGAAGCGTATATTGACAGCCACCGCCAGGAGATGATCGATGATATTTGTACCTTGTGCCGCATTGACAGCCAGAAGATGCCATACAGCGCGGGAAAGCCCTACGGGGAAGGCGCTTTCAGGGTGCTGAACATGGCCCTGGATCTGGCCCATGGCTACGGATTCGAGATTAACAATTACGATAACTACGTGGGGACGGCTGATTTAAACGATGGCCCGGCCCAGCTGGACATCCTGGCCCATCTGGACGTGGTTCCGGCGGGAGAGGGCTGGACGGTGACAGAGGCTTTTAAACCGGTGGAAAAGGACGGAAAGCTTTACGGCAGAGGTACGTCCGATGACAAGGGGCCAGCGGTGGCGGCTCTCTACGCTATGCGCTGCGTGAAGGAGCTGGGGATTCCCCTGACGAAAAATGTACGCTTGATTCTGGGGACGGACGAAGAGTGCGGAAGCTCTGATATTGAACATTACTACAGTGTGGAAAAAGAAGCGCCTATGACATTTTCCCCGGACGGGGAATTTCCGGTGGTCAATATTGAAAAGGGCCGTCTGGAAGGCCATTTTGACAGTTCCTTTGAGCCCTCGGAGGCTCTGCCTAGGCTGGCAAGCTTTATCTCCGGCACAAAGGCCAACGTCGTTCCCGGAAAGGCCCAGGCCCTTGTTTTAGGACTGGAGCCCGAGGCGGTTTTGGCCTTTGCAAAGAAGGCACAGGAAGAGACGGGCATCTGCTTTACGGTTTCCGCCAGCGAAGAGGGAGTTTCCATTCTGGCGGAGGGAAAGGGAGCCCATGCCTCCACCCCTGGGGAGGGGAGAAATGCCCTGACCGGACTTTTGAAGCTGATCGCAAGCCTGCCCCTGGCTCCCTGTCCTCAGTTTGAAGCCCTCAAGGCCCTGGAAGGGCTGATGCCCCACGGCGATACCTGTGGCAGGGTCCTGGGAGTGAATTTGTCAGATGAGCTTTCCGGGGAGCTGACGCTGGCTTTCAGCATGCTGACGGTGAAGGAAGACGGGCTGGAGGGTGTGTTTGACAGCCGCTGCCCCATTTGCTCCAACGAGGAGAATACCTTAAAGGTGATCAAGGAGCGGATGGCTAAGGCGGGGATCGTCCTTCACAATGATTCCATGACCCCGCCGCACCATGTGGACGGCGACTCCCATTTTGTCCGGACCCTGAACCGGGTTTATGAGGAATATACCGGCTTAAAGGGCGGCTGTCTGGCCATCGGCGGGGGCACCTATGTTCACGGGCTGAAAAACGGCGTGGCCTTTGGGGCCAGCTTCCCCGGAACCGACACCCATATGCATGGAGCGGATGAGTTCGCGGTGATCGACGAGCTTTTGGCCTGCGCTAAGATCTTCGCCCAGGTGATCGTAGAGCTGTGCGCCTGATTTTACCGCAGCAGAGGAAAAAAGCGATAAAGAGCTTGACAAAGGCTTTTATGTAGTGTATCTTCTTAACTAAGAAAACGCAGGAGGAAGTTCATGAACCAGTTTCAGGCCATGGAGATGAAGATGGGTATGATGGATGGCATGTGCATGCAGATGTGCCGTTCTTTTCCATGCGCCAAAAACTGAATGCTTCTTTTCTGTATGGATTGTGAGAATCGATGAGTCGCTTTAGGTGAGAATGAGGGGCCGCACGTCTGAGCAAGACATGCGGCCCTTGTTTCGATATACCGGCGCTTGGAAAGGAATGGAAACACATATGGAGGAACAAGTCAGAGAAACGATGATCCGCCTGGAGGGTCTTGGAAAGCAGTTTAAGACCGCAAACGGCGTGGTTACGGCCCTGGACGACATTAATCTGGAGATTTTAAAGGGAGAAATCTTTGGCATCATCGGCCTGTCGGGAGCTGGAAAAAGCACCCTAGTGCGCTGCATCAACTATCTGGAGATCCCCACCTCGGGCCGGGTGTTTTTTGAGGGAGAGAACCTGTCCGCTATGACGGAAAAGCAGAAACGGCTGGCCAGGCGCTCCATGGGGATGATTTTCCAGCAGTTTAACCTGCTGGAACAGAGAAACGTATTGCAGAATGTATGCTTCCCCCTGGAAATCGCAGGCGTTTCAAGAGGCGAGGCGAAGAAACGGGCCTTGGAGCTTTTGAAGCTGGTAGGGCTGGAGGATCGGGTAAAGGCGTTCCCGGCTCAGCTGTCCGGCGGACAGAAGCAGCGGGTGGCCATCGCCCGGGCCATGGCCACCAACCCCAGGGTTCTGCTCTGCGATGAGGCTACCAGCGCCTTAGACCCAAATACCACCAAGTCGATCCTGGCGCTTCTAAAGAAGATTAACCGGGATATGGGCATCACGGTCATCGTGATCACCCACGAGATGGCGGTGATCGAAGCTATCTGCGACCGGGTGGCCATCATTGACCAGAGCCATATCGCCGAGGTGGGAAAGGTTTCGGAAATCTTCTCCGGCCCCAAGTCCCAGATCGGCCGCCGCTTAATTTTGGGGGAGGCGGAAACCCAGCGGGCAAATTTCGGCAAATCCGGCCAGATTCGCATTATCTTTGACGGAAGGGAGTCCTCGGAGCCGGTGATCGCCAATATGATCCTGGCCTGCAAGGTGCCGGTGAACATTATGCACGCCGATACACGGGATATTGAGGGAAAGGCCATGGGCCAGATGTTGATCCAGCTGCCAGAGGACGAGGTGGATGCCAACCGGATCCGCAATTATTTAAAGACGTCCGGCGTAGTATTTGAGGAGGTGCGGTGAAATGGAACTGAACGCGACAACACTTTCCATGCTGTGGGACGGCAGCCTGGAGACGATTTATATGGTGGCCCTGTCCTCTGCGATTTCGTATTTGATCGGGGTTCCCCTGGGGATTCTGCTGATCGTAACGGACAAGGACGGAATCCGGCCTGTGCCGGCTTTTAACCGGGTGCTGGGACTGGTCATCAACCTGCTGAGATCCATCCCCTTTATCATTCTGCTGATTATGATCCTGCCTTTGACAAAGCTGATTGTAGGCAAGGTGACCGGGCCCAACGCAGTGGTAGTGCCCCTGGTGATTTCCGCTTCCCCCTATATTGCCCGCATGGTGGAATCTTCCTTAAAAGAGGTCAACGCCGGGGTGATTGAGGCTGCCAAATCTATGGGAGCTTCCACCATGCAGATTATCTGGAAGGTGCTGCTGCCGGAGGCGAAGCCCTCCCTCTTGGTGGGAGCTGCCATCTCCATCACAACCATTCTGGGCTACTCCACTATGGCTGGCTACGCCGGAGGAGGCGGGCTGGGCGATATCGCCATCCGCTACGGCTTCTACCGCTATGAGACAGAGATGATGCTTGTGACGGTGGTTCTTCTGGTGATCATTGTGCAGCTGATCCAGATTGGATTTATGCACTGGTCCAGAGGAACGGATAAGAGAATCCGCTGACATCCGTTTCCCGGGCGGGAAAGGATGGGCTGATTTTAATAAAACCTGTTAAAGAGGAGGAAAAGAATTATGAAGAAGAGAACACTGGGAACCATTATTCTGGCTGCGGCATTGGCCTGCGCCGGACTTGCGGGCTGCTCCGGAAGCGGAGCCGGGGAGACTTCTGCGGCTGCGGGAAGCGAGGCTTCCGAGAGCGAAGACGCTGAGCCTGCCGCCGAGGATACGGAAGCTTCAGGCGAAAGCGCCGCAGATTCTGAGGAGAGCGAGGCTCCTTCTGGAGAGCTGGAGACGCTGGTAGTGGGCGCGACTCCTTCTCCCCATGCGGAGATTCTGGAGGTAGTAAAGCCGCTGATGGCTGAGAAGGGATACGACCTGCAGATTCAGGAGTTTACCGATTATGTGCTCCCCAACCGGGCTCTTGAGGAAGGCGATATCGACGCCAACTATTTCCAGCATGTTCAGTATCTGGAGTCCTACAATGAGCAGAACGGTACGGATCTGGTAAGCGCCGGAGAGATTCACTATGAGCCCCTTGGCATTTACGCGGGCAATAGCACAGACTTGTCCGCCCTTCCTGATGGAGCCACCGTATTCGTGCCCAACGACATTACAAACGAGGCGAGAGCGCTGCTTCTGCTCCAGGATCAGGGCCTTTTGACCCTGGCTGAGGGAGCGGGGGTGGAGGCGACTCCTACGGATATTACGGAGAATCCCAAGAATCTGGATATTGTGGAGATGGAGGCAGCTCTGATTCCCAGAACCATGTCTGACTGCGATATCGCCATCATCAACGGAAATTACGCCCTTCAGGCGGGGATGAATGTAGCGGACGCTCTGGCTGCCGAAACCGCTGACTCCCTGGCCGCTCAGACCTACGCTAATGTGGTAGCGGTGAGAGCGGGAGATGAGAGCAGCGAGAAGATTAAGGCTCTGGTAGAGGCTCTTTGCAGCCCCGAAGTAAAAGAGTATATTGACGCAACCTATAATGGGGCAGTGGTGGCGCTGTTCTAAAGATCGAAAGTAAAGCTTGAAAAGCTGCCGCACGGGAAATGAAATTCTCGGTGCGGCAGCTTTTTTGTGGTTAGGGTTTATTGAAATTCCTGATGCGGTGTGGTACACTTTTGGCATAGAAAGCGAACTTTGATGATCAAAAGGGCGAAAAATTATGCCGTTGACTTTACCGCAAAATTTCCTTATTAAATGCTTTTTGCCTTAAGGGCTCCGGACAGGAGGATTTTGAAGCTCTGATCCGCCAGATTGACCGGCATACAGACCAGCTGGAGGGTATAAGCCTCAAAAAATTTTCATTCCCTTATCCGGAAAGCATGGGCGAGATGAGAGAGAATATTCCAGGGCCAGAAGCGCTTTTGACGGAGACTCTGGCGGGGAATCGCCTTTTACTGAGGGAGAAGGAAAGCGGGAAGACTTGGTTTGTCTCTGACTATGCTCTGTCGACCTTGGCTCAGCGCCTGAATCTGACTCGTTCCGCTGTGGAGGAACCATCCCTGATTCGAAACCAGTTTCTAGACTGGAGGATGGAGCGAGCGGGGGAGAGCACCTTGGTGGTAAGGCGCTGGGAGGAAAACGGGGAGTGCCAGAATAAGGTTTAAAATTGTCAAAGAACTATGGGTGGAAAGTGGGGGAGGCCACTGTGCCTTGCTTGGAATTTTCCACCTCCGATATCGGCGAGAGCTCCCTCCATGTGCAGTGCTTTTGGCTGATCTCTGGCAGTACTCCCGTGCCGGGAGAAAAGTATTCCCATAAGCATCGGGGAGATTCGCATCGAAGTCTGGACGAGCTGGAGAGAAAGGTATTGGAGATGGTAAAAAAGGAATTGGAAAGATTCCCAGACAGTCTGAACCGCCTTTCCCGTATCGCCGTTTCTCCTGCAGGATTTGCGTCGGACTCAAAAAGATGGCGGCGTCAGAACGCGAGGGCGGTAAGGGCGGCGTTCCAAGCTGCTTTGAAATCCATCGATACAGGAAAAATCATTGGCAAGAAGCGGGAGATTATCCTGAGAGAGTATTTGGAATATCGGGTGATTCGGGATGAACAGTGTTACAGCGCCTATGATCTTGTAATGGAGATTTTCCGCTTCCCGGACACTTTTAACCGCTACTTGGAAGAGAAAGACGCTGCAGCAGGGCCTATGAGCATAGAAACTGTCCGCAAGTTTCGCAAGGAATCTATAGCGAAGGCGGCGTATATTGATTTTATCCATCTCTTATCATAAAAACATCCCTCCTGTCAAGGAGTATTTCCCTTGGCTGGGGGGATGTTTTTGTGGTACAATTTTTGCGGAGCGACGAAACTGAAATACCTGGCAGTAGATCTCCCCAAACTCCGGATATGCCTCCAGCACCTTCCGGATCCGCTCCATATCATCAGCGGCGATCAACATCAGCCAGGGTTCGATCTTCCTACTTATATTCTGCTGGCTTTTTAAGAAGATGTCAAGTGGTATCAGGGAGTACTTGTATTGTGTTTTTTCAAGCAGTATGCTATACTATGAGCACTTGGCGAGGTCTTACACGAGCCTAGTGCGAGTTATGCAGAGCATACTATGAGCACTTGGCGAGGTCTTACACGAGCCTAGTGCGAGTCATGCAGAGCATACTATGAGCAC
>CALWQV010000104.1 GCA_944383785.1 uncultured Enterocloster sp. | reverse complement strand
TGGATGTGATGCTGCCAAAGTATGACGGCTATGAGGTATGCCAGGCGATCCGGGAGTTTTCCGATATGCCGATTATTATGCTGACGGCCAAGGGCGGGGATATGGACAAGATTCTGGGCCTGGAGTACGGGGCGGACGATTATATCAGCAAGCCCTTTAATATTCTGGAAGTAAAGGCCAGGATCAAGGCGATTATGCGCCGCAGCTCCAAAAGCAGGAAGTACCGGAAGGAAGAGAAGAAGGAGAGCGTGATTGCCGCTGGCGACCTTCAGCTGGATACGGAGAGCCGCCGGGTGAATATCGCCGGGAAGGAGATCAACCTGACCGCTAAGGAATTTGACCTTTTGGAGCTTCTGGTGCGCAATCCAAACAAGGTGTACAGCCGGGAGGCTCTTTTGACTTACGTGTGGGGCAACCGGGCCTTGGAGAACGGGGACGTGCGCACGGTGGACGTTCATGTGAGACGTCTGCGGGAGAAGATTGAGCCCAGCCCCAGCGATCCGAAGTACGTCCACACCAAGTGGGGCGTGGGATATTATTTCCGGGTGAAGAACCCGTGACGGCAGAGGAAGGCATGAAAGGAAATTGATGATGGAAGAATATGTGAAATACGAGATCCGGCAGGCGTCCACAGAGGATTTGGAGGCGGTAACCGCCGTTGAAGCGGCCTGCTTTCCGGCAGCGGAGGCGGCGGGCAGAGAGCAGTTTTTGCAGCGGCTTTCCACTTACCCGGAAAGTTTTTTGGCCGCCTGCTTAAAGGAAGGTTCTCAGGAGGGACGGATCATCGGCTTTATCAACGGCGCCGTCACCGACGAGAGGACCATCGCTGACGAGATGTTTGAGGATGTGAGCTTACATAATCCGAACGGAGTCTACCAGGCGGTTTTTGGCCTGGATGTGCTGGAGGAATATCGGGGGCAGGGCATCGCCGCCGCTCTGATGAGAGCCTTGATTGAAAAAGCGAGGCAGGACGGCAGAAAAGGACTGATTTTGACCTGCAAGGACCGTCTGATCGGCTTTTATGAAAGGCAAGGCTACCGCCTTTTGGGCTTGTCCCGGTCCGTCCACGGCGGGGCGGTGTGGTACGATATGATTCTGGAGTTTGACTCATGAAAATCACGCTGATTGCAGTTGGGAAGCTGAAGGAACGCTATTTCGAGGAGGCCGTGGGGGAGTATGCCAAGCGTTTAAGCCGTTACTGTAAACTGGAGATCCTCCAGGTGGCGGACGAGAAGACGCCGGATGGGGCGGGGGAGGCCCTGGAGTCCCAGATCAAGGAGAAAGAGGGAAAGCGGATCCTGGCCCATGTGAAGGAGGGGGACTATGTGATCGCCCTGGCAGTGGAGGGGCGTCAGATGGATTCCCTGGAGTTTGCCCGCCGTATAGAACGGCTGGCCCTGGAGGGAAAGAGCCAGATCGCCTTTATCATCGGCGGTTCTCTGGGGCTTTCCCCGGAGGTGATGAAGCGGGCGGACTTTTCTTTAAGCTTTTCCCCTATGACCTTTCCCCATCAGCTGATGCGGGTGATTCTTTTAGAGCAGATTTACAGGAGCTTCCGCATACGAGCGGGGGAGCCTTATCATAAGTAACGGGATGATTGAGGATGATACATGATTTTTTACCCATCTGCCGGGCGGACATGCAGTTTCGGGGATGGAAGCAGTGCGATTTTGTTTATGTGACGGGGGATGCCTATGTGGATCACCCGTCTTTTGGCCATGCGATTATCAGCCGTATTCTGGAGGCCCACGGTTATAAGGTAGGAATGATCCCCCAGCTGGACTGGAGGGATCCGTCCAGCATCACGGTGCTGGGGGAGCCCAGGCTGGGGTTTCTGGTGTCCGGGGGAAATATGGACTCCATGGTTAATCATTATTCCGTGTCCAAGAAGCGCAGGGCCCAGGACTCCTATACGCCGGGGGGAGAGATGGGGAAGCGGCCAGACTACGCGGTGGTGGTTTACTCCAATCTGATCCGCTCGGTTTACAAGAAAAAGCCCATTATTCTGGGCGGGATCGAGGCCAGCCTGCGCCGGCTGGCCCACTATGATTACTGGTCGGACCGGCTGAAGCGTTCCATTCTCCTGGATTCCCAGGCGGATCTGATTTCCTACGGCATGGGGGAGCGCTCCATTGTGGAGATCGCAGACGCCCTGGACAGCGGCCTGGATGTAAAGGACATAACCTTTATTGACGGCACAGTGTATCGGACCAAAAGCCTGGAATCGGTTTACGACTACCAGCTTCTCCCGGATTACCGGGAACTTTTGAGGGATAAGCGGGAGTACGCCAAGAGCTTCTATATCCAATACTGCAACACAGACCCCTTTACCGGAAAGCGCCTGGCGGAGCCTTACGGGGCGGATCATCTGTGGGTGGTGCAGAATCCGGCGGCCAAACCCCTGACTACAGAAGAGATGGATGAGGTTTACGACCTGCCTTATATGCGGACTTATCACCCCTCCTATGAGGAACAGGGGGGAATCCCCGCCATCCGGGAGGTGAAATTTTCACTGATCAGCAACCGGGGCTGCTTCGGAGCATGCAGCTTCTGTGCCCTGACCTTCCATCAGGGGCGGATCATTCAGGCCAGAAGCCATGAATCCCTGATGAAAGAGGCGAGGGAGCTGACAAAGGAGCCTGATTTTAAGGGCTATATCCACGATGTGGGAGGCCCTACGGCTAATTTCCGTTTCCCGGCCTGTGAAAAGCAGCTGACAAAGGGAGCCTGTCCGGGGCGCCAGTGTCTGTTCCCGGAGCCCTGCAAGAACCTGAACGCGGATCACGGCGATTACATTCTGCTGCTGCAAAAGCTGCGCTCCATTCCCGGGGTGAAGAAGGTCTTTATCCGCTCGGGTATCCGTTTCGATTATCTGCTGGCGGACAAAAACCGCCGCTTTTTAAAGGAGCTGTGCCAATACCATGTCAGCGGCCAGCTGAAGGTAGCCCCGGAGCATGTGGCGGACAAGGTGCTTTCCAGGATGGGAAAGCCCCAAAACAGCGTTTACCGCCAGTTTGTAAAGGAGTATAATGAGATGAACGCCCGTTTAGGGCTTAAGCAGTATCTGGTGCCTTACCTGATGTCTTCACATCCGGGCTCCACCTTAAAGGAGGCAATCGAGCTGGCGGAGTATCTGCGGGATTTGGGCTATATGCCGGAGCAGGTACAGGATTTTTATCCCACGCCTTCCACCATTTCCACCTGCATGTACTATACGGGGCTGGATCCCAGGACTATGGAGCCGGTGTATGTGCCGGTCAATCCCCATGAGAAGGCTATGCAGAGGGCATTGATCCAGTACCGCAATCCAAAGAATTACGAGCTGGTGGAGGAGGCGCTGAAAAAGGCGGGGAGGACGGATCTGATCGGATACGACCGGAAATGCCTGATTCGGCCCAGGAAAGGAAACGGGGCCGGAGAGAAAAGCCTGCCCGGGGAAAAACGCCTGCCCAGGGAGAAGAGCCTGCCGAAAAAGAAGAAAACCATCCGCAATATCCATAAGAAGAAAGGCCGATCAGTATGACGCAGTTAAGGGAGAGCGGTGAAATGGAGTCTTATCAGACCATCCATATCAATAACCGCCGGTATCTGGGAAATAAATATAAGCTTCTGGATTTTATCCGTTCCACGGTAGAAAAGCAGTGCCGGGGAATCAACACCGTAGCCGATATTTTTGCCGGTACCGGGGCGGTGGCCTCCGCCTTTACCGATAAGAAGCTGATCACAAACGATATTATGTACAGCAATTACATCTGCCATGTGGCCTGGTTTGACAGCCAGCCCTATTCGAAGGAGAAGCTTTTAGCGCTGATCCGGGCCTACAATGCCGCTCCGGCAGAGGAAGAAAACTACATGACAAGGAATTTCGCGAACACCTATTTTTCCAGGGAAGACTGCGCCAGGATCGGCTATATCCGGGAGAATATCGAAACCCTCTACCAAAAGGGAGAGATTAACCGCCGGGAACGGGCGCTTTTGATTACGTCCCTTCTCTACGCCATGGATAAGATCGCCAATACCTGCGGCCACTACGACGCCTACCGCAAGGGGGCGGCCTTTGAGCGGCAGCTAAAGCTGGCTCTGCCGGTTCCGGAGCAGAAGCTTAATCCCCACAACCTCTGCCTGAACGAGGACACCAATCAGCTGGTGCGCCATATAGAGGCGGATCTGGTGTACATCGATCCGCCCTATAATTCCAGGCAGTACTGCGACGCCTACCACTTGCTGGAAAACGTGGCCCGCTGGGAAAAGCCCGAGGTACACGGGGTGGCCAGAAAGATGGACCGGACTTCCCTAAAGAGCGACTACTGCACTGCCAAGGCCGTCCAGGCCTTTGAGGATCTGGTGGACCATATTCAGGCGAAATACATTCTTTTGTCCTACAACAACATGGCCCGCAAGGGAAATGAGCGCTCTAACGCAAAGATCAGCGACGAAGACATCCTGCGGATTCTGGGAAAGAAGGGGGAGGTGACGGTTTACTCCGAAAGCTACAAGCCCTTTACCACCGGAAAGTCGGATATCAAGGAAAATAAAGAGCGGCTGTTTCTCTGCAAGTGCCGTCAGCGGCCAAAGGAGCTGATTCCATCGCCGCTCAACTATACAGGGGGAAAATTCAAGCTTCTGCCCCAGCTTCTCCCCCTGTTTCCCCAAAAGATGGAGCAGATGGTGGATCTGTTCTGCGGCGGTTGCAACGTGGGACTCAACGTTCCTGTGAACAAGGTACTGTTTAACGATACAAATCCCTGGCTGACCGGCCTTTTCGGCGTTTTGGAAGGGATGGAGGAGGATCAGGTCTTCCGACAGGTGGAAGGCCTGATCGACCGCTTCGGCCTCTCCAAGTCCTGGAGGTTTGGCTACGCCTATTACCGCTGTGAAAATTCGGGAGACGGTCTGGCTTCTTATAATCGGGAGCCCTACCGGAAGCTGCGGGCTGCCTTTAACGAAAAAAAGGAGCGGGATGAGGAATATTTCCTGATGCTCTATGTGCTGATCGTTTATTCCTTTAACAATCAGATCCGTTTTAACCGGAAAGGGGAGTTTAACCTTCCGGTGGGAAAGCGTGATTTTAACCTGCGGATGCAAAAGAAGCTGAGAGACTTTTTGGAGCGGGTGAAAAGCGGGGATTATACCTTCGCCTGCGGGGATTTCCGGAAAATTGATCCGGAGCGGTTTCCGCCTGGCACATTTTTCTACGCCGACCCGCCCTACCTGATCACCTGCGCCACCTACAACGAGCAGAAGGGGTGGACGAAAGAGGACGAGCGGGATCTTCTGGCTTACTTAGACCGGGTGGACGGCTGCGGCCTGCCCTTTGCCCTTTCCAATGTGGCGGAAAGCTCCTACGGCAGAAATGAGATCCTACTGGAATGGGTGGAACGAAACAAGGGACGTTACCGAATGATCCCCCTGGACTTTGGCTATTCCAATTCCAATTACCACAAGAAGGATAAAATGGGGATGGAGCGGGAGATTCTGGTGGTGAACGATTTGACTGAAGGAGGAACGAAAGATGAAGATTAAAGAGATACTGGCCCAGGGAAAGCCTACCCTGTCCTTTGAAGTATTTCCGCCTAAGACAGAGGCGGCCTATGAAAGCGTGGAGAAGGCGGCCGGCGAGATCGCCAAGCTAAAGCCGTCCTTTATGAGCGTGACCTACGGGGCGGGAGGGGGAACCAGCCGTTATACCGTGGAGATCGCTTCCATGATCCAGGATTTGGGAGTGACGCCCCTTGCCCATCTGACCTGCGTTTCCTCCACCAGGGAAAAGGTTCATCAGGTGTTGGAACAGCTGAGGGAGAAACGGATCGAAAATGTTCTGGCCCTGAGAGGGGATATTCCGGCGGATGGGGTGACTCCCAGGGAATACCGCTACGCCTCCCAGCTGATCCGGGAGATTAAGGAATTTGGAGATTTCTGCATTGGAGCCGCCTGCTATCCGGAGGGCCATGTGGAGTCCGCCAATAAATCAGTGGATATGGATTATCTGAAGGAAAAGGTGGAAGCGGGCTGTGATTTTGTAACCACCCAGATGTTTTTTGACAACAGCATCCTTTACAGCTATCTTTACCGCATCCGGGAGAAGGGGATTACGGTTCCAGTGATCGCGGGCATCATGCCGGTGACCAACGCCCGGCAGATCAGCCGCATCACGGGCATGTCCGGCACCTACCTGCCCTCCCGCTTTAAATCCATTGTGGACCGCTTTGGGGACAACCCGGCGGCCATGAAGGAGGCGGGTATCGCCTACGCTACGGAGCAGATCATCGACCTGATCGCCAACGGGGTCAACGGCATCCATGTCTACTCCATGAACAAGCCGGATGTGGCGGCCAAGATCCAGGATAACCTGAGGGAGATCTTAAAATAGATGGACGTAAAGATGGAGCTTGAGGATGTAAGCCGCCGGGAAGTGCTGCGCTACATGGGCTGTAAGGGGGAAGGCCCCCCTGAGGTTTTAAAGCTGGCGGAGGAAGCCCTAAGCCTTTTGTGGAAAACCTGCGAGCCCCGGCATGAGGTCAGGGAGTTTTCGCTGGTCTTAGGGAGTGAGGGAGAGATTGAGACGGAATGTTTTCAGACCGTCAGCCGGAATCTCAGCAAAAACCTGGCGGGCTGTAAGGGGATTTTGCTGTTTGCCGCTACCCTTGGAATCGGGCCGGATCATCTGATTCGCAGGGGGGCCCTTCTGGATATGAGCCGGGCGCTGGCTTTTCAGGCCGGGGCGGCGGCGATTCTGGAGGAATACTGCAACCAGGTCTGCGGCCAGCTGAAGGAGCAGTACCGAAAACAGGGACTTTACCTGCGGCCCAGGTTCAGTCCGGGCTACGGAGATTTCCCGCTGTCCTGCCAGCCCCAGATTCTTCACGGACTGGAGGCCGGGAAGCGCCTGGGGATTAAGCTGACGGAGGGTTTCTTAATGATGCCCTCTAAGTCGGTGACGGCGGTGATGGGATTGTCCGAGATTCCAGGGGTCTGCGCGCCGGAGGGCTGCGAGGCCTGCGGGAAAAAGGATTGCCCCTACCGGCGGGATGGCTGAAGCCATAGAGAAAAGGACGGAAAGGAAAATCGATGGAATTACGACAGGAGATCAGAAGCCGCCGCCTTATATTTGACGGCGGAACCGGAAGCCTGCTGCAGGAAAATGGCCTGAAGGCAGGGGAGTTTCCGGAGATTTGGAATATCACCCATCCGGAGGTCTGCAAAAGGATTCATCTGGATTATCTAGAGGCGGGGGCAGATTTGATTACCTCCAACACCTTCGGGGCCAACGGATTAAAATTTAAGGGGGAGCCATGGGCTGGGATTAGTGAAAGGCCGGCTGCTTCCTATACCGTGGAAGAGATCGTAGCTGCCGCCATGGAAAATGCCAGGGCGGCGGTGAAAGAGGCGGGAAAAGGAAGGGTGGCCCTGGATCTGGGGCCTACGGGAAAGCTTTTAGCGCCTTTAGGCGACCTGCCCTTTGAGCGGGCGGTGAGCCTGTACCGCCAGGTGGTGGCCGCCGGGAAGAAGGGCGGCGCGGATCTGGTTTTGATTGAAACCATGAGCGACAGCTATGAGCTAAAGGCGGCGGTTCTGGCCGCAAAGGAGGAGGCCCCCGAGCTGCCGGTTTTTGCCACCGTCATTTTCGAGGAGAAGGGGAAGCTTCTTACCGGCGGGGATGTGGAGTCGGTAACCGCCCTTCTGGAGGGCCTTAAGGTGGACGCCCTGGGAATCAACTGCGGACTTGGGCCGGCTCAGATGAAGGCGATTGTCCGGCAGCTTTTGGAGGTAACCTCCCTTCCGGTGATTGTTAATCCCAACGCAGGGCTTCCCAGGAGCGAAAACGGCCGCACCTTCTA
Organism: uncultured Enterocloster sp.; assembly: GCA_944383785.1. GTDB lineage: Bacteria > Bacillota > Clostridia > Lachnospirales > Lachnospiraceae > Enterocloster. Next base: position 1,752 of record CALWQV010000104.1, on the reverse strand, counting down.
TGATATCGACGCTGCGGCCTTTGCCGCTGAGATGGAAGAGATGGCGCAGATGGGCGTATCAGTTCTGGGAGGCTGCTGCGGCACGACGCCGGAGCATATCCGGCTTTTAAAGGAGCGCTGCGGGCAGATTCCCTTAAAGCCGGTTCTGCCAAAGGGGAGAACGGTAGTGTCCTCCTACGCCCAGGCGTTTGTCTTTGGGGAAAAGACCGCCGTGATTGGGGAGCGGATCAATCCTACAGGAAAATCGAAATTCAAACAGGCTCTCAGGGACCACGATCTGGAATATATATTAAGGGAGGGCGTAACCCAGCAGGACCATGGGGCGCAGATTTTGGATGTGAATGTGGGCCTGCCGGAAATCGACGAGCCCTCCATGATGGAGGAAGCGGTAAAGGAGCTTCAGGCGGTGGTGGACCTTCCCTTACAGATTGACACCGCGAATACACAGGCCATGGAGCGGGCCCTGCGGGTTTATAACGGAAAGCCTATGATCAATTCGGTGAATGGTAAAAAAGAGGTTATGGATGCGGTGTTTCCATTGGCGGCCAAGTACGGCGGCGTGGTGGTGGCCCTGTGCCTGGATGAGAACGGGATTCCTGAGACGCCTGAGGGACGGATCCAGGTGGCGAGAAAGATTCTCGCCAAGGCCGAACAGTACGGCATCGGAAAGGAAGATCTGATATTTGACGGCCTCTGTATGACAGTCAGCTCCGACCCGAAAGGGGCCATCACAACCCTGGAGACGGTAAGGCGCATCCGGGATGAGCTGGGCTGTAAATCGGTCCTGGGGGTTTCAAACATTTCCTTTGGGCTGCCCCAGCGGGAGATGGTCAACAGCGCTTTCTTTTTGCTGGCTATGGAAGCGGGGCTGTCCGCAGCCATTATCAATCCCAATTCCGCCTCCATGATGGGGGCCTACTACAGCTTTAACGCCCTGATGAACCGGGATCCCCAGTGCCGTGAACTGATCGGGGCCTATGGAAACCAGCCTAAGGCAGCCGCCGCTCAGACCGCCGCCGTCCATCCAGCCGCTTCCGGCCGTTCCCTGGCAGCCGCCATTGAGCGAGGACTAAAGGAGGAGGCCTGCGCCGCAGCCCGCGCCCTGCTGGAAAGCACGGATCCCCTTGAAATCATTAACCGGGAAATGATCCCGGCTTTGGACCGTGTGGGAAAGGGCTTTGAAAAGGGAACACTGTTCCTGCCCCAGCTTTTGATGAGCGCGGAGGCGGCCAAGGGGGCCTTTGGGGCGCTCCAGGAGAGGATGGCCTCAGGGGGGCAGATCCAGCAGAAGAAGGGGAAGATTATTATGGCTACCGTGAAGGGCGATATCCATGATATTGGAAAGAATATCGTGAAGGTACTGCTGGAAAATTACAGCTATGAGGTTATCGACCTGGGGCGGGATGTGCCGCCGGAGCGGGTGGTGGAGTCAGCCCTTAAGGAGGGCGCGCCTTTGGTGGGCCTCAGCGCCCTGATGACCACCACTGTTCCCAGCATGGAGGAGACGATCCGCCAGCTGAGAGAGCGCGCGCCCGGAGTAAAGGTGATGGTAGGCGGGGCAGTGCTGACCCAGGAGTATGCGGACACCATCGGGGCCGATGCTTACTGCCGGGACGCCATGGCCTCCGTGTATTACGCGGAGAAGGTTTTTTCAGAGGAAGCAGATGACAGCGCGGGGACGGGGAATTTTTAAAGGAGATTGGATTGAATGAAGAATCGTGACGGACTTATTACATTGTTAAAGGGCATGTG
>CALWQV010000103.1 GCA_944383785.1 uncultured Enterocloster sp. | reverse complement strand
AGATGATTGCGTTGCCGTAGAGGTGGTGATTTACAGCGGGGGCTTGCGGCAAGATCCGCAATCCGCAAATTTAAGCTCCGCTTTTCTGCCGATAAACATAATTTTGCCTCCTGACAATTTCAAATCGCAATTTACTAAATCGTGATTTGAAATTATCATAATCAGATACCGGCTTAAAAATCAAGGTTCAGAAAAACAGGCATCAGAAAAAGGACCGTGTCGCCACAGTCCTTTTTCTATGTAACAAAATTAGTTCTGCTCAATCGCGCCGGTGGGGCAGGTAGCAGCGCAGGTGCCGCACTCGATGCAGGTATCAGCGTCGATTACGTACTTGCCATCTCCCTCAGAGATTGCGCTTACGGGACATTCGCTGGCGCAGCTTCCGCAGCTAACGCAGGTATCGGTGATAACGTATGCCATGATAAAATCCTCCTTTTTCATGATGGTAAGCATGTCTCCCGTGGGAGCATGCTTAAGATTTCTGTGCTTTTATTCTATACCATAACCCCCAATTATTCAAGAGGAAAATACAGGTGGGGTTGTTCAAAATTAGGAGCATGGGGCGTTTCCCTTATACTCCATGTCCAGTTCCTCCGTCAGATATTCGTCGCTCATGCAGTGCAGGTCAGAAACCCCTTCGCTAAGTAAAATGTATATCGAAGATCTGAGAGAGATTTCCGATGGAAGCGCCTATGCTGCGAAAAATACTATTTTGCAGTACGGGGCCCTTGCTTCATGGAAGCTGAGCCAAATTTCACATAAGGAGTTATCCTGGCATTCCGCTGTTTGTAGAGTGCCAGGCAGTCTTTTAAATTCGATAGCAATGATCCAACGGCCCGCTTCCTTTCCCCAGGTCAAGCCCGGCGGCCAGTGCCCCGGACAGATACTCCTTGGCCTGGCGGATGCTCTCCTCCATGGTCAGCCCTTTTGCCAGCCCGCAGGCGATGGCGCTGGATAAGGTGCAGCCGGTTCCGTGGGTATTGGGATTGTGGATCCGCCGCCCGTGAAACCACAGAAGCTTCCCATCCTGACAGAGCACATCATCGGCGTCCTCGGTCTGGTGGCCGCCTTTTACCAGCACGGCCCCTTGGTACTTTTGGGAAATGATCCGGGCGGCTTCCTCCATCTGCTCCTTGTTATGGATGGAAATACCGCTTAAAATCTCCGCCTCGGGGATATTTGGGGTAGCCAGGGCGGAAAGGGGCAGGAGGAGCGTACAGAGGGTATCCATGGCTTCTTCCTTTAAAAGACGAGAGCCGCTGGTGGAAACCATCACCGGGTCCAGCACCACGGGATGGGCCTGGTACTCTTTCAGCTTTTCGGCGATTGCTTGGATGATGCCGGGCTGGGATACCATGCCGATTTTAACGGCGTCCGGGAAAATGTCCGTGAAGACACAGTCCATCTGCTTGGCTACAAATTCCGGGTCTGCATCCAGGATGCCGTAGACGCCGGTGGTGTTCTGGGCGGTGAGAGCAGTGATGACGCTCATGCCGTAGACGCCCAGAGCGGTCATGGTCTTTAAATCCGCCTGGATTCCAGCCCCTCCGCTGGAGTCGGAACCGGCGATGGTAAGAACGGTTTTACGCTTCATGATGAAGACCTCCTTTTGAATCTTGCGAGCTGGGCTGGCCGGTGATCCGGTCTATGGCTAGCCGAAGCTTGCAGGCCGCCTCAGGAATATCCTCGGCTGCGAAGATCCCGGAAACAACCGCAGCTCCGGCGATTCCGGTTCCCTCCAGACGGCTGATATTATCCCCATTGATGCCTCCGATGGCCACTACCGGGATGGAGACAGAGGAAGCGATCTCTTTTAACAGCTCTGTGGTCATGGGAATGGCTTCTTTTTTTGTCTGGGAGCCGAAAATGGCTCCGCTGCCTAGGTAGTCCGCCCCGGCCATCTGTGCCTGTCTGGCCTGGGCTACGGTCTTGGCGGTGACGCCGATGATGGAGCCTGGCCCTAAAAGCCGCCTGGCTTCTCTTGGGTCCAGATCCTCCTGGCCCAGATGGACGCCTGCCGCGCCGCAGTTAAGGGCGACGCCTATATTATCGTTGATGATCAATGGTACATGATATCGGTCGGTCAGCTCCTTTACCTTTCTGGCTTCCTCCAGGAAAGTATCGTCGTCCAGTTCTTTTTCCCTCAGCTGCACCAGGGTGACGCCAGACTGCAGAGCTTCCTCTAGCTGTTCCAAGAGAGTTTTCTTTCCGGTCCAGGCCCGGTCGGTGACGGCGTAAAGGCGCAGGTCAAATTCCGGCTTTTTAGTGGACGGTGGAATGTCCTTTGGAGGAAGCTCCCTGATTCGAGCCATCTGCCGTACCTGTTCGTCTGTCAGCAGGCTCATGGCATCCATGAAATGTATATGGAAAGAACCAGTGCCGCCGCCGGCCAAAAGGGTTTTCTCAGCGGCGATCTGTCCGCAGATTCCAACAGCGCTGACAGCGTAGGCGGCGGCGAGCAGTGCTGGCGAGGCTGCCGCAAGAGCCGCTGCCAGTATGCCGTCCAGCATACAGCCGCTTCCGGTAATCCGGCTCATCATGGGATGGCCGTTTTCTACAAGCAGGAAGGCGCGGCCATCGGTAATCAGATCCTTAGGACCGGTCATAACCACAAGGCATCCTGCGGCCCGGGCCAGGCGCCCCGCCTGCTTAAAACGCATCGGCTGTTCCTTAAGGCCCTGGGAAAGGTCAGCGTCCACGCCCTTTTCTCGGGGCATGGAGGGGATTTCTTGGCTCAAAATACGTTTCCCTTCTAAAATCCGCTCCGACAGGGCCATGATTTCGGAAATATTTCCCCGGATGGCGGTGCAGGGAATTTCTTCCAAAAGCTGGACGGCGGCTTCCATCCGCAAAGGGGAGGCGCCTACGCCCACCGGATCCAGCACCATGGGATGGCCCAGCCGGGCCGCCGTTTTTCCGGCTCTTTTCATGGCGGCCAGGGAGGAATCCTTAAAGGTTCCCAGATTCATCACCATGGCCTGGCTGAGGGCGGCGATCTCCTTTGCCTCCCCTTCGTGGTCCGCCATAATGGGGGAGGCCCCGGCGGCCAGCAGGAGATTTGCCACATCCCGGGCGGTGACATAGTTGGTGATGCAGTGGACGATGGGATTTTGGCGGCGGATTTCATCCAGAAGATCAACCTTCGGCAGATTCATCGGGCCGTCCCTCCCAGCACATGCTTTAAGTAGGACATGGCTCCGGAGTGGTAAAGGGCGCTGATCAGGACGAAAGCCATGATGGTTCCCCCGGCAGTGCTTAAAAGGAAGGGAATGACATAGGCGAAGAGAGCCGCTTCCTGGCCCATGAGCAAGGTTGCCACCGGATAGCAAAGCAGTCCGCCCAGGATACCGGTGCCAAAGACCTCACCGAAATAAGCGGCGGCCAGACGTCCGGTGCGCTGGTACAGGAAACCGCAGAGAAATGCGCCCACCATGCTTCCGGGGAAGGCCAGAGGACTTCCGGTCCCCAGCAGGTTGCGGATGAGGGAGGTGCAGAAGGCCATGGCCACACCGTAAGCCGGGCCAAGGAAGACGCCTGCAATTACATTGCACAGATGCTGGATGGGAAAGCATTTGGAAGCCCCGATGGGGATGGCAAAGGTGGACAGGGACACGGCCAGGGCCGTCAGCATGGCGGCGGTCAGAAGACTTTTTGTGTTGACTTTCATTGTAATATACCTCCTAAGAATCATTCATCGTAGATACTGACGATTTCACCGTCCAAAATCCGGTTCATATTTTTTACGGCGCAGAAATTGCCGCACATGGAACATGTGTCCTCCTTCTCCGGCTTGGCAGAGGCACGGTAGGCCCTGGCCTTCTCCGGGTCAATGGACAGGCGGAACATTTCCTCCCAGTCCAGCTTCTTCCGGGCGGTGCTCATGGCCTTGTCCCAGTCCCTGGCTCCCTTTACGCCCTTGGCAATGTCAGCGGCGTGGGCGGCGATTTTGGCGGCTATGATGCCTTCCTTTACATCCTGTACGTCCGGCAGCCGCAGGTGCTCGGCAGGGGTCACGTAGCAGAGGAAGGAAGCGCCAGCCGCAGCGGCGATGGCCCCGCCGATGGCCGCCGTGATGTGGTCGTAGCCGGGGGCGATATCCGTTACCAGGGGCCCCAGCACATAGAAGGGAGCGCCTTTGCAGATGGTCTGCTGGATTTTCATATTGGCGGCGATCTGGTCCATGGGCATGTGGCCCGGCCCCTCAATCATCACCTGGACGTTCTTTTCCCATGCCCTGCGGGTCAGCTCTCCCAGGGTAATCAATTCTTCCATCTGGGAAATGTCGGAAGCATCCTCTAGGCATCCCGGTCTGCAGGCGTCTCCAAGGCTTAAGGTTACATCGTACTCCTGACAGATTTCCAGAATGCGGTCAAAATGCTCGTAGAATGGATTTTCCTTCCCGGTCATCTCCATCCAGGCAAAAATGATGGAACCGCCCCGGGAGACGATGTTGGTCAGGCGCTTTGTCTCCTTAAAGCGTTTGGCGGTATTTTTGTTGATTCCCACATGGATGGTAAGAAAATCCACCCCGTCCTGAGCGTGCATCTCCACGATGCGCAGCCATTCCTCTGTGGTGATCTCCTTTAAGGGCTTGTGGTAATAGACCACGGCGTCATAGATGGGGACGGTGCCGATCATAGCGGGGCATTCCCTGGTGAGGCTTCTGCGGAAGGTCTGGGTATCGCCGAAGGAACTCAGGTCCATAATCGACTCAGCCCCCATTTTTACCGCGTCCCGAACCTTCTCCAGCTCCATGTCCACATCCTTCCAGTCGCGGGAGGTGCCAAGATTGACGTTGATCTTGGTCTTTAACATAGAACCGATGGCGCTGGGGTTAATGCAGGTGTGGAGGCGGTTGCAGGGGATGATGGCCTTTCCCTCAGCCATCAGCGCACGAAGGCTTTCCGGCTCCATCTGTTCCTTCTCTGCCGCCAGCTTCATTTCCTCGGTGATGATGCCTTTTCTGGCGGCATCCATCTGGGTGGTATAATTTCTCATAAGCGCTCCTTTCCGGACATACAGAAAGGACGCTCCCCCCAGGAACTTTAAATGCCTGTGGTGAGCGCCCCTTAAAATTAACGGCCGCTATCATAATGCATCCAGTCCCTACGTTGGCATTACCCAAATCAGGTTATGAAGGTCGAAGTTGGATTACTTCCTCTCAGCCTGCGTTACAAGCTCCCTTTGCTGCATGTCGTTTATGAAATTGTGGTTACAGTCTAGCACAAAGATGCGGAATTGTCCAGAAATAATTGCACTTCCATTTATAAGCTGTGAAAATGCGCCGTCTTTACCGGAAGTCTTGGCTGCCCGGCTCATTTCTCTTAAGCCCTATCCTGCCCTCCCGCATCCCCTGCAAAATCACCTTCCTGGCCTGAAGGGCCGCCTCCTTGGAAAGAGGCGGTGTATCGCCCAGGGGATAATCCATTCCCAGCTTTTCATACTTAGCCTTCCCCATATCGTGGTAAGGGAGGACGTCCAGGGCTTTAATATTGGTCAGGGTTCCCAGATAGAGCCCTAGCTGGTAGAGATAATTCTCCTTGTCCGTAATCCCTGGAACTACCACATGGCGGATCCATACCGGAATCCTTTTCTTCTCCAGGTAAGAGGCGAAGGCCAGCACCGGCTCCTGGGGCATGGAGCAGAGCTTCTTATGTTCCACCGGGTCAATATGCTTGATGTCTAAGAGCACAAGATCGGTGACAGCCGCCAACCGGTCGAATTTCTCCAGCAGGCCTGGGGAATCAGGGCGGAAGGTAATGCCGGAGGTGTCCAGGCAGGTGTGAATTCCCTCCCGGCGGGCCGCTTCAAACAGCTCGGCCACGAAGCCGATCTGCATCAGAGGTTCCCCGCCGGTTACCGTGATGCCCCCTCTCTTATAGAAGTGGGCCGCCTTTCGGTACTGGTCCAGAATCTGCTCCGCCGTCATGGGGGTACCCCCTTTCGGGTCCCATGTGTCCGGGTTGTGGCAGTAGAGGCAGCGCATGGGGCAGCCGCTTAAGAAAACCACCATGCGGATGCCGGGACCGTCCACAGTACCAAAGCTTTCGATGGAATGTACTCGTCCAACCATAAATCGCTGCCTCCTGAATTTTTAAATGGAAGAATGGAAGGTTCTGGAGATTACCTCGTCCTGCTGCTCCTTTGTCAGCTTGTTGAAATTCACTGCGTAGCCGGAAACCCGCACCGTCAGCTGAGGATATTTCTCAGGGTGGGCCTGGGCGTCCAGAAGGGTTTCTTTGCTGAATACATTTACATTTAAGTGGTGTCCTCCTTCCTGGGCGTATCCGTCCAGAAGAGCCACCAGGTTGTCAATCTGCGCTTCGCTTGCTTTTACCATAATCAATGTCCTCTCTTTCTTTGAAATGTGTCGGTTGGTTTTAGGCGTCCTCGCCGTCAATCTCCGCGTCAAGCCCTAAGGTCAGGTTGCCGCCCACAGCGCAGCCTGCTGTACAGTCCAGCTCCACCTCCAGATCTCCGGCAAAGACCTGATCGTCCTTGCCCAGGGCTCCGGGAATGATGGAGAAGGTGTTGGAGATGCCGTCCTGGGCGTCCTTAAAGGGCAGCTTGGCCACGGAGGCTAGGGAAGCCACGGCTCCATGAGAATCCCGGTGATGCATGGGATTGGCTCCCGGCGCGAAGGGTTCTCCGGCCTTGCGGCCGTCAGGGGTGGAGCCGGTATTTTTTCCATAGACCACATTGGAGGTGATGGTCAGGATGGAGGTGGTGGGGATGCCGCCCCGGTAGGTGTGGTTCCCTTTAATATAGTTCATGAAGGTGTGAACCAGGTCGGAAGCGATCTGATCCACCCGGTCGTCGTTGTTGCCGTACTTGGGGAAGTCGCCCTCCACCTCATAGTCCACGGCAATGCCCTGTTCATTTCGGATGGCCTTCACCTTGGCGTACTTGATGGCGGACAGAGAGTCAGCCACCACGGAAAGCCCGGCGATGCCGGTGGCAAACCAGCGGGTCACCTTCTTGTCGTGAAGGGCCATTTGCAGCCGCTCGTAGCAGTAGCGGTCGTGGTTGTAGTGGATAATGTTTAAAGCATTGACATAAACCCCGGCCAGCCATTTCATCATATCGCGATAGCGGTCCATAACCTCATCATAATCTAGATATTCGGAAGTAATGGGGCGGTACTTGGGACCCACCTGCTTGCCGGAAATCTCGTCCACACCGCCGTTGATGGCGTACAGCAGGCATTTTGCCAGATTGGCCCGCGCGCCGAAGAACTGCATCTCCTTGCCGATGCGCATGCTGGAAACGCAGCAGGCAATGGCGTAGTCGTCCCCGTGGGTCACCCGCATCAGGTCGTCGTTCTCATACTGGATAGAAGAGGACTCGATGGAGGTTTTAGCGCAGAAACGCTTAAAATTCATGGGGAGGCGGGTGGACCAGAGCACCGTCAGGTTGGGCTCAGGAGCCGGCCCCAGATTTTCCAGGGTGTGAAGATAGCGGTAGGACATCTTGGTTACCATGTGGCGGCCATCGATTCCAACGCCTCCGATGGACTCCGTCACCCAGGTGGGATCGCCGGAGAAAAGCTCATTGTACTCCGGCGTGCGGGCAAACTTGATGAGCCTCAGCTTCATAATAAAGTGATCTACAAATTCCTGAATCTGGGATTCCGTATAGCGTCCTTCCCTTAGGTCACGCTGGGAGTAGATATCCAGGAAGGTGGAGGTGCGTCCCAGGGACATGGCCGCGCCGTTCTGCTCCTTCACCGCCGCCAGATAACCGAAGTAGGTCCACTGGATGGCTTCCTTCACGTCCGCCGCCGGCTGGGAAATGTCAAAGCCATAAATCTGACCCAGCTCCTTCAACTCCTCCAGGGCACGAATCTGCTCGGAAAGCTCCTCCCGCTCCCGGATCACATCGGAGTACATGATGGTGCGGGTGGTGGACTTTTGCTCCTTCTTATCCTCGATCAGCCGATCAACGCCGTAGAGCGCCACCCGGCGGTAATCGCCGATGATGCGGCCCCGCCCGTAGGCGTCCGGAAGTCCGGTGATAATGTGGCTGGAACGGCAGGCCCGCATTTCCGGGGTGTAGGCGTCAAATACCCCTGCGTTGTGAGTCTTCCGGTGTTTGGTAAAAAATTCCACAATCTGAGGATCTACCTCATAGCCGTTGTCCTGGCAGGCCTTCACCGCCATGCGGATGCCGCCGTAGGGCTGAAGGGACCGCTTAAAGGGCTTGTCCGTCTGGAAGCCCACGATGGTTTCCTTTTCCTTGTTCAGATAACCGGGGCCGTGGGAGGTAATGGTGGAAATGATTTTCGTATCCATATCCAGAACGCCGCCGGCTGCCCGCTCCTTCTCAGAAAGCTCCAGCACCTGGTTCCAGAGGGATTTGGTATTTTCAGTGGGGCCTTCCAGAAATTCATCGGTTCCATCATAGGGAGTATAATTTTTCTGGATAAAGTCGCGGACATTGATTTCCCGCTCCCATACGCCGCCGTTAAAAGAGTTCCATTGATTTCTCATCTGCGCTGCCTCCTGTCAAGAAAGTAAGGTTGATGGCCTGTGAAAGCACCGTTGTTCTTTGATGTTTATAATATACGAAAAGAGAGAAAAATAATCTGTTGCAAATGCAACGTTTCGACAAACAATGTACATTGTATACAAAAAAGTACAGGCGGAAGCCTCTATTTACAAAAATGCGCTTCGGGCTTGTCAAAAAAGCAGAAAGGTATTATGATAATAAATGCAAAGTTTGAAGAAACAAACCAGATTGAGGAGGTAACACCATGGCCATTGATAAGGATATGCTGATTGGCGAGCTGATTCATGTAGACGAGAACATTCCCGCGATTCTGATGCGGGCCGGCATGCACTGCCTGGGCTGCCCCGCTTCTCAGGCTGAGAGCCTGGAGGAGGCGTGCATGGTTCACGGCATCGACTGCGACGCCCTGGTAGGACAGATCAACGAGTACCTGGCCGCCAGATCATAAGAAAATACAGCCCTCGGACACGGTTTTTATACACCATGTCCGGGGGCTGTATTTTTTAACGGGATCAACCGATCTTCTGTAAATCCTGCAGGGCCTTATCCCGGATCATCAGTTCATAATGTTCCCTAAAATAAGCTTCTCCTGCTTTTTCATTTGAAATCCTGGAGCCGTACTCCGCCAGAATGTTGCATGCTCTGGAAAATTCCATCTTTTCCTCCGCCGTACCCTTAAGTACCAGGTAGTACTGGCGGGTGTCCGGCTTTTTATAAAGGCTGTTGAGTCCGTTATAGATCTGACCGACGGCAGCGGCGCCCTCGCACAGACGGTCCAGACTGTCAAAGCGGAAGATCCGCACCGTTTCCTCATCGGCCTTCTCAGGAGACTCCCCGTCGCCCAGGGCGGCAAAGCCCGGAAAATGCTCCCCGCCATCCTCAAATTGCGCGGACAGGGCGCTTACGCCTTCTAAAAGCTGGCCTGCCAGCTGGGACAGAAGAGACTGACCGCCTTCTTCGCTGGCCGGCGTAAACTTGGAGAAGCGTGTATCCAGCTCTTCCGGGTCTTCAATCTTGGTAATCACCAGCATAATGCTCTCAGGGGATAAGGGAATCGCCTCCACCATCAGGGGAATATCTTCAGCCTCGAATCCAACCTCATTGGACGCTTTCTGAATCATCTCCCGAAACAGCTTGCGGGCTTTCTCTGTTCCGTAGGCCAGTTCTACCAGATTCAAATTCCGCACGCTTAAATCAAAGCTGGTCAGAGTGCAGCGGATCTGATTTTCATTAATTCGCTCTATCTTCATCTAGGATCACTTCCTGTTCTATTAGCAATAGTTAGACTTTTACACTCTAAATATACTACAGAACCAAGGGAAATATCAATGTCTAAAAAAAATTTTTTAAAAAATAAAACCGAAGGGCCCCAAGATGGTACTGAATAAATGAAAGTTCGGTCAGTGATTTTGCTGACCATCTCCGCAGAAAGCTCCACGCCGTAGAGATCCTTGAGCTGGTCATGGATATC
>CALWQV010000102.1 GCA_944383785.1 uncultured Enterocloster sp. | reverse complement strand
CGCCCATGGCGGCTTACCTTAAGACAAACCGGGCGGTGCTTTCCGTGGGCCGGGTGATGACCTGCGTGCTGGGCATGGTGGTGCGCAGGGAGCGGGAGATCCGAGAGTTCGTTAAAACGCCCTTTTACCGTGTCATCGGAACCTTTGAGACGGCTGCGGCCCAAGGGCTAGGCTCGCCTATGACCTTTGAGGCCGAGTGGAAGGCGGTGGAAGGCTCACGGTATTACGGCACACCTTTTCTCTATAAAGAGAACGGATTTAAGGAAGAGAAGACGGCCCGGGAGCTGATCGCCTATTTGAAGGAGGAGCCGCCGCTAACGGCAGTTCTCATAAACAAGGAGAAAAAGAAGGAGACGAAGAATCCGCCCCTTCTCTACAACTTAGCGGAGCTGCAGAACGACTGCTCCAAGCTGTTTAAGATCAGCCCCGATGAGACGCTGAAGGTGGTTCAGGAGCTCTACGAGCGCGAGCTGGTTACCTACCCCAGAACCGACGCCAGAGTTCTTTCCACAGCTGTGGCAAAGGAGACCGGGAAGAATATCGGCGGCCTGCAAAATTACGGCCCTATGGCGGCTTTCGCTGCCCAGGTGCTGGCCGGCGGCGCTTATAAGACCATCGGTAAGACCCGCTATGTCAACGATAAGCAGATTACGGACCACTACGCCATCATCCCCACCGGACAGGGATTAGGAGCTCTAAAGGGCCTGCCGCCTCTTTCGGAGAAGGTCTATCAGCTGATCTGCCGTAGGTTTTTAAGCATCTTCTACCCAGCGGCAGTCTACCAGAAATTCAGCCTGGAGATGGAGCGCAGAAAGGAGCATTTCTTCGCCAGCTTCAAAGTGTTGGAAGAACCGGGATATTTGACGGTGGCGGACGCGAACCTTTCGAAAAAGCCGCCTGTGGAGGAAGAAGGGCAGGGAGCGGAGGAAAAGGAGGAGGACGCGAAAGCCGGAAAGCAGAAAAATGCTCAGGATCCGGCTCTTCTTCTGCAAATGCTTGCGAAATTGAAAAAAGGTGATATACTTACCATAGCGGATTTGGCGGTAAAAGAGGGAGAAACCTCTCCGCCCAAGCGCTACACCTCCGGTTCCATGATTCTGGCTATGGAGAACGCGGGACAGCTGATCGAGGATGAGGAGCTGCGGGCTCAGATTAAGGGCAGCGGCATCGGCACCAGCGCCACCAGGGCGGAGATTTTAAAGAAGCTGTTCAACATCCAATATATGAGCCTGAATCAGAAAACCCAGGTCATTAACCCTACCCTGATGGGGGAGATGGTCTACGACGTGGTGGATCACTCCATCCGGCAGCTGTTAAATCCTGAGCTGACCGCCAGCTGGGAGAAGGGCCTGACCTATGTGGCAGAGGGCAGCATCACCACGGAGGAGTACATGGAGAAGCTGGAGCGGTTTGTGGCGGGCAGGACCCTGGGCGTGATCCGCATGGACAATCAGAACCAGATGCGCCAGTTCTTTGACGCTGCCGCCGCATTTTACCAGAAAGAAAGTACGCAAAAAAGAAAAACAGCCGGAGGGAGGCTTGACGGCCCTGCCCAACCGGTTTATAGTAATAAAAACATGTATTAAAGGAGACTGGATTTATGAAGTTAGAGGAAATGAAGATTACAGAGCTGTTCGATACCAGCCACACCATCGCAGCCAAGCTGTTTGAGGGAAAGACCTACCCCTGGGAGGTTTTAGAGGATATTGGCAGTTTTATTGAGGAGCTGGGCCCCACCCTGCCTCAGAACGAGTACCGCAAGGTAGGAAAGAACATCTGGATCCACCGCACCGCCCGTCTGGCTCCCACCATTGCCATGGGAGGACCGGCCATTATCTGCGCCCACGCGGATGTGCGCCAGAGCGCCTTTATCCGGGGCAGAGTGATCGTAGGAGAGGGAGCCGTAGTGGGCAATTCCTGCGAGATCAAGAACGCGGTGCTCTTTGACGGTGTTCAGGTTCCCCATTTTAACTATGTTGGGGATTCCATCCTGGGCTATCAGGCTCACATGGGAGCGGGAGCCATCACCTCCAACGTGAAATCCACCAAGACCTTGGTGAGCGTACATGCCGAGGGGGGAGATCAGGAGACTGGACTGAAGAAGTTCGGCGCTATGCTGGGAGACGGAGCTGAGGTGGGCTGCAACAGCGTGTTAAACCCCGGAACCGTGATCGGAAAGAATTCCATCGTGTACCCCCTGTCCAATGTGAGGGGCTGCGTGGCCGCAAACTCCATCTATAAGGCAAAGGATGTGGTAGCGGTTAGAGAGGACCGCAAGGAGGAGGCTCCTGAGGCAAAGGCTGCGGCGGAGGAGACTGCGGCGGCGGCTCCGGCTAAGAAGACCAGGAGCAGAAAGAGCGCTTCCGGCACCTCCAAGTCCCTGAAGGTTGTAAAGTAAAAGGGCTGCTTAAAAAGCAGATTATAAAAAAGCGAGGCGTGAAAATTGCCTCGCTTTTTGACGTTCGTGCATATGATTAATGGGTTTCGTGGTGATAGGAATCCAGCAGCTGCTTCTTCATATGCCATAGCTCATTGGACAGATCCACATGGACGGTGTGGGGATTGACCAGGCGGCGGGACTCATCCCAGAGGGTATCCAACTCCTTCTTGCAGTAAGCCTGGATCTCCATCACCTTGGGGGAGCGATAGACGCATCTGCCGTCCTGAAACACCGGGACTAAAAGCTCACGCAGGGTATAGGAACCGGGGGCCAGGAGGGTTTTCTTCCATGTCTCAATGGGGTCGAAAAGCAGCAGGGAGTTGTTGGGATCAAACTTTTCATCCGCTAAGCAGATCAGATCCGCGATGATCTTTCCAGTGTCCTTGTTGTAAATTCGCTGGATGGTTTTATTGCCGGGGTTGGTGATCTTCTCCGCGTTTTCAGAGAGCTTGATTTTGGGGATAAATCCCTTGCCGTTTTTCTCCTTTACAGCCGCCAGCTTGTAGACGCCGCCGAAGGAAGGGCAGTCTTTGGAGGTGATCAGATTGGTGCCTACGCCCCAGGAGTTGATGGCGGCTCCCTGGGCCTTTAAGCTACTGATCAGATCCTCATCCAGGTCGTTGGAGGCGGAGATGACGGCGTCGGGGAAACCGGCCTCGTCCAGCATCTTCTTGGCCTTCTTGGACAGATAGGCCAGGTCGCCGCTGTCTAAGCGGATTCCGTAGAAGGCCAGGGGAATCCCCGCTTCCCGCATTTCCTTAAAGACCCGGATGGCATTCGGAACGCCGGAATTTAAGGTATCATAGGTATCCACCAGAAGAATGCAGGCGGAGGGATAAATCTTGGCATAGGTCCTGAAGGCGGTCAGCTCGTCGGGAAAGCTCATGATCCAGCTGTGGGCGTGGGTTCCTTTTACCGGCACGTCAAACATCTTTCCGGCCAGCACATTGGAGGTGCCGATGCAGCCGGCGATCATGGCGGCCCTGGCTCCGTAAATACCGGCGTCCGGTCCCTGGGCCCGGCGCAGGCCAAACTCCATCACGCCGTCGCCTTTTGCCGCGTGGATGACCCGGGCCGCTTTGGTGGCGATGAGGCTCTGGTGGTTGATTAAAGTCAGAAGAGCTGTCTCGATCAGCTGGGCCTGCATGATGGGGGCGATCACCTTTACCAGAGGCTCCCTGGGAAATACTACGGTTCCCTCAGGGATGGCGTAGATATCACCGGTAAATTTGAAGTCTCTCAGATAGTCCAGAAAATCCTTATCAAAGAGATTTAGGCTGCCCAGATAGGCGATGTCGTCCTCAGAGAAGCGTAGATTCTCAATATACTCGATCACCTGTTCCAGCCCGGCGCAGATGGCAAAGCCGTTCCCGTGGGGGTTGTTGCGGTAAAACATATCAAAAACAACCGTCTCGTTGGCGTTTTTCTCCTTAAAATAGCCCTGCATCATGGTCAGCTCGTACAGGTCGGTCAGTAGGGTCAGATTCTTTTGTTCCATATTTTCCATGTTGTTCCTCCCGCTGTCTGGCGTTTTACGCCAAAAATTTTACCTGGATTATACCATACATTTTATAAAAGGCAATATAATTGTTAAAAAAATATCAATCATGAAATTGCATTGACACTTTCCGGCGAATATGCTACATTATTACTCAGCAAAAATGCAATGAAGGGAAGTAGTAAGCCAAGGTCTATCCTTCAGAGAGCCGGCGGGCGGTGAGAGCCGGCGGAGTGAGTTGGCCCAACTGATCCCAGAGCAGCCTGCCGAACTGAGGGGAGCTCACAGTAGGCCAGGACGGAGACCCACCGTTAGAAGGGAGTTGAGCGCACGCCCGGGAGTTTAACCGGAGAGCGTGAAAGAGAGTGGTACCGCGCGGGATTTAGCTCCTGCGTCTCTTGTAAATCCAGGAGACGCAGGAGCTTTTGTTACGAGCACTTAGCGCCTGTCTTTTAGGCGCTTACGTGCGATACATGCAAAGTGCTTGGCGAGGTCTTTTCGAGCCTAGCAGCTTTGTATTGTTACGAGCAGTTACGAGCACTTAGCCCCCTGCGCTTTACCGCATAAATTTGGAGGAATGAAGAAAATGGCAACACAGTACAACCACAGCGCCATTGAGAAGAAATGGCGCGAAAATTGGGAAAAGCATCCTATCAACGTCAACGACGGCAAGAAGGAGAAGTATTACTGCCTGGATATGTTCCCATACCCCTCAGGCAGCGGCCTTCACGTAGGACACTGGAGAGGCTATGTGATTTCGGACGTATGGAGCCGCTACCAGTTGTTAAAGGGAAAGTATGTGATCCATCCCATGGGCTGGGACGCTTTCGGCCTTCCGGCAGAGAATTACGCTATCAAGATGGGCGTACACCCGGCAAAGTCTACGGCGGAGAATATTAAGAATATTAAGCGTCAGATCAAGCAGATCGCGGCCATCTACGACTGGGATATGGAGGTAAATACCACTGATCCGGGATTTTACAAGTGGACCCAGTGGATCTTTGTGCAGATGTTTAAAAAGGGCCTGGCCTATGAGAAGGAGTTCCCCATCAACTGGTGTCCCTCCTGTAAGACGGGACTGGCCAATGAGGAGGTTGTCAACGGCTGCTGCGAGCGCTGCGGCACCCCGGTCACCAAGAAGAACCTGCGCCAGTGGATGTTGAAGATCACCGCCTACGCCGACCGCCTGTTGAATGATCTGGATAAGCTGGACTGGCCGGAGAAGGTTAAGAAGATGCAGACCGACTGGATCGGCAAGTCCTACGGCGCGGAGGTGGATTTCCCCATCGACGGGCGGAATGAGAAGATCACCGTCTACACCACCAGACCGGATACCCTTCACGGCGCTACCTTTATGGTGCTGGCTCCGGAGCATCCCCTGGCTAAGAGCCTGGCTACCGACGAGACGAGGGAAGCGGTGGAGAAATACATCTTCGATTCCTCCATGCGCTCCAACGTAGACCGGATGCAGGCCAAGGAAAAGACCGGCGTATTCACCGGAAGCTATGCCATCAATCCCTTAAACGGGGCTAAGACGCCCATCTGGCTGTCCGATTACGTGCTGGCGGACTACGGCACCGGCGCCATCATGTGCGTGCCCGCCCATGACGACCGGGACTTTGAGTTTGCCAAGAAGTTCGGCCTGCCCATTGTCCAGGTAATCGCCAAGGACGGCAAGGAGATCGAAAATATGACGGAGGCCTATACCGAGGCCAGCGGAACCATGATCAATTCCGGGGAGTGGAACGGCATGGAGTCCGCGGTGTTAAAGAAGGAAGCGCCTCATATGATCGAGGAAAAGGGCTTTGGACACAAGCGCGTCAACTACAAGCTGAGAGACTGGGTATTCTCCCGTCAGCGCTACTGGGGCGAGCCCATCCCGATTATCCACTGTCCCAAGTGCGGCTGCGTGCCTGTGCCGGAGGAAGAGCTGCCTTTGCGGCTGCCGGATGTAGAGAGCTACCAGCCTACCGGGACAGGGGAATCCCCCTTGGCCGCCATCGATGAGTGGGTTAACTGCACCTGCCCCGTCTGCGGCGCGCCGGCTAAGCGGGAGACAAATACCATGCCCCAGTGGGCCGGTTCCTCCTGGTATTTCCTGCGCTATGTGGACAATCACAATGATAAGGAGCTGGTTTCCAGGGAGAAAGCGGACAAATACCTGCCCGTTGATATGTATATCGGCGGCGTAGAGCACGCGGTGCTTCACCTGCTGTATTCCAGATTTTATACCAAGTTCCTCTGCGACATCGGCGTCATCGACTTTGACGAGCCCTTCATCAAGCTCTTTAACCAGGGCATGATCACCGGCAAGAACGGCATCAAGATGAGCAAATCCAAGGGAAATGTGGTATCCCCCGACGATCTGGTACGGGATTACGGCTGCGATTCCCTGCGGCTCTACGAGCTTTTCGTGGGACCGCCGGAGCTTGACGCTGAGTGGGACGACCGGGGCATCGAGGGTGTTTCCAGATTCTTAAACCGTTTCTGGAACCTGGTGATGGACAGCAAGGATAAGGACATCGCCCCCACCAAGGAGATGGAAAAGATCCGTCACAAGCTGGTTTACGACATCGAGCAGCGCTTCAACCAGTTCAGCCTGAACACCGTGATCTCCGGATTCATGGAGTATAACAACAAGCTGATTGACCTGGCCAAGAAGGAGGGCGGCATCGACAAGGAAACCTTAAGGACCTTTGTGATTCTTTTGGCTCCCTTTGCTCCCCATATGGGCGAGGAACTGTGGCAGCAGTTAGGTGGAACGGACAGCGTCTTCCACGCCTCCTGGCCGGAGTTTGACGAGGAAGCCATGAAGGACGACGAGGTGGAGATCGCCGTTCAGGTCAATGGCAAGACCAGAGCCGTAATCAGCCTTCCGGCGGATATTGCCAAGGATGCGGCCATTGCCGCAGGAAAAGAAGCGGTGGCGGACCGTTTAAGCGGAACCATTGTAAAAGAAATCTATGTTCCCGGACGGATTATTAATCTGGTGTGCAAGGGATAAAATGATAAGGATTCTGGCAGAGATTTTCGGAGAGATCCGGAGGTTTCTGCCTTTTCTTTTGCAGTATTCTAGGACGGAGGACAAGAAATCGTAAGAAATATTTCCGTATATTTTTCCTGAATTTTCCCTTATAATGGAGACAGAAACGAAAATTTAGCAATACAGAGGTGTAATATGAAAAAGAAAATATACATAGCAGCGGCCATTGTCGCAGTCCTGGCGGCTGGGACGTCGTCCATTAGCTGCTTCGGCCAGAGCCAGGCGGAGCTTGACCGGGTGACGGGACCAGGCGTGGCCTTAGAACAGACGGGGACTCAGGAGGCGGGAGTAGAAACTGTAGGGGAAGAGCAGGAAGAACCGAAAATGTCTCCGGTTCAGGAGGGCCAGATTGTGCCGGAAAACCTTGAGGCGGCAGAAGAAGCGGATCAGATGATCGTTGCAGTGGGTACAGGCGGCTGCAACGCCGATGTATACTACTATCAAAAGGATCAGGAAGAGCAGTGGAATCTGGTCTGGAAAGAGGCCGGTATTTTGGGAAGAAACGGCGTCACAGCAGAGAAGGCGGAGGGGGACGGAAAGACTCCTTCCGGTACTTATTCCTTTACCATGGCCTTTGGGCTGAAGGATGATCCGGGCTCCATTCTTCCCTATCACAAGATTCAGGCAGGGGATTTCTGGGTGGATGATCCGGCCAGCGCCTATTACAACCAGCTGGTGAATACGTCCCAGACGGCGGCGGACTGGGATTCGGCGGAAAATCTTCCGGCCTGCGAACCCTATTATAATTACGCCCTGGCTTTAAATTATAATCCGGACTGCATCCCCGGAAAGGGCTCCGCTATTTTCCTGCACTGCTACACCGCCAGCCCGGACAACGGCTCCGCAGGCTGCATCCGTTTGCCAGAAGAACGGATGAAGGAACTGCTTCGGACGGTGACGGAGAAGAGCAGGATCGTGATCGCGGCGGATTTGGAGAGCCTGCGTTAAATCAGGCAGAATATCCCTATTAAACTGGCGGGAAAGCGCCCCTTCAGCGCTTCCCTGCCAGTTTTTTTGACAATAGCCTCAAGGTTTCCACCTTTTTCTTTTCCCTTGGGTCCATAGAAGAGGTGAGGACGGAAACGATGAGGCTTGTTTCTTCGTCGTTAAAGCGCAGCCCTTTGCTGGCCGCCTTCTGATTGAGGCTCAGAAGGGAGTTTAGTAGGTTGGCTTTCTTCGTATTGGCAATCTCGGAGGAAAATTCCTCCAGAAGGCGGATTTTTTCCGGGTCCATGGAGCTAAGACGGGGATCTGACTTCCATTCTGCGTTCATTTTCATCTTCCTTTCCGGTTATAATGGGGGCGGCCCGAGTCAGGCCATGCCCTGAAGGGTCTGCATCAAAAGCTGGATGGTTTCGAAGCGGGACTGCTGCTCCGGGCTTAACAGGCGCATCAGCTGCTCCATGGGGCTTTGGCCATCCATCAGCTTCTGGGTGATATCGATGACCTCCTGCTCTCTGGGATTTCCGTAGGGGCGGATGGCGTTGAGCATTTCTTTTGGAGAGCCTGTTTTAGGCTGGGAATCCAGGGAGCAGATGCCCATGGTTGCGGTTTCCTGGCTGGAAAACAGGCTGTATGTACGGCGCAGCTCCTGGAGCTTGATGGCAATGGACAAAGCGCGCTGCTGGGAAATGCTTAAAAAGGGCAGCGCGGCCTTCAGCATCTGCAGGCGGTGGTTCCCCACCAGGTAGTCCAGGTCCGTTACTTTATAAGAATCAGTTTGGTTCATTGGGATACCGGCCTTTCAAAACCTTTGATGAATGTATATGAGGGGCGGCCTGAAAACATGACTGTTTTGCGGCAAAGTGAGCCCCTTTGAAAGGCGCGCATATATTGTAATAGGCGGCAATGAGCCGCCGGATGGAATCAGGATGAAGAAAGGAAGTCAAAATGATGTGGTGCAGACTGGTGATCGATGGCAACAGCGTGTATGAGATAGACGAAGAATGTTCCTTTCAATGTTCCAAAAGCCGGGGACAGGAGCGGCTTCAAACAGGGGCAGGCTCTGAAAACACCAGGCTTCGGGGAACTCAAAAGAAGGGAAGGGCTGAGGCTGGGCGTTCATGACTATACAAAAAGGGCAGACGGAAGAACCGCCTGCCTTTTCGCTGATGATTTGAAATTAGCAGCAGAAGAAACCGCTGCCGTGATTGCCGCCGCAGCAGCAGAGGATCAGGATCAGCCATACAATGTCGATCCCGCATCCGCAGTTGTTATGTTCGAAGCATCCGCCGTTTCCGCCGCCGCAGCAGCAAAGGATCAGGATCAGCCAGATCAGATTGCATCCGTTTCCTCCTGTCCCGCATCCGCATCCACAGTCGCAACCGCAGTTTGTAGCCGCTACATCACTCATGATCAGTTCCTCCATATAAAATGTTTGATTACAATGTATCATATGTGGGGCGGCTTGGCAGAGTTTCCCGAAATTGAAAAAAATATGAAAATGTAGTATAATGGCCCCAGCAGCCTGCAGACGCAGGCGCTGGAAAGAGAGGAAATACATGGACAGAACACGTCTTTATTATCAGCTTCCCTATGTCAAAACCTTTAAGGCAGTGGTGGAAAGCTGCGAGTCCTGCAAAAAAGGGGGCTGGGAGGTGACTTTAAACTCCACGGGGTTTTACCCGGAGGGCGGAGGTCAGCCCTCGGATACAGGCACCCTGGAGGGGATACCAGTGCGCTATGTGTGGGAGAGGGGCGGCCAGGTTTACCACCAGCTGGACGAGCCCATTAAGCCCGGCAGCCAGGTTCAGGGCATCATCGACTGGCAGAGACGTTACGACCACATGCAGCATCATACGGGAGAGCATATTTTATCCGGCCTGATTCATGGAAAGTACGGCTTTGATAATGTAGGCTTTCACATGGGAGAGCAGGCGGTGACCATTGATTTTAACGGCGTTCTTACCTGGGAGGAGCTGGAGGAGCTGGAGGAAAAAGCCAATCAGATCATTTACGACAATGTGCCGGTACAGGAGACATTTCCCTCTCCCAAGGAGAGGGAGCAGATGGAATACCGAAGCAAGAAGGCCCTGGAGGGGGAGGTACGGATCATCTCCATTCCGGATGCGGATGTCTGCGCCTGCTGCGGCACCCATG
>CALWQV010000101.1 GCA_944383785.1 uncultured Enterocloster sp. | reverse complement strand
CATTTTTCCCCTTTAAATACTTGGGAATAAAGTCCATAGGCCCTGGCCGGTAAAGGGAGATTCCCGCTATAATATCGTCCAGGTTCTCCGGCTTTAACTCCTTCATGAAGCTTTTCATCCCGGCGCTTTCCAGCTGGAACACGCCCTCGGTCTTTCCCGTTCCGATGGATTCCAGAACCTGCCGGTCATTGTAATCAATTCGATCCAGGTCCAAATCCGGCTGATGATTTTTCCGGGCCATGCGCACCGCATTCTGGATCACAGTCAGGGTGCGCAGCCCCAGAAAATCCATCTTCAAAAGCCCCAGCTCTTCGATAATGGTCATGGTAAACTGGGTGGTGATGGTGCCGTCGGCCGCCCTGGATAAGGGCACAAACTCATCGATGGAGCGGCTGCCGATCACCACCCCGGCGGCGTGCATGGAGGTATGCCTGGGCAGTCCTTCCAGCCGCTTGGACATGTCGATCAGGTTGTGGATTTCCGGATTTTCCTCATAAGCCTTTTTCAGATCCGGGTTGGCCGTCAGAGCCTTGTCCAGGGTTATGCCCAGATCATTTGGAATCATCTTGGCGATGGAATCACAGAGGGCGTAGGGAAGATCCAGAACTCTTCCCACATCCCGTACCACACCCTTGGCCGCCAGCGTACCGAAGGTTACAATCTGAACCACCTGGTCCTTGCCGTATTTCTCCACCACATAATCGATGACCTCCTGGCGGCGCTCGTAGCAGAAGTCCACGTCAATATCCGGCATGGACACCCGCTCCGGGTTTAAAAACCGCTCGAAAAGCAGATTGTAGCGGACCGGGTCAATATCCGTAATCCCCAGGCTGTAGGAGACGACGCTCCCGGCTGCGGAGCCCCGTCCGGGGCCCACCATAATATCCTTTGACCTGGCGTAATTGATAAAATCCCACACGATCAGAAAATAGTCCACATAGCCCATGGTGCGGATCACATCCAGCTCATAGTCCAGGCGCTTTCTCAGGCTTCCGTCATCCTTAGGATAACGCTTCTTAAAGCCTTCCGCGCAGAGATAATTCAGATAGCTCCAGGAGTCGTGCCCTTCCGGCACCTGGAATTTGGGCAGCTTGGTTACGCCAAACTCGATCTCCACATTGCAGCGGTCCGCGATCCGGGCCGTATTGTCCAGCGCCTCCCCCGCATAGGGAAACAAGGCCCGCATCTCCTCCTCGGACTTGCAGTAATACTGCCCTCCCTCATAGCGCATGCGGTTCTCATCGGACACCTTCTTGCCGGTCTGGATGCACAAAAGAATATCATGGGCCTGGGCGTCCTGGGCGAAGGTATAGTGAATATCGTTGGTGGCCACCAGGGGGATCCCCGTATCCGCCGACAGGCGCAAAAGCCCCTGGTTTACCTGCTTCTGCTCGTCCATTCCATGGTCCTGAAGCTCTAAAAAGAAATTCCCCTTGCCGAATATGTCTTCGTAATTCTCTGCCGCCCGTCTGGCCTCCTCATACATGCCCCTGGCCAGATACCGGGACACCTCCCCTGCCAGGCAGGCGCTTAAGGCGATGATCCCCTCATGGTACTGGCGCAGGATTTCATAGTCCACCCTGGGCTTATAATAGAAGCCGTCTACAAAGCCCTTGGAAACGATCTTCATCAGGTTGTGATACCCGGTATCGTTTTCCGCCAGCAGCACCAGATGATAGTAGCGGTCTTCTCCGTTCACCGTCTCCCGGTCAAAACGGGACCCTGGCGCTACATAAACCTCACTGCCCAAAATCGGCTTGATTCCCGCATCTTTCGCCGCCTTATAAAAATCGATCACGCCGTACATCACCCCGTGGTCGGTAATCGCCAGGCTGTCCATTCCCAGCTCCTTTGCCCGGCCCACCATCTCCCGGATCTTGCTGGAGCCGTCTAGGAGGCTGTACTCCGTATGAACATGCAGATGGGTAAACGCCATAACCCTTCTCCCTTCTCTAACAATACTCCGCTCTAGGCTCGACATGATCTCGCCAAGTGCTCGTAACAAAAATGGGACTGCTCCGAAACAGTCCCTTTTTTCTAATGCTTTAAATAATCCACAATGGCTTTCGCCGCGGCTTCCTCATCGCTGCCTTCGGCCTCCACCGTCACGTTATCCCCGGAGCCAAGGGCCAGCGTCATCATACCCATAATACTCTTGGCATTGACCCGTTTGGGACCGCATTCCAGGTAAATCTTACTTTCATACTGGCTCGCCACCTGCACCAGCATCGCTGCCGGCCTTGCTTCCAAACCTTCCTGACCTACAATCATGACCATCTCTTTTACCATAATTATCCTCCTCATTCTTTAATGGCTTCCGGAGCCTGACCGCAGTTCCTCTGCCAAAAGGCTCAACTTACGCAGGCGGTGGTTCACGCCTGACTTCCCCACCGGCGGATCAAGGGCCTCCCCCAGTTCCTTTAAGGTTCCGTCCGGATTCTCCAGCCGGACCCGGGCCATCTCCTGAAGATTAGCCGGGAGGCTTTTGAGTCCTGCCTTCTCCTCAATATAGCGGATGTCCTCGATCTGCTTAACCGCCGCAGACACAGTCTTGTTAATGTTAGCCGTCTCGCAGTTCACCTGGCGGTTGACGCTGTTGCGCATCTCCTTCAGAATACGGATATTCTCAAGCTCCATCAAGGCCACCGGAGCCTCCATCACGTTCAGAATATCCACAATCTGACTTCCTTCCTTAATATAAACCACAAAATACTTCTTCCGTTCCACGATCTTGGCCTCGATGCCAAAGGTGGCAATCAGCTCCTTTAACTGCTGGGCCTTAGCCATGGAAGCGCAGGCAATCTCAAAGTGGTAAAACTTCTCTGGGGCGCTGATGGAGCCAGCCGCCAGAAAAGCGCCTCGGATAAAGGCTCTCCTGCAGCAGGGATTCTGCACGATCCGGTTCTTCACCAGCGAAAGGTTCTCCCGGATCTCCCCATCCTCGCCTAAAAGCTTCGTCGCCTGGAGAATCTTCACCGCCTCTTCATGATCCTTCACCGCCACAATATAGGTGCGGTTCCGTTTCAGATATGGATTGCGCCGCACGGAAACATCCGTTACTATATTAAAGGTTTTTCGCAATAATGTAAAGTACTTTCTTGCAACTGCCACATTTTCCGTATGGATTTCCACAGAAAAAAAATCCTGGCCCGATATCTTGATCCGGCCGCAAAGGCTTAAAATCGCCGCCGTCTCCGCGATCCTGCAATGGCGGGCGGCCGGAATCTGCCGCGACAGTTCATCCTTCACACCGGATGAAAAAGACATTTTCCTCACCTCTGTCTCATACGGTTGTCTTTATCAATATCTCTGTGCTCCATCTTGAGTCCATAGCCCTTCTCCCCCTTCATATGATCGTAAAGGGCCCGGGCAATGGTTACGGAGCGATGCTTTCCTCCGGTACAGCCGATGGCAACCACCAGCTGGTTCTTCCCCTCCTCAATGTAATGGGGGATCAAAAAATCCATCATCCCGCAGAGCAGCTTTAAAAACTCCCCTCCGGTTTTTCCCCTCATCACATAGTCTCTCACTCCCTCATCCTCCCCGGTGAGAAAGCGCAGATCGTCCTCGTAATAAGGATTCGGCAGAAAACGCACGTCAAATACCAGGTCCGCATCCTGGGGAATCCCATATTTAAAGCCGAAGGAGAGAATGGTGACAAACATATTCTGGAACTGCTGGTTCTCCACAAAAATCTTTTCCAGCTCCTGACGCAGCTCTCTGGTCAAAAGAGTACTGGTATCAATGATATAATCCGCCTCTGATTTCAGAAAGGCCAGACTGCCCCTCTCCTTCTCAATCCCCTGATCCACTCTTCCTCGCCCCGCCAGGGGATGGGCGCGGCGCGTCTCCTTATAGCGTTTGATCAGCGTGCTGTCGCTGGCGTCCAGAAACAGAATCCGGTATCGGATCCCCTGGGCCTTCCAGTCCTTTAACACCTGATCCAACTGATTCAATTCCTTCCCGCTGCGGATATCCAGTCCCAGGGCCGCCCTACGGATGGTATCGCCGTCTGCGGCCAGCTGAGCGAATTTCTCCACCAGGGGGATAGGGAGGTTATCCACACAGTAAAATCCTAAATCCTCCAGTATTTTAAGAGCAATGGTTTTTCCAGCTCCGGACATTCCAGTTACAATCACCAGCTCCTGCATCAATGCTGTCTCCTTCTTCTTCCGCTTAAAAACGTCCCCAGCGCCGTACTTCCATCTCCAGCTCAACTCCGTCCTTTTCCAGAACCCTCTGCCGGATCTGGCGGCACAGCTCCATCACCTGGGCGGCAGTGGCATTTCCCCGGTTAATTACAAAACCGCAGTGCTTCTCCGAAACCTGGGCATCTCCGATCCGATAGCCCCGAAAGCCCGCCTCATCGATCAGCTTTCCGGCAAAATATCCTTCCGGCCTCTTAAAGGTGCTTCCCGCGCTTGGAAATTCCAGAGGCTGCTTCTCCCTGCGGCGGGCTGCCAGCAGATCCATCCTGGCGCGGATCTCCTCCGGATCTCCTTCCTTCAGCTCAAATTCCGCTTCCAGCACGATATAACCCATAGGCTCCACACAGCTGGTCCTATATCCAAAGCCAATCTCCGCCCGATTCAGGGTGCGAACCTGTCCCTGCCGGTCCATCACCTTCAAGGACATTATCACGTCCTTCATCTCTGAGCCGTAGGCCCCCGCGTTCATCACAGCGGCTCCACCCACGGTTCCGGGTATGCCGGAGGCAAATTCCAGGCCGGCAAGCCCCGCCTTCTGAGCCATGGAGGCGGCCTTAGAAAGAAGGAGACCCGCTCCCGCCGTCAGCCTGCAGCCCTGGATTCTGCCATATCCCCAGTTCTCCTTCATGGAGATCACCAGGCCGTCGCAGCCCTCATCGCTAACCAAAAGGTCGCTTCCGTTTCCCAGGATGTAGGCCGGAATTCCCTCCTGCCCGCAGATGAGAAGCAGCTCTCTCAGCTCTTCCTCCCTTGACGGCGCTGCGTACCACCGGGCAGGCCCCCCGATGCCAAAGGTCGTATGATCCGCCATAGGCTCATTGATTTTCAAAAAGGATTTCTCCCCTGACAGCGCCTGCCCAAAGTGCTGCCGCAAATATTCCATCTCTCTCTCCAACTCAATCTTTCCTTCCCAGATTTTCCTGGACGCGCTTATAAAGCTCCTTGGCCGCGTTATAGCCCATCTTCTTCTGACGGTAGTTCACCGCTGCGGACTCTACGATAATCGCCAGGTTCCGGCCCGGACGGATGGGAATGGTATGGCATACCACCTGGTTTCCCAAAAATTCCGTGTACTGATCCTCCAGCCCCAGGCGGTCATACTCCTTATCCTTGCTCCAGTCCTCCAGCTTAATCACCATATCGATGTTCTGGGTATCCTTGATGCTCTCCACGCCGAACAGGCTCTTTACATCGATGATGCCGATGCCCCTCAGCTCAATAAAATGCTTGGTAATGTCCGGCGCACTTCCCACCAGGGTATCGTCGCTGACCTTGCGGATCTCCACCACATCGTCTGTCACCAGCCGGTGGCCTCTCTTAATCAGCTCCAAAGCCGCCTCGCTCTTTCCGATGCCGCTCTCGCCCATAATCAGAACACCCTCGCCAAACACATCGATCAGCACGCCGTGGATGCTGATGCAGGGGGCCAGCTTCACGTTCAGCCAGCGGATCACCTCCGCCATCAGGTTGGAGGTGGTCTTCTGGGATACCAGGCAGGGTACGCTGTAATAGCTGCAGTATTCCAGAAGATCCTCATCCGGGTTCTGGCCCCTGCTGAATACCAGACATGGGATCTGGCTGGAGGTCAGCTTCTCGTACACAGCCCGCTTGGCCTCCCGGGTCAGGGTATTGATATATGCCTGCTCCACGTATCCCACGATCTGAACCCGCTCCCGATCAAAATGGTCAAAAAAACCGGTCAGCTGAAGCGCCGGGCGATTTACGTCCGGATGGGTCAGGACAATCTTATCCGTGTCAATGTCAGGCGTCGCATTCTTCAACTTAAACTTCTTAATCAGCTCCGTAATGGTAACTCCGTGCATGGCGGTACCCCTTTCTCTCTCTATTTCGGTTCCATACTATCACATTTCACCGGAATTGTCATTCTTTTTTACTGTGGAAGAACTGGTAAACGGCTCTGGCCGCCCCCCGGTTCATGCCGGGAACCGCCGCCAGGCTTTCTTCATCGGCCGAGCGCACCGACTCAATGTCCCCGAAGGCGCGCATCAGCGCCTTACGCCTTGCGGGGCCAATCCCCGGTATGTCGTCCAGAACCGAGTGCACCTGCTCCTTCCCCCTTAAGCTTCTGTGGTACTCAATAGCGAACCGGTGAGCTTCGTCCTGAATCCGGGTGACCAGCCGGAAGCCCTCGCTGTGGCGGTCGATGGGAAGCTCCCGGTTCTCGTAGTAGAGGCCCCTGGTCCGGTGGCTGTCGTCCTTTACCATGCCGCACACGGGAATCTCAAGTCCCAGCTCTCTTAAGACCCCAAGGGCAATGTTCACCTGCCCCCTGCCGCCGTCCATCATGATCAGATCCGGAAAACGGGTAAAGCTTCCCAGCTCTTCCTCCGTCTCCTCCAGCTCTCTCATGCCGTGGGAAAATCGGCGGGTCAAAACCTCCCGCATAGAAGCATAGTCGTCCGGCCCCTGAACCGTGCGGATTTTAAATTTGCGGTAATCGCTGCGCTTGGGCCTTCCGTCCTCGTAGACCACCATGGAACCTACCGACTCCACGCCGCTGGTATTGGAGATATCGTAGGCTTCGATCCGCCTTACCCCCTGGATCCCAATCAGGTCCGCGATCTGGCGCACCGCTCCCCGGGTCCGCTGCTCCTCCCGCTTAATCCGCTCCTTATCCTGGCTTAAAACCAGGGCCGCGTTTCGGGCCGCCAGCTCCACCAGCCGCTCCTTCTGTCCCTTTTTCGGCACCACGATCTTTACCTTCTGGCCTTTTTTTGCCGTCAGCCACTGGCCGATCACCGTCTCGTCCGGCACAGGCCACTGGAGCCACAGCTCCCTTGGAATAAACGGAGTTCCCGCGTAGAACTGCTTCACAAAGCTGTCCAGAATCTCACCGTCATCCTCCGCCGTAGCGGCCCTCAGATGAAAATGATCCCGCCCGATGAGCTTCCCTTCCCGAATGAAAAATACCTGGACCACTGCATCCGCCTCATCCCTGGCCAGAGCGACAATATCCCGGTCCTCCTGGGCGCTGCTGGTGATCTTCTGCTTCTGGGCCACCTGCCGGACGCTGGAGAGCAGATCTCGGTACTCGATGGCCCGCTCAAACTCCATCTGCCGGCTGGCTTCCTCCATCTTCTCTTCCAGGGATTTTAGCAGCGGACCGTATTTTCCGCTCAAAAAGTCCAGGGCCTGGTCAAACGAAGCCCGGTACTCCTCCTTTGAAATGTAGCCCTGGCAGGGGGCACTGCACTGCTTAATGTGATAATTCAGACATGGGCGCTCCTTCCCAATATCCCTGGGAAGCACCCGGCTGCAGGTGCGGATGCGGTAAAGCTTATGGATCAGCTCTAAGGTATCCTTTACGGCTCCCGCGCTGGTATAGGGGCCGAAATAGCGGCTCTTTCCATCCTTTTTGGAATCTCTGGAAAACATCAGCCTGGGAAAATCCTCGCCCACCGTGGCCTTAATATAAGGATAAGACTTATCATCCTTGAGCATGGTATTGTATCTGGGGCGGTGCTCCTTGATCAGGTTGCACTCCAGCACCAGAGCCTCCAGCTCCGAATCCGTCAGAATGTATTCAAACCAGGCGATATGGGATACCATCTGCTCAATCTTGGCAGTTTTATTGCGGCTGCTCTGGAAATACTGGCGTACCCGGTTCTTTAAGCTCACCGCCTTTCCGATATAGATGATCTCATCCCGGTCGTTGTGCATGAGATAGACCCCCGGCGAGGCAGGCAGCTTTTTTAATTCTTCCTCCAGATCAAACACGGTACTCATCCCTTTCATTCATTCTCACGCCCCATCCTGAGGCACAGTGCCCCCAAAATGGTAGGAAACCCCCGCATCCCACAGCAGCCACTCCTCATAGCCCGCGTCGTAGACCGCCTGGATCTGGGCCTGTACCTGCTCGTCTCCATAATCGATATAGTGGTCCAGATAGGAGGCCGTAAAATCCTGAAGCCATGGCCTTACGATTCCCCGGCCTTCCTCTATGCCTGCCCCCTCAAGGGCTTCCCTGGATCCCAGAAGGGCCTGATAGATGGTATCATAGGGCTGGGTATCCGGATGGTCAATGCCAAAGCTTCCGGCCCCGTAGTGGGAGGGATAGATCATGGGGCAGATATAATCCAGGCTGGCCGCCATCTCCCCGTAGTCCTGCCCTACCGCCTGGGCGTCCTCGCCGCTGCGGATAATGGTGCCAAATACATCCGCCGACACATAAAGTCCTTCCCGGGTCAGCTCATCATAAGCGTAGTCCATAAACTCCCCAATGGCATCCGTCTTGCTGCGCCCCTTCACGTCCTCAGGATCGAAAACCACATTTTCAATCGTTTCATCCACGGAAAAGCGGATATAATCGAACTGCACCTCCGCAAATCCCATCTGATACGCCGCCTTTCCCACCTCTACCAGATAATCCCATACCTCTTTCCGGTAAGGGTTCACCCAGGCCAGGCCGCTGCTGTCCCGATAAAGGCTCCCATCGGCCAGATGCAGGCTCCACTCCGGCTTCTGCTCCGCCAGATACGGGTCCCGGAAGGCCACCACCCTGGCAATGGGATAGATTCCTCTTTCCTTTAGCTTGCGCAAAAGGCCCGGCATATCCTGAATCAGCACGCGGGAGGCGCCGATCTCATTTACCGTGGGACTGTCCATCTGGCAGGTGATGCGCCCCTCGTCATCCTTTAAATCGATCACCACCGCGTTCAGCTGGGTCCCCTCCATCTGATCCAGAATCTCATCCATCCGCTCTCCCGTCCCGGCTACATAGGCGGAAATATAGATCCCCTTCACCTTCACCGGTTCGGGACGCGAAATCGTGGAAATCGAAATCGGCTCCGGATTTACAAGCTCAGCCGTTTCAGTCTGAGGCAGAGAGCCTTCAGGCGCTGCCTGATGGCCGGTGGTTTCCGCCTCCGTCACCGCTTCCTCAAAGGCCCCGGCAGGCTCATACCGGGCGCAGGCTCCCAGAACCGGAAGGAGAAGGGCCAGGGCCAGGGCAATCCTTTTCTTCATTCGTATCACTCCATTTGCTTTCATAAAATCGATTAAGCGCTTGTATCATCATAACATAACTTCATTTAATTGTACATGAAATGTAATAGCTTTATTACTTTTTTAAAAAAGTGCTTGCATTTCTATTTCATCTGTGCTATTATGTTCGAGTCGGGGCATTAGCGCAGTTGGGAGCGCGCCACACTGGCAGTGTGGAGGCCACGGGTTCAAGTCCCGTATGCTCCACTATTACAGCGAAAATCCGTTATGGATTTTCGCTTTTTTTACGCAAGGAGGCCTATTATGAAATGTATCATCATCGGCTGCGGAAAGGTCGGCACCACACTGGCGGAGCAGCTGTGCCAGGAGCGCCACGACGTTGTCCTGATGGACTCTTCCGCCAAGCGCCTGCAGTCCATTCCGGAGAATATCGACGCCCTGCGGATTGTGGGCAATGGTTCCAGCATTCAGGCCCAGATGGAGGCCGGAGTAGACGAGGCAGATATCCTCATCGCGGTTACCGGCTCGGACGAGCTGAACCTGCTGTGCTGCCTGATCGCCAAAAAAGCAGGAAAATGCAGCACCATCGCTCGGGTCCGCAACCCGGTCTACAGCCAGGAAATCAACTTTATTAAGGAACGTCTGGGAATCTCCATGACCATTAACCCGGAGCTGGCGGCGGCCACAGAGATTGCCCGCCTGCTGCGCTTCCCCTCTGCCATTAAGATCGACACCTTCGCCAAGGGGCGGGTGGAGCTTCTGAAGTTTAAGATCCGGCCGGAGTTCAAGCTGAACCAAATGGCCGTATCCGCCCTCCAGAATACCTTAAAGAGCAATGTGCTGGTGGCGGCCGTGGAACGGGCCGACTCTGTTTACATTCCCAACGGCGACTTTATCCTTGCGGCCGGGGACACT
>CALWQV010000100.1 GCA_944383785.1 uncultured Enterocloster sp. | reverse complement strand
GGGATCTCTACGGCGGCGAGAACCCGGAAGAGATGGCCCGGACGGTAAGGGAGAGCGGATGTTCCCTTCTGCCTCTTCTGGACCTTGTGGAGCAATTTGACCGGCTTTACGCGGAGAAAAAGCGTGATCGGAATGTGCTGGACTTTAACGACCTGGAGCACATGGCGCTGGAGATTTTGTGGGAGGTTTCGGATGGGGAGGATCAGCCCCGGCGTCCTTCAGCTGTGGCGGATGAGCTCTCCAGCCAATACGAAGAGATTCTGGTGGATGAGTATCAGGACAGCAACAGCGTCCAGGAGATGCTGGTGGCAGGCATTTCCAGGGAGCGCTTCGGCGCGCCAAATGTTTTTATGGTGGGGGATGTGAAGCAGAGCATTTACCGCTTCCGCCTTGCCAGGCCGGAGCTGTTTATGGAGAAATACGAAAGCTACGGCCCTGCCGCCCCCTACCGGAAGATCGAGCTTCATCAGAATTTCCGCAGCCGGGATACGGTTCTGACAAGCGTTAATGAGGTATTTTTCAAGATTATGACAAAATCCCTGGGGGGAATCCGTTATACCGATGAGACGGCCCTCCATCCGGGAGCAATATTTGCCCCTCAGGAGGGGGCAGGTACTCCGACGGAGCTTTTGATGGCGGATACGGGCAATGAGGCATTAAAGACCCTGGATGAGGATGCCATGGACTACACCGCCAAGGAGCTGGAGGCCCGTATGATCGCCGCCCGGATCCGGGAGCTGACGGACGAAGAAAAGGGGCTTCTGGTTTGGGATAAACAGAAGGGAGAGTACCGGCGGGCCCGCTATGGGGATATGGTGGTCCTGTTAAGAAGTTTAAGCGGCTGGTCGGAGATCTTTGTAAACGTGCTGATGAATGAGGGAATCCCCGCCTTTGCCGAGACAAAAACGGGATATTTTAACACCGTAGAGGTGGAAACTATGTTGAGCCTGCTGTCGGTGATCGACAACCCGATTCAGGATATTCCGCTGGCGGCGGTGATGAAATCGCCCATCATCGGCATGACGGATGAAGAGATGGCCTGGCTGACAGCCGCCGCCAAGAAGGAGGCCCAGAGCTGCCAGGACCGGGGCCTTTACGGGGCCTGGATGATGTGGCTTGAGGGAAAAGGGCGGGAGCTGGTTCCCATTGACCCGGAAACCAGCTGCCAGATGGATCAGAAGCTGGCCCGTTTAAGGGAACTTCTGGATGAACTGCGCCGCGAAGCAAGCTGTATGCCGGTTCATCAGCTGATGGAGATGGCCTTTGACCGCAGCGGCTATTATGATTATGTCTGCGCCATGTCAGGGGGAGATACCAGGAAAGCTAATCTTGACATGCTGGTGGAGAAGGCTGCGGCCTATGAAACCACCAGCTACAAGGGGCTGTTCCACTTTATCCGCTATATTGAGAAGCTGAAACGCTACGACACCGATTTTGGAGAGGCAAGCGCGGTGGACGAGCAGGCGGATACGGTGCGCATCATGAGCATTCACAAGAGCAAGGGATTGGAATTTCCGGTGGTCTTCCTGGCCGGTATGGGGAAACGCTTCAATAAGCAGGACGTCTACGGGCAGGTTCTGATGGACCCGGATCTGGGGCTGGCGGCGGACTGGCTGGATTTAAACCGCCGCTTAAAGACGCCCTCCTTAAAAAAACAGGCCATCCGCAGGCGGATGGAGCTGGAGGCCATGGGGGAGGAGCTGCGGGTTTTGTATGTGGCCATGACCAGAGCCAAGGAGAAGCTGATCCTTACCGCCGCCGACCGCTCCCTGGCCTTGAAGCTTGAAAAATGGAGCCAGATTCCTTTAAACCAGGGCCAGGTTCCTTATACCATTCTTTCCTCGGCCACTTCCTTTTTGGATTGGCTCCTTATGAGCCTTCCCTGCGCCGGAATCCAGGCCAGGGAAATCCCTATCGCGGGGCTGGTAGGCCATGAGGTTCTTCGCCAGGCCATGCGCCAGGGAGCTAAGGAAGAGCTGCTGAATCTGGATGTGAGCAGAACCTACAGCGGAGGAATGGAAGAACAGCTGAAGAAGGAGCTGGGATACGTTTACCCTTATGAAGGAGATACGGGCCTGTACGCCATGCTGTCTGTGTCGGAATTAAAAAAACAGGGACAGATCGGACAGGAAGAGGAGATGATCGGGGCGGAGCGCCGGAATTATTCTCAGGAAGCGGAAAATCAGGAGGATTTCCCAAAGGGACGCCCTCTGACGGGGGCAGGCGGCGCAGTCCGGGGGACAGCCTATCACCATGCCCTGGAGCTGCTTTCCTTTGAGCAGGCGGCTAAGGCCTCCTCGACGGGAGAGATTAAGGAGATATTGGACTCCCTGGCCGCAGAGGGGCAGCTAAGTGAAGAAGAGCGCCGCCTGATCTGGCCGGAGGCGATTTTCCGCCTGGCAAAAAGCCCCATGGGGCAGCGGGTGGCAGAGGCCCAGAGGGAAGGAAGGCTTCACCGGGAGCAGCAGTTTATGATCGGAATTCCCGCAAGTCGTCTGGGAAAAGGAACTTCCGACGAGCTGGTGCTGATCCAGGGCGTCATCGACGCCTATCTGGAGGAAGAGGACGGGCTGGTGCTCATTGACTATAAAACGGACCGGATTCCCGATGAGGAGGATTGGAAAGAGTTTCTTCTGGGGCGTTACCAGTTCCAGGTAGATTGCTACCGGCAGGCCTTAGAGCAGGTGACGGGAAAGAAGGTGAAGGAAGCGGCGATCTATTCTCTGGAGAAGCAGGGGGAGATTGTGTGCTGAAATATGTTGACAGAGAGCGCTCATTATTTAGTGGGCGCTCTCTTGCATTAAGTGTCCTTACTTAATTAGAGTTTACTACATTCAGAGGGGATATACAAGTATTGTCAAGTGTAAAAAAGTGTAAAAAAAAGGAGATTATATTGTATATTTTTGTAAATAGCAGTATAATAGAAAAAATGTCTGTATATTATGGAGGAAGCAGATGCTGGCAAGATTAGAATTAAAATTGAATGCGGATTCGGATATAACATTTCAAATGGCGTCTCTGTTTCACGGTGCTTTGATGGAGAAACTGCCCCAGGAGTATGCGAATCAACTTCATCAATCCCAGCTCCATCCATATAGCCAATATCTGGAAAAAAGAGAGGGGGATTATTATTGGATCATAAATTGCTTAAATCAAGAGGCAAGAGATATTATCATCGGTGCGCTTCTGGCAACAGAGAGTATTGAGTTAAGAAAAAAGCAACTTAAAGTCGGGCTGCTCCAGCATAAATATGAAGAATTATCTCAAAAGGAATTGATGGACGATTTTTATGAAGATACGAAATCCAGATGGATCGAAGTAAAGTTCCTGACTCCAACGGCTTTTAAGCAAAGGGGAAGATATTTGTTTTACCCCGATATAAGATGTATTTATCAAAGCCTGATGAATAAGTTTGATTCTTGTACTTCCGGGGAAAGCATGATAGACGAAGATACACTGGAAGAATTATCAAATCATTCAGAAATTGTGAGTTATCATTTGAGAAGTGTTTCTTTCTCACTAGAAGGAGTAAACATTCCGGCTTTTATGGGGCGGGTACGAATCAGGCTAAGGGGAAGTCAGACGATGGTGAATTTTGCTAACCTTTTATTCCGTTTTGGGACTTATTCTGGTGTTGGTATCAAAACGGCTTTAGGGATGGGAGCGATTGGGATTGGAAAAGAAAGGGGAGGAGAGCGTGAGGGAAAATCAAGTTAAGCTGGCGATTGGGGGGATGCTGCATGATATCGGCAAGGTGGTATATAGAGGCGGAGACGGCAGAAACCACAGCCAAAGCGGTTATGAATTTTTAAAGAATGAGGTCGGCCTTGCAGATCCAGACATATTAAATTGCGTTCAATACCATCACGGTGCCCGCTTAAAACAGGCAAAAATTCCAGATGATGATATGGCGTATCTCGTGTATTACGCAGATAATATTGCCGCAGCGTCAGACCGGAGAGAAGGAATGGAAGGGGAAGACGGTTTTGACCAAACTGTACCGCTTGCAAGCGTTTTTAACATCTTAAATGGGAATAATGGCCACAGCCATTTTGCAAAACAAGTGGTTAATGTAAAAAATGGAATCAATTATCCTACAGATAAACCGATTTCCATGGATCAGGGCTTTTACCAAGAAATTATCAGAAATATAACGGATAATTTGAAAGGAGCCTTTTTCACAAGCGAGTATGTAAATAGTCTTCTGGCGGTTCTGGAGGCAAACCTTTCCTATATCCCGTCGTCAACGTCAAAAAGGGAGCTGGCGGATATATCACTGTTTGACCATGTAAAGATGACAGCGGCATTTGCGCTGTGTATGGAGCAATATTTTACGGATCAGGGAATCCGTAATTTTAAAGAAAAGCTGCTTTTGCATGGGAAAGATACTTATGCAGAGAAGATGTTCCTCTTATATTCTATGGATATGTCGGGTATCCAAAATTTTATTTACACGATTTCAAGCAAAGGGGCTTTGAAAACACTTAGAGCCAGGAGTTTCTATCTTGAAATTTTGATGGAGCATATCATAGATGAATTATTGGAGCAGCTTTCTCTTTCAAGGACGAATTTAATTTACTGCGGAGGCGGACATAGCTACCTGCTTCTGCCAAATACGGAGAATGTCAAAGAGATAATTGAAGGGTATGAGCACTCCATTAATCAGTGGTTTTTAGAGAATTTTGGTATTGCATTGTACTTGGCAGCGGGATACGAAGCCTGCAGTGCTAACGATCTAAAAAATGAGCCTCGAGGAAGCTATTCCAATCTTTACATAAAAGTGTCAAAGATGATATCGGAGAAAAAGGCTCATCGCTATACAGCGGAGGATATTTGTAAACTTAACAAAAAAAATCACGATGAAGAGCGGGAGTGTCGTGTTTGCCGGAAATTAGAAAAGTTAAATAAAGATGGACTATGCGAGACGTGTGCGGCTATTGAACAGATGTCCGGCAATATTTTATATCAGCAATTTTTTGTTGTTATGACGCAGAAAGAAAGTGGAGCGCTTCCTCTTCCGGGTGGGAGGTATTTGGCTGCGGATACAAAAGAAGGTTTAAAAAATCGAATGGGTGAAAGCACCTATGTGCGTGCATATACCAAAAATGATATGTATACGGGAAAGCATGTAGCTACAAAGCTTTGGGTAGGAGATTACACAACGGGAGATACATTTGAAGAATTTGCTCAAAAAGCAGATGGTATTAAACGGATCGGCGTTTTGAGGGCAGATGTAGATAGTCTGGGAAAAACGTTTGTATACGGTTTTCAGCGTCCAGACGGAGATGACCGATACGCAACGTTGTCAAGGACTGCTACTTTATCCCGTCAGCTTTCGATGTTTTTTAAATATTATATCAACGATGTGCTAAAAAATGGGGAGACGCAGTGGCTTTCCGGAGATACAGAGAGAAATACGACGATCGTATATTCCGGCGGTGATGACATATTTTTGGTAGGATCTTGGAATGACGTGATCGCGGCGTTTATTGACTTGAGGAATGCTTTACAGAGATTCACCCAGGGCACGCTGACGATTTCAGGTGGGGTGGGCTTGTATCAGCCAGGTTATCCGATCAATATGATCGCTGGCGAAGTCGCGGATTTAGAGGATTTCTCTAAGAGTCTGCCGGGAAAGAATGGGATTACCTTGTTTAATGAAGAGAGCGGATATTCTTGGGATGTGTTCCTCAATCAGGTTTTAGGGGAAAAATTTTCCGAGATTTCAACCTTTTTTAAAGCGACAGAGGAACGGGGAATGTCCTTTTTGTACCATCTGCTTGAGCTTTTAAGAAACGGCGATGATAAGATACAGACCGCCCGTTATGTGTATCTTTTATCCCGCATGGAGCCGGATCCGGACAGCGGCAAAGAGCAGTGGAATCGCTACAGGCATTTTTCCAAAAAGATGTATGAGTGGATGAAGGAGAAAGAAGACCGGAAGCAGGTTATTACAGCGCTGTATTTATATGTTTATCTAAATCGGGAGGAGGAACGAAACGGTGAAATTGAATGAGGAAAATTATGTGAGCGCGGCGGAAGATGTGATACAAAGGCTGATGAAAAAGACAGACCGAAACGGAAGGCCGATTCAGGTCGTAACTACTTCTAAAATCAGAAATTTACTGGCAATGACCTCAGATATTTATAATGACGTTGTGAATTCAAACAGTGAAAAACTGTCTCAGGAGGTTATAGGGAGGATTAACTATTTAAAAGTGCGCTTTCTCTATGAAGCAGGCAGGGAACAGGGGGTAAAAAATCTGGTTGAAGAGGGAAATATAATCGAATATTTGGGGGATATAAAAGGAAGCCGTTCCAATTATATCTGTTTTAGCCGCTATATGGAGGCTTTGGTAGCATTTCGGAAATTTTATATTAGCCGTGACGAATAAGGGGGATCATATGTTTGCAAAAATAGAAATTACAGGGACGATCGAGGTTGTGACAGGTATGCATATT
This sequence comes from uncultured Enterocloster sp., assembly GCA_944383785.1. Taxonomy (GTDB): domain Bacteria; phylum Bacillota; class Clostridia; order Lachnospirales; family Lachnospiraceae; genus Enterocloster. Next base: position 3,787 of record CALWQV010000100.1, on the reverse strand, counting down.
GGAGGTTCCAGCGCCTTTTCAGCGATCGGGGCGGTAGATTCGCCTGTTATCAAGGATATGAGAACAGGCTATCCGATTATACCTGGAAGCAGTTTAAAGGGAAAGATGCGCAGCTTGTTGGCAAAGCGGTATAATACAGTATTTGCCACCACTCCTGACGATGATGCGGAGTGCCTGACCAGCTTATTCGGGAGCGCAAAGAAAGGAAATGTTCGGACGGGCAGACTGTTGTTTTCGGACATGCTGCTTGGAAACTGGGAAGAATTGAAGAAACAGGGACTTACCAGTAAAACGGAGATTAAATTCGAAAATACAATCAAGCGGACAACTGCTGTGGCAAATCCCAGGCAGATTGAGCGGGTGATCCGTGGTTCGGAATTTCCGCTGTATTTGGTATATGAGGTAGTGGATGAAGAAACGCTGAAAAAAGATTTCGAGATTTTGAGAGAAGGGTTCCGGCTGCTGGAATACGACTATTTGGGCGGAAGCGGATCTCGCGGGTATGGGAAAATAAAGATTAAAAATTTATATGCAGAGGCCGTAATCGGCGAAGTTGATCCGGATGTTATGGAGGAGTGCCAGCAAATATTAGCACAAGTATAGGGGAATTTTATGGAATACGAAATTTATAAAATGAACTTTTTAACAGGCGTTCATTTTGGGGATGGGATGCTGAACCAGAGCGGATATACATTCTGCGCGGATACATTGTTTTCAGCGTTATATATCGAGGCGCTAAAGCTGGGAGAGCAAAATGAATTTTTACAGGCAGTACAAAGGGGCGATTTGCTGCTCTCGGATGGGCTTCCATATGTGGGGGATCGGTATATGATTCCGAAGCCGATGCTGTATATTGAGTCTTCCCGCAAGGGCGATTCTGAAGAAAAGAAAAAGTATAAGAAATTGAAATATTTTCCAGTTGAGCATCTGGAAGATTTCCTCCGGGGAGCGCTGAATTTGGATCAAGATCCCATGCATGAGTTTGGCCATATTCAGACGCAGACAATGGCTGCGGTAAGGGGGCAGGAAGAAACTACGCCGTTTTATGTGGGCAGGTATCATTACCGGGAAGGAAATGGGCTGTACATGATAGCCGCTTACAAGACAGCGAAGGAAAAAGAAATGCTGGAAGAATTAATGGATTCCCTCTCGCTTGTGGGGATCGGAGGAAAAAAATCCAGTGGCCTGGGAAAATTCACATTCTCATATGGGAAAAAGAACCAGGAATTGGAAAAACGCTTAAGAGAACAGACAGGGAGAATTATGACACTGTCCGTTGCGCTTCCGAAAGAGTGTGAGATGGAGCGCGCATTGGAGGGGGCAACCTATCTGCTGCAAAAACGCTCTGGCTTTGTGGCTTCGGAAAACTTTGCGGATGAAGCCAGAAAAAAGAAGGATTTATATGTATTTGCCGCTGGCTCCTGCTTTCATAGCCGGTTTGCGGGAGATATTTATGACGTATCGTCAGGCGGAAACCATCCTGTTTACCGATATGCAAAGCCGTTATTTATGGGAGTATAGAGTATGAATGATTTTTTGAAGCACTATAAAGTAAAGATTCATGTCTTATCGCCGATCTATATAGGAAATGGCATGAAAATTGGCAAAAAAGAATACATACATCTGCCGTGGGACCGCCTGGTTATCATTCCGGATATCGAAAAGATGTACCAGGCATTTTCAAGAAAAGGGCTGGCAGCGGAGTATCAGACTTACTTGCTGAAAAATAACCGGGATGATTTAGGAGTCTGGCTGAAACAAATGGGATATCAGAAAAAAGACTATCTCCTGTGGAAGAAATATACGCTGGATGCCGGGGACGTATTGATCGGAAATTCTAAGTTTGAAAAGGCAAGCGCTAAGGAGATCGCAGCGTTTATAAAAGATCCATATGGACAGCCCTATGTTCCGGGGAGCAGTTTAAAAGGGATGATACGAACAGCTCTGCTAGCTAGGGAACTGACTCGGAATGAAGGAAAATACGCACAGATTAAGAGGCAGATCCGGGAAGGAGTGGAATGGTATTCAGGGCGGCCTGATCAATGCTTGAGACGGGAAACAGCAAATTTGGAGGCAGCCGCGTTTCATACGCTTAATAGAAGCGAGAAACTTGCCGATGCGGTGAACTGCAATTTATCAGGATTAATTGTAAGCGACAGCCTGCCTATAAAAGCAGACCAACTGATATTGTGCCAGAAAATTGATTATGCCTTAGATGGAAAAGAACGGCCGCTGCCAATTCTACGAGAGGCGCTGAAGCCTGGGACGGATCTGTATTTTGAGATTTCAATCGACCAAACTTTGTGTCCCTATAGGATTGAGGATATATTGGAAGCCTTGAATCTCTTTCAGGAGATGTGCTACCGGTTCTTTTATGCCAGGTTTAAAAGAGGGAAGAATCAGGATGGAATCATATGGCTAGGTGGAGGAACCGGTTTTCTCTCTAAAACCATCATATACCCGATGTTTCAGGAAGAGGGTTATCAGATCGCAGATCAGGTATTTCGAAAAACCATTGGGAGAAAATATGAGGAACATAAGCATTCCAGGAATAGAACCTATAAGCTTGCTCCCCATGTTTGCAAATGCACACGCTATCAGGACGAATTATACGACATGGGTATGGGTATGATCGAGGTATTAAAGGATTGATTTGCGCCGCAGCTTATATTTACTGGAGAAATGCCGGTTTTTACCTCGGTATTTGTTGGGATGATCCGGGTTTGCGTTTTTGCGCCGCAAACCTGGATTTGAGGCCATATAAATTAAGGGTTTCAAGGGAGAGGATTTGAAGATAGAGAACCCCGAGAGGGGACGGAAACAATCAATGTTTGTCTGTTCATATCCCCATGAGTATTTGAAGATAGAGAACCCCGAGAGGGGACGGAAACACAGCGGCGGACATTAACGCCGCACTTGGAACGACAATTTGAAGATAGAGAACCCCGAGAGGGGACGGAAACAGTCACTTGCTACACTAACAAAAGCCCAAAAAAAGAAAATTTGAAGATAGAGAACCCCGAGAGGGGACGGAAACCTTACGCCATCTTTGTTGATAATCTCACGCCCTATTTGAAGATAGAGAACCCCGAGAGGGGACGGAAACGGTTTGTAGTGTACGAGCGTTATGGAATTCATGATGATTTGAAGATAGAGAACCCCGAGAGGGGACGGAAACTTATATGAGAAATATAAGTAAACACGATATCCGCCGCAATTTGAAGATAGAGAACCCCGAGAGGGGACGGAAACAGCTTATCGCTCATGTTTCTTATTAGATCCTCTGCATTTGAAGATAGAGAACCCCGAGAGGGGACGGAAACTATACCATAAAGCCGGAGGATTTTGGCTTTCAGCCCTGATTTGAAGATAGAGAACCCCGAGAGGGGACGGAAACTCAACCCAGATCATGCCATCCGCTATATCGATTCGATTTGAAGATAGAGAACCCCGAGAGGGGACGGAAACTGTATGTTTCCTGTGTCAATATCATTCCGTTGGCATTTGAAGATAGAGAACCCCGAGAGGGGACGGAAACTAATCTTCATTTGCTTTTCCCCTTCCTTTATCTATTTGAAGATAGAGAACCCCGAGAGGGGACGGAAACCAAGTATTCAATTTTCAAGGTGCTCTCTTGTTATCATTTGAAGATAGAGAACCCCGAGAGGGGACGGAAACCCTGAAGTCACATTCTTCCGTATGTAGCCATTTTTGATTTGAAGATAGAGAACCCCGAGAGGGGACGGAAACTTCTTCAAATCGGCAAGAGCTGGGGAAAGGTGGAAGT
>CALWQV010000099.1 GCA_944383785.1 uncultured Enterocloster sp. | reverse complement strand
TGCAGCCTCAGATGACGGTGGCTCTGGCCCTGGCCCAGGGTACCAGCATGGTGACGGAGAGCATTTTTGAGAACCGTTTTAAATATGTGGACGAGCTGGCCAGGATGGGCGGCCAGATTAAGGTAGAGGGAAATGTAGCGGTGATCGACGGGGTGAAGGGATTGACCGGAGCCCAGGTCAACGCGCCGGATCTGCGGGCCGGGGCCGCCCTGGTGATCGCGGGGCTGGCGGCGGATGGCTACACTATTGTAGATGAGATCGGATATATTCAGAGAGGTTATGAGCGCTTCGAGGAGAAGCTGCAGGCGCTTGGCGCTTTGATCCAGAAGGTGGATGGCGAGCGGGAAATCCAGAAATTTAAGATGAAGGCGGGCTGAGAAAAACGCTTATGGGCGGAGCCGGGGTCTAAGGATTCCGGCTCCCTTGCTATATATAGGGAAAATCTTGTAAAAGCGCCATTTTTGGCTTAGTTCGGTTGACAAAGAATACCAGATTGATATAATGACATATAGGGTGGAATGTGTCACCTTTTATATAAGAAAAGATGGATACAGGTGGAGAAATGATACGTTTTGCATCAATCAGCAGAGAGGGCTCCCGGCCGGAGAATGAGGACAGTGTCGGAGCCGTAAAGGATGGGAATGGATACTGCTTTGCCCTGGCGGATGGCCTGGGGGGCCATGGCTGCGGGGAGGTAGCCTCCGCATTGGCGGTCCAGACGGCCAAGGAGGAATTTGCCAGAGGTGAATCGGATTTCCTTGAGCGGGTTTTTGTGAAGGCCCAGGAGAATATTTTGACTGAGCAGAGTGAGAACCGCAGGCATGCGGATATGAAGACTACCTTGGTGGTACTGACGGTGGGGGAGGAATCCATCCGCTGGGGCCATATTGGGGATTCCAGGCTTTATTATTTTAAGAATGGACGGATCCTGGAGCGGACGCTGGATCACAGCGTTCCCCAGATGCTGGTTTCCATTGGGGAGATTAAGGAGAAACAGATCCGCCATCACCCGGACCGGAACCGCCTTTTGAGGGTTTTGGGAGCGGAAACAGAGGATCTGCGCTATCAGCTGTCAGAGGGTGAGCCCAGGACAGGCGGGCAGGCATTTCTGCTGTGCTCCGACGGTTTTTGGGAGCTGATTGTGGAGAAAAAGATGGAGAGCACCTTAAAGAAGGCGGACTCGCCTCAGGAGTGGCTGGCGGCTATGGAACAGATCGTTCTGAAAAATGGCCGCGGAACGGATATGGATAATTATTCCGCCGTAGCGGTATGGGTGGATTAGGCAAGGAGAATCAGGGCGATGAAAAGATGTCTGAACTGTATGAAAGAGTATCAGGGAGAGGGTAATATATGTCCCTGGTGCGGATATGATCAGAAATCGGGGCCGAAGGAGCTGTACTACCTGCAGCCGGGAACCATACTGGCGGACCGCTATGTGGTGGGAGTCCAGATTAATACGGGAGGCTTCGGCATTATTTATAAGGCCTGGGATAATACCCTGGATAAGATGGTGGCCATCAAGGAATATTTCCCCGGTGGAATCGCAAACCGGATTCCAGGGAAAAAAGAGGTGCTGGTCTACGCCCCCAAGAACATGAAGGAATATCAGAGGGGCAAGGAAAAGTTTTTAAACGAGGCCAGGACGGTGGCAAAGTTTAATAACCACCCCAATATTCTGGATGTGTATGATTTCTTCGAGGATAATCAGACCGCTTATATGATTATGGATTTCCTGGACGGCATGTCTTTTAAGGAGTACATCCGGGAAAAGGGCGGACGGGTGAATGTGGAGACGGCGGTGAATGTGACGCTGTGCGTGCTGGACGCTTTAAAGGCGGTTCATAAGGCGGGCATTCTCCACCGGGATATTAATCCCAGCAATATTTTTATCTGCCGGAACGGCGAGGTGAAGCTGATCGACTTCGGCGCTTCCAGAATTGAGAATACGGATATGACCCGGATTTTGACGCCTCACTACGCGCCGCCAGAGCAGTATACCACCAAGAGCAAGGAGGGCCCCTATACGGATCTGTACGCCTTGGGAGCCACCCTTTATACGGCGCTGACGGGCATTAAGCCGGAGGAATCCACGGACCGACAAACCAATGATCTTTTGAAGCCCCCCAGGCAGCTGCGGGAGGATGTGCCGGAGTATGTGAACAACGCGGTGATGCGGGCTATGGCCATTAATCCTCAGCTGCGTTACCAGAACGCGGATCAGTTTAAAAACGCCCTGCTGAATAAGGGGACTGTGCGGGATGTGGAGCACGAGTTAAAGCACCGGAAGTTTATGAGGGTGGCCATGGTGTTCCTGATCATCGCGGTATTGGCGGGAGCTTCCGGGGCTGGCGTGTGGTTTACCATGAACCGCCTAAAGGAGGTATATCTGGCCGACGCTTCCATCGAAGTCTGGGTTCCCGCCGCGCCGGGACAGACAGCCGATGAGGCGGAGGAGCTGTTTGAGGAGATGACGGCGGAATTTCAGGAGACATATCCCCAGATCCGCCTGGATATTAACGCCTTTGAGGAGGAGGAATATGAGGAAGCTCTTATTGAGGCGGCTGAGGACAAGGAGCTTCCGGACCTCTTTGACAGCAGCTGTCTGGATGAGGATTATGTGGAAGATCTGGCTTCTTTGGAGGGAACCTACGAGCTGCTGGATTTAGATCAGTATTATCATCTGGAGGAGTATCAGGATGAGGATCTGGCGATGAAGCAGATTCCCCTGTGCGTGCAGATTCCCGTTCTCTACGCCAGCGCGGTAAACGGGGCGGCAGAGATTCCGGAGTATTTTACTTCCTGTGAGGAGTTGGCGGCGGATGGGCCTTTGAAATTCAGCCTTAACGCCAGGGATGGAAGGCTCTACGAGGATATGACCGGAGAGGACTGTCTGGGGACTTTTGAGGAAGAGGCGGGGCGTCTGGGCGCGGATCCTGAGCGGGAGGGTTATGAACTGTTTACAACGGGGCAGACGGCATTTTATCTGTCGGATACGGCAGATTATCAGAGATTGGCCCAGGATATTCCGGGACAGTATCAGGCGGTTCTGCCGGCGGAGGATATTTTGATGGGCAGGTATGACTGCCTTTGGAGCGTAGGGCCGGAGGGCTCTGAGGATCAGCAGGCCGCCGCCATCCGGCTTTTGTACTACCTGCTTTCCGAGGGGGCCCAGGATGTGCTCTGCGTGCAGAATTCCAGGGGCGTGCCTTTGAATAAGCGGATGTGCCAGGAGTACGCCAATGTAAACAGTCAGGATTTTTCTGAGCTGCCCTCCATGATGGAGGATCTGTCTCTGAATTAAGGGGCCGGGGGATTACAACAAGGAATCGGAGGATTGAGGAAGATGATACGCTGCCTGGGCTGTATGGAGGAATATGAGGAAGGGCTTTCAGCCTGCCCATACTGCGGATATGTAAATGGTACGCCTGCGGGGGAGGTGCATTATATTGCACCCGGAAGCCTGCTGGTGGGAAGATACATCGTTGGTAAGGTGCTGGGGTCCGGCGGATTCGGCATTACCTATATTGGATATGATAGTCTGCTGTGCAAGAAGGTGGCCATCAAGGAGTATTTTCCGGTGGAATATGCCACCCGGATGCTGAATCAAACGAAGATGGCCATCTACGGAGGCGATAAGAAGGAACAGTTCCAGATGGGGATGAAAAAGACCCTGGAGGAGGCCAAGCGGCTGGCGCAGCTGAAGGATGTTCCCGGCATTGCCCATGTATTTGATTTTTTTGAGGAAAACAATACGGCCTATATTGTGATGGAGTACCTGGACGGGGAAACCTTAAAGGCAAAGTTGGACCGGGACGGGAAGATGACGGTGGAGGAGGCGCTGCCCATTGTGCTGAGCGTTCTTTCCAGCCTGAAGGAGGTTCACGCCCACGGCATCATTCACCGGGATATCGCGCCGGATAACATTTTCCTGCTAAAGGACGGGCAGGTGAAGCTTTTGGATTTCGGCGCTTCCCGCTATGCCACCAGCGGCCACTCCAAGAGCTTGACGGTTCTGGTAAAATTCGGCTACGCGCCGGTGGAGCAGTACCAGAGCAACGGAAACCAGGGGCCATGGACGGATGTTTATTCCCTGGCAGCTACATTTTACCGGATGATTACGGGCAAAAAACCGGATGAGGCCACGGAGCGCCGGCTGAAGGATACTTTAAAGGAGCCTTCCAAGCTTGGGGTTTCCATCCCTAAGAGCACGGAAAACGCTCTGATGAACGCCCTGAATGTGCGGATCGAGGACCGGACCAAGTCGGCGGAGGAGTTTGAGCAGGCCCTGCTGTCCTCCGATGTGGCCAAGGTGAAGGTAAAGGCGGCTAGCCGGGATGCGGGCCGGTGGCCCCTGTGGCTGAAGATTGTGATTGTCCTGGCCATTGCGGCAGTGGTGACCGCCGCGGTAGTGGTGGCGGTGAACCTGGGAAGAATCGGCCCGGACCGTTCTTCTTCCGTAGAGCTGGGGGAGGATCAGGCGAGAATCCCCAACCTGATTAATATGGATCAGGATCAGGCCCGCCAGATTGTGGAGGAGGCCGGATTTGTCTTTGCGGTAGGCCGCTCCGAGAGCTCCGATACCATCCGGGAAGGACGTATTCTGGGAGTGGAGATCGACGGCGAGGCGGTTCACGCGGGACTGGTGGAAGAGAAGGGAACCACCCTCTCCGTGACCATCAGTACCGGACGGGGCAGCGCGGATATTCCGGATCTTCTGTGGATGAGCCAGGAGACGGCGGTACAGGAGTTAAAGGATCTAAGGCTTCTGTCCGTGAATATTGTGGAGGATGAGGATACCTGGGCGGCTCCCGGCACGGTTACCGGCATCGAGCCCGCGGTTGGGGAGAATGTTCCTTTTGAGGAGATTATCACCTTAAACGTGGCGCCGGAGCGGGATGAAGCCTTTATCGCGTCTGAGGCTCCGGATCTGACTGGGATGAGCCAGGAAGAGGCTTATGAGACGTTAAAGGATGCGGGGCTTTATATGGAGAAGATTGCCCTGGCCTACAGCGATGAGACGGCGGCCGGCTGCATCGCGGACCAGAATCCGGCAGCAGGAGAAAACGCCGGAGTGGTTCAGGTAACGGTCAGCCTGGGACGGGAGCAGATCCAGGTTGAGAACTACCAGAATATGCTGGAGGCGGATGCCGTGGCGGAGTTAGAGGCGGCAGGCTTTGTTGTTGAGGTTCTGGAGGAAGCAAGCGATACGGTGGAGGAAGGAATGGTGATCCGTCAGTCCATCGCGCCGGGAACCATGGCGGATAAGGGAGCTTCCATTGAAATCTACATCAGCACCGGCCCGCAGCAGACGGAAGCTCAGACCACCAGGTCTTCCGGCGGCCAGGGAGGTGGGAGAGGCCAGACGCCCACAGCGGCGCCCACTCCCGCGCCTACGCCGGCGCCTACGCCAGCGCCCACTCCCGCGCCTACGCCGGCGCCCACCCCAGCGCCCACTCAGCCGCCAACCACAGTCTACAACCCGGTTGACGACATGTTGGATTTTGTAATGTAACGCCAGCAGTCCAGGGCGGCTTTCGTCCCGGACTGCCGCGAATTAAAATCAAGCACAAACATAGAGGAGGATATGACGATGAGAAAGAAAAGAATCATTTTAACTGCGGCTGCGGCCCTGACCATCGCATCCGCATCCACCGCATTCGCAGGATGGCATCAGGAGGCGGACGGCCGTTACTGGTACAGCTACGACGACGGTTCCTACCCCACCAATTCGGTGAAGACCATAGATGGCTACGATTACTGCTTTGATGCCAACGGCTATATGCTGACAGGCTGGCAGTATGTAAACTTTAAGTGGTACTATTTTGATCCCGTAAGCGGTACAAAGGTTTATGGATGGCAGTTCATTAATGGAAATTGGTATTACCTGGATCCCCAGGATTTCGGCGCTATGTATACCTACTGGCTGAACCTGGACGGCAACCGGTATTACCTGGATGAGAACGGCGTGATGCAGACCGGACGTTTCTTCCTCTCCGATCCCACTACCGGTTCCAGCTTTGCCTACCAGGCGGATCAAAACGGCGTTCTCTACCGCAACCGGAAGATCGACAGCTCCGATGGTTCTGTGACCTTCCGCTACGATTCCGAGGGCATTATGATGTACAGCACTCCCGTTACGCGCAAGGTGGCGAAGCTGACCGGCGAGGATGAGTGGCAGTACGTGCTGAATGAAGAGGGCCAGAGAAAACAGAATGAGGAGAACGAGCAGATTATCCTGGACGGCGTAAATGAGCTGAAGAACGAGTTTTACGAGGAGTACCGGGACGATGTGCGGGGTAAATCCGGCAGCAGCCGCCAGAATATTCAGGCCAGATGGGAGGAGAAGGTAACCCGCAAGATGAAGGATCTGGTGGACGCCAACGAGCTGGCCCAGTATATCTCCCAGGTGGAGAACGGCACCTATATCCGGGCGAAGCTGAGCACGGAGTACGATGAGGAAGATGAAGATTGATGGGAAAGTTTTCTCTTGACAGTCCCCTGTAAATCGAGTAAGATATGCTGGTAACAGAGACAACTGAATAGTCCGCAAAATATCCCTTATTCAGAGTGATGGAGGTACAAAGGACCTGAGAAGTCACGGCAACCCCGGTTGAGCCTATTGGAGCCTGTTCCACAGAGCGAAAGGGCCGGAAGGTGCCAGCCTGAGCGAGGAAGCATGGCAGATGCTTGATCGAGCAATAAGAGGATTTGGAGATCATTCAAATGATACATTCAAGTCCGCTTCTTTGCGGACTTGATTTTTTTGTGCGCGGGGCAGAAGGAAAGTCTAGTCTGCCGCCCGGACCAGGAGTCCGGTTTCTGAAATGCCCCGGCTAAAAGAAAAGGAGAACATATGGAGAAGAGATTATTTACATCCGAGTCCGTTACCGAGGGACATCCGGATAAGATGTGCGACGCCATTTCCGACGCCATCCTGGACGCGCTGATGGAGCAGGATCCTATGAGCCGGGTGGCTTGCGAAACTGCCGTAACCACCGGCCTGGTGATGGTGATGGGAGAGATTACCACCAAGGCATATGTGGACATCCAGAAGATTGTCCGTGAGACGGTGCGGGAGATCGGCTACGACCGGGCAAAGTATGGATTTGACTGCGATACCTGCGGCGTGATCACAGCCATTGACGAGCAGTCCGCCGATATTGCTATGGGCGTGGACAAGGCCCTGGAGGCAAAGGAGAACAAAATGTCCGATGCGGAGCTGGACGCGATCGGCGCAGGGGATCAGGGCATGATGTTCGGGTACGCTACCAACGAGACGGAGGAATATATGCCTTACGCCATTTCCCTGGCCCACAAGCTGGCAAGACGGCTGACCCAGGTGCGCAAAGACGGAACCCTTAGCTACCTGCGCCCTGACGGGAAGACCCAGGTGACGGTGAAGAAAAAAAAAAAAGGACATCCGGTGCGCCTGGATGCGGTGGTGCTTTCCACCCAGCACGACGAGAGCGTGACTCAGGAGCAGATTCACCAGGATATTAAGAAATACGTGTTTGACGAGATCCTGCCCGCCCATATGGTGGACGAGAACACCAAGTTTTTCATCAATCCCACCGGCCGTTTTGTGATTGGAGGGCCTCATGGGGACAGCGGACTGACGGGCCGCAAGATCATCGTGGACTCCTACGGCGGATACGCCCGTCACGGCGGCGGCGCTTTCTCCGGAAAGGACTGCACCAAGGTAGACCGCTCCGCGGCTTACGCTGCCCGGTATGTGGCTAAGAATATCGTGGCCGCGGGACTGGCGGATCAGTGCGAGATCCAGCTTTCCTACGCCATCGGCGTGGCCCATCCCACCTCCATCATGGTGGATACCTTCGGCACCGGAAGGCTTTCCGATGAGGAGCTGGTAAAAATCATCCGGGAGCATTTTGATCTGCGTCCCGCCGGCATTATCAAGATGCTGGATCTGCGCCGGCCCATCTACAAGCAGACTGCCGCTTACGGCCATTTTGGCCGCAACGACCTGGATCTGCCCTGGGAGAGGCTGGATAAGGTGGATGTGCTGAAAGGATATCTGAAGTAAAGGGAAAAAGTAAATAGAACAGGAAAATCTCTTCCAGGGAGCGCCGGGGCGCAGGCTGGAAGAGATTTTTAATTGCCTTTTTAAAATTTTTGCAGATACTGCCGGGAATGTGCAAATGCTTCCCGGCAGTATCTATTATACCCCCTTAATTTTGGTAATTTTAGCTTGCCTCTCCCATTTGCCCATGATATGATACATACATCAGCAGGGGTATTTCTTATCTTCCTGATTCTTGCCGCAAGGCGTCTGTCCATCTTATTTGTTCTTTTGATTCTGTTTTTTTCGAACAATTCCGGACAGAACTTTTCAACTATTTTTAAATGCTGTATAATGAAAGGAGAACATGTATGAGTGAAGCTGCCGAAACCAAACGCACCTACAAGGACAGTCTGTTCCGGATGATTTTTCAGGACAGGGAGGCTCTTTTAAGCCTCTATAACGCCATCAACGGTACCTGCTATGATCAGCCGGAGGAGCTGATCATCACCACCTTAGAGGACGCCATCTATCTTGGATGGAAAAATGATGTTTCCTTCCTGATTCAGGATGTGTTAAACCTCTATGAACATCAGAGCACCAGAAACCCTAACATGCCGCTAAGGGGGCTGTTCTACATCAGTTCCCTGTTCCGGGGGTATCTTAAGGAGAATGAACTGGATCCTTATTCCAGCGCCCTCCTGAAGCTTCCCAGTCCAAGGTACATCATCTTCTACAACGGAACCCAGGGGGAGCCGGACCGGATGGAGCTGCGGCTGTCGGATTCCTTTATCCGGAAAGAGGATGAACCCTGCATCGAATGCAGGGCTTTGATGTTAAACATTAATTACGGCCACAATCAGGAACTGATGGGTGCCTGCCGGAAGCTTTACGAGTACGCATATTTTGTCCAAAAGGTACGGGAATTCCTGGGGGAGGGACTGATACGGGACGCCGCCATAGACCGGGCGGTGGTACATTGTATCGAGGCGGACATCTTAAAGGACTTCCTGAGCCGTCATAGAGCGGAGGTGAAGGACTTGTTTTTAACGGAATATGATGAGAAACTACACGAACGAACCCTGCGGGAAGAGGGCAGAATGGAGGGAATCGAGCAGGGAATCAAGCGGGGAATCGAGCAAGGGATTAAGCAGGGAATCGGCCAGGGCATTGAGCAAGGTGAGCTCAAAAAGGCCAAAGAAATGGCTGCCGCCATGTTGAAGGACGGCATGCCGCCTGATCAGGTGAAAGGCTATGCGAAGCTTTCCGATGAACAGTGGGATGTGCTTTTAAAAAGCCTTGGAATAATCGAATAGGGATTGCCTGAAATACAGGACTTTTGCCAGGCGCCATCCGGCGCCTGACTAGCTTAATATTTCTTAGCCAATATACGGAACATGATCGTATAAAGTATGACCAGCAGGCAGATCGACATGGCGGCAAGCATGCCTTCCTCCTTATATCCAAGTATAAGCCAGGCCATGCATAGCACACCTGCGATGATCATATAGATGGCGAATGCCGCCTCTTTGGCCTTCATGGATATGAATGCATAGCGTTCGTCCTTGGCTGCGGTTTCGAAACGTTTTTTAAGCTTGGGATCACGCTCCAGGCGTATTGCCCTGAAAAGCTGTACCAGCCCCACTGCCAATATACCTGAGCCTATGCCGGTCAGTACGCTGGGGTCTTCGGCCAGTCCTAAAAAGGCCAGGCCGTTGATGACGATGCCTGCCAGGATCTCAAGGATATAGATCATAAAAGATTTCATATGCTTCATAGTCACTCCTCCTCATAAAGAAATAGATCTTCCACATTCATTTGAAAATACCGCGCCAGCTTGATTGCCAGTATGACGGAAGGGTTGTACCTTCCGTTTTCAAGGGAGCTTATGGTCTGTCTGGAGACGCCCATGGCATCCGCCAGCTCCTCCTGCTTGATGCCTCTTTGTTTTCTGATTTCTTCAAGTCTATTTTTCAAAACAGCCTCCTTCCTGAAAGTGTGCTTCGAAATGCAGCCCCAATATGTAAAGTATGCTTTCCATATCTATTTTATACACTAAATCTAAAAATATGTCAAGCATACTTTACGTTTTTCGGCTCTTTTTGATATAAAATTCCCTCAGAACTTTTCAGAAGTCAAAAAATGCAGTATAATATGAGCACTTGGCGAGGTTTTTTCGAGCCTAGTGCGAGTTATACCTGTCCACTTAGCGAATCGGAGCCGCAGGCGAACG
>CALWQV010000098.1 GCA_944383785.1 uncultured Enterocloster sp. | reverse complement strand
GCCAGATCCGCCTCCACATTTCCGGTGACGGTAGCGATGCCCACGATTTCAAACCGGGGCTTATTTAAGGCGTAGAGAAGGGCCAGGGAATCATCTACGCCGGTATCTACGTCAAATACGGTCTTCATAGCGCCCTCCCTCTAGACCAGCTTCAGTGCGCATGAAATCATGGCGTCCAGATTCTGCTCCCGCTCCTCGTTGGTCAGGGCGCGGCTTGAATGGATGCTGCTGCCCACCGTCAGAAGTGCCAGAGCTCTCTTTCCGGCCCGGGCTGCGGTACAGTAGAGGGACAAGGACTCCATCTCCTGAGCCAGGACGCCCATCTTCTCCCACTGCCCCTTTTCGCCGACCAAATCTTCATAAAATACATCCGAGCTGAAGACATTCCCCACCCGGAATTTCGCCTTCATCTCCCGGGCCGCCGCTGCCGCCTGTTCCAAAAGCTCAAAATCCGCCATGGGGGCGAAGTTTCCGGGAAGGTGGTACTGGGACGGAAAGTTGGAATTGGTGGAACAGCCCATGGCTAAAATCAGCTCTCCCACCTCCACATTGCGGTTTACAGCCCCGCAGGTTCCCACCCGGATGATGGTCTCCACCCCGAAGCTGTGAAACAGCTCATAGGAGTAAATCCCCATAGAGGGAATCCCCATGCCGCTGCCCTGGACGGACACCCTCTTTCCATTATAAGTTCCTGTATAGCCATTCATTCCCCGCACCTGGCTGTAACAGATCACGTCGCTTAAATAGTGCTCCGCGATGTACTTTGCCCGCAGGGGATCTCCCGGCATCAGGACAGTCTTCGCGATCTGCCCCGGCGCCGCTTCAATATGAAATGTTTTCATAAAATTTCTGCTCCGTTCCTTCTAGATTCATTGTTTCGGAGCAGCGGTTCCCATCAAGCTTGTTTGTCCTTCGCTCCCTTGATGGCCCGGTCGTTTTTCCGCTTGATGTAAAGCTCATGCTGCTCCGGTGTAAAAAACAGCTTCTGTGAGAGAATCGGAGTATCGTATTCCGTATAAAGCTCCTCCTCAAGAATCAGGAAAGGCTCCCCTTCGGGAATGGAAAGAATATTGGCCAGACGTTCCCTGGCGTTCCCCAGTCGCAGCTTGGTATCGCTGTAGAGTCCGCCCGTAGCCAGAAGGCGGATATAAAATTCATAAACCGTATCGGGATTTTCCAGGTCAACGCTGCTGTCATCTAGGATTTCATAGGGCATGTATACCATGGCAAAGCCCACCGCCGTCTGTCCGCTGTAGTAGGTGATGTTGATCACCGCCACAATACTGGAAGGCCGCAGCTTCAGCACCTCCTGATGCTTCTGGGTGGCCGGCTGAAAGCCCACGGTGGTTTCCACCCGGTCCACCGGCTGAAGGCAGAAATCCACAATGGGATTTCCGATCTTCTCCATGCCGGATCTGCTCAGGTTCTGGTTGGACAGGACAATGTTGCCCCGTCCCTGCTGGTTCACGATAAAGCCGTCCTCCTGCAGCAGCAGCATGGCCTGACGCAGGGTTCCCCTGCTGACATTTAACTGCTCTGACAGAATGTTTTCCCCTGGCAGCTTCTCCCCTGGTTTGTATTTTCCCTCCTTCAGCCACTGGCTGATGGTTTCATAGACCGTTACATAGAGGGGGATTTTTACATTCTTTTCCTTAATCGCGTTGTCTCTCACAGGTCTAATTGCTCCTTTCGCCCTTGGTAACAGTTCAGGACGGCTTATCTTCCCCCGTCCTGAACTGTACTGTCTGGAATAAGTATAAAACTAATCTACCAATTTGCCAAGAGCTTCCGGGCCTTTTGCTTTCTTTCCCACAATCAGCAGCACCGCCAGGGTCACGATATAGGGCAGCATCTGCACGAACTGGGAAGGAATGGACTGGTCGGTCAGGTAGAATCTGGCCGCTTGGGCCACGGCAAAGACCATACCCGCTCCCATGGAGCCCAAAGGCTGCCAGCCGCCGAAGATATTGGCCGCCAGTCCCATAAAACCCCGTCCCGCTACCATGTCCGTCACGAACAGGTTGTTCTGGGAGATGGATAAAAAGGAGCCGCCCAGACCGGCGATGGCTCCCGCAGCCATCATAGCCAGATACCGGTAACGGTTCACCGGCACGCCTGCGGTCTGCACCGCGAAGGGCTGGTCGCCGATGGCCCGGTAGCGCAGGCCGAACTTTGTCCGATAGAACACCACCCACACGCCCGCCACAATGGCCAGGGTCAGATAGAGATAAGGGGACTGGTTGTTAAAGAACGCCCCCACAACCGGCAGGTCGCAGAGTATCGGAATTGTTACGTTTGGGATGGAGGCTACCGATTCGCTCATTCCTTCCGTATCCCAGATGGCTTTTAAGAGCACTGCGGTAATTCCCTCCGCGAAAAGGTTGATTCCCACGCCTACTACCGACTGCTGGGCCTTCCATTTCAGGCAGAAGAGGCCGTAGAGCCAGCCGATGGCGGCTCCTAAGACCACCGACAGGAAAGCACCTCCTAGGGCTGATCCCAGAAAGAAGGAACCCGCCACGCCTACAAAGGCTCCGATGAGCATAATTCCCTCCACGCCCAGCATAATCACGCCGCCCCGCTCCGCTATGGTTCCGCAGAGGGCTCCCAGTATAATGGGGATGGACAGCTGCAGCGTCAGTCCCAAAAAATTATTAATCATTTCCATGGATTAACCCCTCCTTTTTCTGCTCCATTTGATCAGCTCCGGCGCGGCGACCAAAAGGATCACAAGGCTTTGAATCACTGTTACCATGTTGGTGGAAACCGCCGTCTCACGGCTCATCCGAAGGGAACCCATATCCAGGATTCCAAACAGCAGGGAGGTTAAAAGTACCCCCGCCGGATGATTTCTGCCCAGGATGGCCACCGCGATTCCCGTAAAACCGAAGGAAGGGGAAAATCCTTCAATAAAGCGATGATATTTTCCGAATATCTCCGTGATGCCCGCCAGCGCCGCGATGCCGCCGCTTAAAGTCATGGACATCACCAGATAGAGATTTACTTTGATTCCCGCTGTTTTCGCGGCTGAGGCATTGGCCCCCACAGCCCGCAGCTTAAAGCCCACGGAGGTCTTCCAGAGGAAAATGTACATGAGAACCGCCACCGCGATGAGAAGAAACAGGGCGTAGGTCAGCTGGGTCCGCTCCAAAAGCCTTCCGAACCAGATTCCTTCGGGAATCATCTCCGTCTGGGCGGCGGAGCCTTCCGTTTTAAATGGTCCGTTGACCAGCCAGGATGTAAAGAGTGTACATACATAGTTCAGCATGATGGCCACAATCACCTCGCTGGTGGAAAATTTTGCCCGGAAAATGCCTGGGACGCTGCCCACCAGGGCTCCCGCCAGGATTCCGGCCAGAATGCTGACCAGCAGGAGGATGGGGATCGGCAGAAAGCTCAAGGTCAGGGCGGTCAGTACCGCCGCCATAGCTCCCGCATGAAGCTGTCCCTCCGCTCCAATGTTTAACATGCCGCATCGGGAACCTAAAGCCACCGCCAGGCCGGTAAAGGCCAGGGGAATGCTCTTGCTGATAGTATTGGCCGCCGCCTGGGGCGTTCCTAAGGCTCCTTTTAATAGGGAGGAATATGCCGTAATGGGGGATTCCCCCGCTACCAGAATGAACAGGGCTCCGATCACCAGGGCAACCACGATGGCGGCCAGGGATTTAAGGATTTCCTGCGCCTGCTTACTGTGAATCCACTTCATATGCCATTTCCTCCTGTTTTTTTCCTGCCATAAACAGTCCGATCTCTTCCTTTGTGTAGGTTCCGGCCGCAAACTGGGCGCTGATCTCACCCTCATAAAGGACCGCGATACGATCGCTTAAATTCATCACTTCGGACAACTCCGCCGAGATCAGCAGAATCGCCTTTCCCTGCTCCTTTAAGCTTAACAAGGTCTTATGTACCCGCTCGATGGCGCCGATATCCAGTCCCCGCACCGGCTGGGC
The DNA here is from genome assembly GCA_944383785.1 of uncultured Enterocloster sp. GTDB lineage: Bacteria > Bacillota > Clostridia > Lachnospirales > Lachnospiraceae > Enterocloster. The sequence continues at coordinate 6,426 of CALWQV010000098.1, read as the reverse complement.
TACCAACATAAACTTGGGGTCATGGCTGGTTTCCCGCCCCAGGATAACCTTCTGCTGGTTTCCGCCTGAAAGCTGGCCGATGTGCTGCTCCACCCCGGCTACCTTGATTTCGAATTTTTCTACCTGAACCTTGGCATCCTCCTCCAGGGCCTTGTAATTGACCAATCCCTTTTTCACATATCTGGGATTCTCCTGATAACCCAGAAGGAAATTCTCCGTAATAGAGAAATCCGCTACCATAGCGTTTTTATGGCGGTCCGAGGGAATGTATCCGATTCCCATGGTCTTTCTGGCTTTCACCGAAAGATTCTGGATGGGCGTACCGTTTATTTTAATCTCCCCTTCTTCCACCTTCCGGTTTCCGATGATCATTTCCTCCAGCTCCTGCTGGCCGTTTCCGTCCACTCCCGCGATACCTAGGATCTCCCCGGCCCTTACCCTTAAGCTCACCGTCTCCTTGGTCCGCTTATTCAGGCGCACCTGGTTCAGCTCCAGAACCACCGGTCCCTTAACCTCCCCGGTCTTCGCAACGACGTCCTCCACCTGGCGGCCCACCATCTGAGTGGCCAGTTCCTTTTCATTGGTGTCCTTGGTGTCGCAGCAGAAGGCCACCTTGCCCTTGCGGATGACGGTGATGCGGTCGGAGAGAGCCATGGTTTCATTGAGCTTGTGAGTAATAAAAATGATGGTTTTACCGTTCGCCTTCAGCTGGCGGAGAATTTTAAACAACTCCTCCACCTCCTGGGGCGTCAGCACGGCGGTAGGCTCGTCCAGGATGATGATATCCGCTCCCCGGTAAAGGGTCTTTAAGATCTCCACCCGCTGCTTCATACCCACGGACAGATTGATAATCTTCTCGTCCAAATCGATCTTAAAGCCGAACCGCTCTACAAGCTCCTCCACCTTCCGGCGGCTCTCCTTTTTGTCCAGGAAGAAACCGCCGGACTCCTTTCCCAGAATGATATTTTCCAGGACGGTCAGCTGGTTCACCAGCATAAAATGCTGATGAACCATGCCGATTCCCAGGGCGTAGGCATCGTTGGGATTGGAGATGGATGCCTTCTTTTCGTTAATATAGATCTCCCCCGCATCCGGGTGATAGAGTCCGAACAGAATGTTCATCAGGGTACTCTTTCCTGTACCGTTTTCTCCCAGCAGGCAGTGAATTTCCTGCTGTTTTACGGTAAAATCAATGCCATCGTTGGCCCGGATCGGGCCGAAGCATTTGACAATTCCTGTCATTCTGATTGCATCCATTTTCTTTGCGCCTCCTGTTTTTACTTCAGCTCAGAGGGTACCTCGATTTCCCCGGAGATAATCTTCTCCTTAATTTCTTCGATCTGGCTCATAACCTCGTTGGAAACCTGGATATTGCTGTTTTCCACCGTAACGTCCACGCCTCCGTCAGCCAGTCCCAGCACCTGCTGTCCGCCTGCGAAAGTCCCCTCCACAATGCTGGTAATGGCATGGTAAGCGCAGGAATCCAGTCTCTTTAACATGCTGGCCATAATATAGTCCGGAGCAATGTCATTCTGGTTTAAGTTTACGCCGATGGCCACAAAGCCGGTTTCCTCCGCTGCCTGGAACATGCCCATTCCGGAAGCTCCCGCCGCATGGAAGATCACGTCCGCGCCGCGTTCGGCGAAGGTGTTGGCAATGGTCTTGGCGGTGGTGGGATCGTTGAATCCGCCTGCGTAGTCGATGAGAACCTCTGTCTCCGGATCAATGTGCTGGGCGCCTGCCTGGTAGCCTGCCGCAAAGCGGTTAATCAGGGGATTGTCCACGCCGCCGATAAAGCCGACGGTCTTTCCATCCCCCATCAGGTCGCTGGCCTTCTCCTGCTTTGCCAAAACTGCCAGGGCTCCCGCCAGGAAGGCTCCCTCCTGCTCCTTACAGGAATAGGAAGCTACGTTCTCCAAGTCAACGTTGGCGTCTAACAGGGCGAAATTCTGCTCCGGGTACATGGTGGCTACATTGGTCAGGGCATCCACCTGCTCCTCTCCTACGCAGATAATCAAGTCATACTCTCCGGAAGCGGCCATCTCGTCCTGAACGATCTCCTCGTCGGAAACGGATTTCGGCTCTACCTGATCGTAGGTGATGCCGTACTCTTCCGCTGCCTGCTTCACGCCCTCTAAAGCCAGATCGTTAAAGGAGTTTCCGCTGAGGCCCGCCTCTGTAAAAATGATGCCGATGTGGGCTCCCTCGCCGCTTCCCTCTTCGCCGCCTTCCGCTGCGCTTTCACTGCTGCCGCTTTCCGCCGCCGGATCGCTGGAGGTTTCCGAGGCCCCGCAGCCGGAAAGTAAGCCCATGCTCATGCATGCTGCCAGACTCAATGCCGCAAAATGCGCTGTCTTTTTGGTAAAAATGTTTCTTCTCATGATTCTTCCTCCCAATCTTATACTACTTTTAAATTCAAGTTTCAGACATGTCTTTTAACTTGTTTAACAAGTTGAATAAAATGTAACATATTTCACTATGGTTGTAAATAGATATTTTGGTGGTTTCCTTATTTTCGGCAATATAGTATAAAATGGGCGGTGTTTTTTGTGCATTTTGTCCCACACACAAAGAGCGGGCAGCCTCATCGGGCGGTCCGCTCTTTCCCATCATCTTAAGTATCCAAATTCTTTTCATTCAACAGTACTCATTGCTTCAACGCCGTTACCGGCACCACAAACACCCCGTCCGGCCTCTGATACGCCGCGTCGGTTATCAAAATTTCCTGTGGGTATTTGTGCCTCCTCTTTTTCGCCCAGCATCCGAACTACTGTCGTCCTTTTGTTTTTTGTTTTCCTGGCAATATAATCGATCAGACTGCTTGTAAAAATGAATCATTATCTTTCCGGTCTTCTCTTCCCTGACTCTCCATGAATTACTTCACCTGCTCATAATCTCTGCCTGATCTCTGGCTCCACAACCGGCATAGATCCGCCATGATATGCGGTCATCATTAAATTTCTCTCCCCCTCTATACCTCAACCAAATAGCATTCATCCTGGCACGACCGCCCCTGGTTCATGCACAGTAGAGGGAACTCATCGTAGGATTCCATGCCGTTTTTTCTGAGAATCTGCCCAATATTCTGCCGTTCCGGTGGTATCACCCTCTGTTTCACCCATCTTAGGCTCCACTCTTTACCGATCTTTCGCTGATTTCTCTCAATAAAATCAGCCATAATCATAGGCGCTTCCACACTTTTTACATCTTCCGGAATCTCGATTTCATACTCGTGCTTTTGCTCGTCATAATTTAAATAACCGACAATCTTGTCCTGATAAACTTTATTTTTGATGGAAAATCTGCGCATATTTCTCCCACCTTTTCCAGATCATTTCCCATATCTTTTCCCGTGGAATCAAACTCAAATTATATTCTGTGGACTTTGAACCAATAAAATTATTCACCGGTTTATCTTCCACCACATCAAATTTTCGTATACAATCGAGGTTCCCATAACAGGGCAGCAGCAACGATAATCCCTGATCAAACAAAGGGGCTGGTCTTGCATTTCCGTTTTTATCAATCAGCAGCTCTATGTTCATAATTCCTTTTTCCCTACCTCACAACCGACTTATAATAATTCCCAAAATCCGCCAGAGCATCAATCACCGGGAGCATCTCTTTTCCCAGATCCGTCAACCCATACTCAACCCGTGGTGGCATCGTCTGGAAGTCGTACCGGTATAAAATCCCATCATCAATCATCTGGCGCAGGCTGTCCGTCAAAACCTTCTGGGATATCCCGTCCAAATCTCTTTGCAGCTCGTTGAAGCGCCAGGGACGCTCCTTCAGATTCCGGAGAATCAAAAGCTTCCATTTTCCGCCAATTAATGCCACAGCCGTTGCCACCGGACACTCCGGGAGTTCATTTCTTGTTTTCATCTGTATCAACCTCCGCTTCCAATATAGCACATTCATTTTCTTATGTACAGTTATAAAAAGGTGCGTACTTGTTTTTTAGTGTGCCAGCCCATAAACTAAAGGCGTAAACAAATTGAAACAACAACTAATACGGAGGTAAGATTATGTCAAACTACACAAAAACAACGATTGGAACTGATGCACGGGTTGAACTTCACGAAACCCTGAAACTAACCGGCGCTGAAATCAGCGTAAACCAGCTTCCCGCCGGGTCAGGCGTGCCCTTCGTACATTCCCACAAGAATAATGAGGAAATTTACGGCATCCTTGCAGGCGAAGGCAAAGCAGTAATCGATGGAGAGGAAATCCCGGTTGCCGCAGGGGACTGGATGAGAGTTGCCCCTGCTGCCAAGCGCCAGTTTTTTGCAGCCTCGGATTCCGACATGACCTACATCTGCATCCAGGTGCGGGAGAACTCCCTGGAGGGCTTCACCGCCGGTGATGCCGTGATGTACTAAGAACAGGCGATAAGTACACGTAACAACGCAAAGAAGCAGGGAAAGTACGGCCCACATTTTTCCCAAGCCATACTTTCCCTGCTTCTTCTCATCTAAACTCTCTATTCTTCTATACTTCCCTCTACGCCTCTAACGCATACTCCCCGCGCTTCACAAACCGTCCTGTCTTTTCTTCTGCCACTTTTCCGTCCTTCACAACCTCACGGCCCCTTAAAAATACCCGCTCAATCCGGGCTGTCAGCTTCGTTCCCTCCAGGGGAGCGTAGTCGGTACTGCTGAGCTGATTTTCCGCGGTAATCACATCCTCCACGCCTGGCCGCAGCACCACAATATCCCCATCGCTTCCCGGCGCGATCACGCCTTTCTGGGGATACATACCGTAGAGCCTGGCGGGATTTTCCGACAGTACACGGCACATCTGCTCTTTTGTAATCCGTCCTGCATCCACTCCATAGGTATAGAGCAGGGTTCCCCTTGTCTCCACTCCCGGCATGCCTCCCGGAATCTTGGTAAAGTCGTCCTTTCCCAAAGCCTTCTGCTCTGTGGTAAAGCTGCAGTGGTCTGTGGACACCGTCTGGATCTGGCCCGCTGCCAGCCCCTGCCACAAGCATTCCTGATCCTCTTTTTTTCTCAAGGGTGGAGCGCACACATATTTCGCTCCCTCCATACCAGGAAGCTTATAGAGGCTGTCGTCCATTAAAAGATACTGGGGACAAGTTTCCACATAAACCTTCTGCCCCCGCCTTCTGGCCTCCATGATCACATCGTACCCCTCTTTGCAGGTCAAATGGACTACTACCACCGGGATATCCACCACCTGGGCAAGCCGCAAAAGCCGTCCAATGGCCTCCGCCTCCGCCGCTGCTGGACGGGTTGCCGGGTGGCTGGAAACACCCATGTGCCCCGCCGCCTTTGCCTCCGCCTGGAGGGCGGCGATCATGCCGCTGTTCTCGCAGTGGACGCCGGTGATGCCGTGAACCTCCTTTAATCTCCGCAGAATGGAGAAAATCGTCTCATCATCCACCTGGGTATCGTAGGTCATATAGAGCTTAAAGGAAGTCACGCCCGCATCCATCATATCCTGAACCTCCCGGCTCACCTCAGGATTCCAGTCGGTGATGGACATGTGAAATCCATAGTCGCAGTAGCATTTTCCATCTGCCTTTTCATGCCAGTTGGCCAGGCCCTGGGCCAGGCTCTCCCCCGGATACTGGGTTCCAAAATCGATAATGGAAGTGGTTCCTCCACGTATGGCCGCCCTTGTCCCTGTCTCGAAATCATCCGCCGTCACCGTTCCCGCCACATGGAGGTCAAAATGGGTGTGGGCGTCGATAAATCCCGGAAACAGCAGACAGCCGGAAACGTCCACAACCTGGGCATCCACCCCCGCAAGCTCCTCCATATCCCGGGGCAGGCCCACGGCGGCTACCTTTTCCCCGTCCAAAACTACATCCGCCAGAACAGAACCGCCGCCGGATACCACCGTTCCGCCTTTCAGCAATTTCTTCATGAGTCTCACTCTCCTTTTTTGACAAGCAGCCGGGCGGCGGAAAGTCCCTGCCTGCCCGGCTCCTTCGCACATCTGTGCGGCAACTATATTACTTCTTCCTGGAATAAGGCGTCCCTTCCAAAGGCAGGGAAGTCTGGAACTGGCCGTTCCACTTATAGTAGGCCCCCGCAATGGCCGGCGCTGTGGGAATGGAGGTAATTTCCCCGATTCCGATGGCCCCATAGGCCACATCCACTCCAGGCTTTTCTACGATAATGCTCTCGATCTCAGGCGCTTTGTCCGCCCGGAACAATCCCAGGGTTCCGAACTTCGCCGTAGGAACGCAGTCCTTTAATGGGTACTGCTCTGTCAGGGCGTAGCCGCAGGACATGAGCACACCGCCCTCGATCTGCCCTTCCACGCTCTTGGGGTTCACCGCCTTGCCCACATCGTGGGCCGCCACCATTTTTTTGATGGTTCCGTCCTCATTTAAGATACACAGCTGGGTGGCGTAGCCGTAAGCCACATGGGAGACGGGATTGGGCACATCGGCTC
>CALWQV010000097.1 GCA_944383785.1 uncultured Enterocloster sp. | reverse complement strand
CAAGGTCCTCGCTGTTCTCTCTCGCAGACAGCTCATATATGTTATCATAAGCTTTTCTGTTTGTCAAGAACTTTTTTCAAAAACTTTTTCGTTCTGTTGTTGTGATCGCTCAGCAGCAACTTTTATATGTTAGCATACTTAGAAGAATCTGTCAACAACTTTTTAAAGTTTTTTATCTGCGCCTTACTCTCTCGAGCGGCGCATGGAGTATAATACCAGACCTTCCGGCAAATGTCAACAACTTTTTTAAAACATTTTTAAATAATACCAGGGCAGAAAAATCCACCCTGCCGCCCGCGCCTGGGGCGCAAACTGGCCCACGTCTATCAATACCGGACAGAAAATCAGGCTGCCAATGATAAAAAAAGGCAGCAGGCAGCTGACCCCGCGGGATGTAGGAAGGATCCGGCTTAAAATACGGGCGTAAACCGCAGTTCCGATCACATAAAGAAACATTCCCAAAAGTTCCCGGCGCCATGAGACAAAGATTCCGGCCACCCCTATGGCCGCCAGGCCGGATAGGGCCGCCAAGCCTGCAGGAGCCGCTAGACTAGCGATCCTGCAAAGCTCTCTTTTTCCAAAAGGAAGCCGCAAAAACAGGCCGTTCTTTTCATCCCTTTTAAGCGAAGCTCCTCCGTAGATTCCTGCCGTAAAGACAAAAACCGCCGCCAAGCCTCTGGCTGGGAATAAGGTTTCCTTTTCCCGAGAAGTCTCACCGTTCTCTTCTGTCCAAGGAACATTCGTCTTTTCATATTCAAAATGGAAGGTGCTCCCATCGGAGGCATAGGCATCGTAAAGCTCGCCTCCCCGCTTCTGCCCTTCCTTCCGCTCTCCCTCCTGGTCCAAATAATCAAATACCTGGCTCTCTCCTATATATTCCGTCAATATTTCCCGATCATACAAGCCGGCCAGCAGAGAATATACTACCTCTTTTGACATTTCATCCGCAATGGTGGAAGGGGCCCGATATACCCGGATCAGGCGTCTGTAATCGCCGCTGTCCATTTTTTCCTTCAATCCCTCTCCGATCACGTAACCGCACTCCACCTGGCGGGCCGCCACGGCGTCCGTCAGCTCCTCATCCGAATCATAGAGACAGAAGGAAAACATCCCGTCCCCATATGCCTCCAGCTTCCGGGCCAGCTCCATTCCCAAACTGCCTTCATCTGAATCCTCGCTGAATACTCCAATCACAACGCCTTTCTGATCTGCCTTCTCGCTCCGCGCAAACAAACCGGCCGCAATGGGGAAAAACAGCAAAATCAACAAGAAGGAAAGGCGCTTCAAATACCGCTTGCAACAAAGAAAAAACCATATGACCGCCTGTCTCACCGCCGTCTCACCCCCACTGTCAACAAATAAAAAAGCATCGCCAGGCCAGCCGCCGGAATCCACTGAAATATCTCTCCGGAACCTTCCGCCAGAAGGCCGGCGCAGCCGATCAGAATACGGTTGGGCAGAAAAGGCGAAATCTCCCGAACTGCCTGCGGAAGAAATACCGCCGGCAGGATGCCTCCCGAAAGAAAATGCAGGATTACCGTTCCTAAAAACAACAAAAGGATTCCCCCCATGTCATTGCCAGCCGCCTCAAAGGCGAAAAGGGCCATGGAAGCGGCTCCCAGGCACAAAAATACCAGGCTTCCCGCCGCGTAGGGAGTAAGGGCAAAGATTTCCGCCCATCCCCCCAATAGAAATAAGGGAAGGGCTCCGATTATCAGAAGAAGCCACAAACCAGCCAGCCGGCAGCCCGCAGCCCAAAAGGATCCGATGCCCAAAAGCTTCAGCTTCCGGGCCATTATCATGCTCTCCGGCCTCAGATAGGATGAGACCGGAATAGCTAAAAACAACAGCCCCGCCGTCAAAGCGCTTCCGGCATAATAAGGCACCGGCTCCAAATCTCCCGTAGCGCTTACCTGCCGGTTCCAGAACAAGCTCTCCCGTCTCAAGCTGTAGTCAATATAGATCTGGTTCAGCTCCTGCTGGAACTGCCCGATCCGTTCCTCCATCCCGTCGTCTATCAAAAGCTGATCGCCGGCGTAGATCCCGGCCTGAGCCGATCCCAGTGTGCGGGCTCCAGCCTGGGTCAGTTCAACGAAAATGCGGTTTTCCAGTCCCTCCCCCGCCGTCCGGATCTGAATCGGCGGATTGGTTCCATTCATAATTCCCTGGATCAGCCCCGAGGGAATATACATGGCCGCGTAAATCTCTCCTGCCTCCAGCGCTTCCCCCGCTTCCTCCTGGTCCATATATTGAAAATCACAGATGCTCTCCACGCTTTCCATGTGAGAGAGCATCTGTGTCAGCAGACGTTCCGCGCCTTCCTCCTCAGGCAGGACAACTCCGATGGTCATTCTCCCCATCAGAGCTTCCCCGTAAAGCCGGTCCCCGGCAAACAGGGCCGCAAGCCCCAGCATCAGGGACAGGATGAGAACCCCTGCCCCCAGCTGGGGCAATCTTAAAATTGCCCGCTTGATTTCAAGTTTTCCGTATCTGAATCGCTGCGCCATTTCACCGCTCCTGCTTTTTTAGGCAGCCTTTTCTTACTGAACCCCACCCTGGAACATGAGGGTCAGCAGGATTCCCTGAAATTTCTCCGACATTTCATCGATCACAGACTGCCATTCTTCCTCTGTAGCCGTAAATACGTTAATCTGATCTCCCTCCAGGGAAGCCGGCGCTTCTTCCGTCTTTTGATAGGAATAGCTGCCTTCCAGCTTTATCTCCTGCCCCGCCGCCTGCAGGGACAGCTCGTCCATGGAAGCGGAAATCCGCGTTCCCTTTTCCAGCTCGTCTACGATGCCATGGGCCTGGGCCGTAAACATTTCCGGAGCATCGGACGTCCCCAAACCGAGAGAAGCGTCCCAAGTCTCGCCCTCGCTGTCATAGGCAATGAGCCAGTTCATTGAAGCTTCCTCCCCGTCAGCCGAAAAGGTCAGCTTCCCGCTTTCCTCCATAGTTCCGTTCTCATAGGAGCCCGCCTTTTCAAGGTCTGCAGATATGGTATCGCCTCCGCCCTCAATCTGAATGCTGGCCGTCATATTCTGGGTCAGATAAGTGCCGCCCTGGGGACGCAGATTAAGAGCCAGGCTTACTTCCTCTCCCTCTGAATTAAGGGCTGTCTCCAGATCCCATGCGGCCATACGCCCGTCGCCGTCTACATAAACCATCATATGCACATCGGTCAATGCGCTGCAGACCTGATCCACCGCATCCTGCACATCCTGAACCATCTGGTCATAGCCTTCTTCCGCCCCGCCTCCATTTTGTGCGTAGAGCTCCAGGGAAGCGCCCACCTGGTTCAGAATCAGTTCCTTTACCTCTTCATCGTTCCAGATAAAATCCATATAGCTCTTGATGAAATCCACCAGGATGTCTCTGCCTATGATTACCTCGTAGCCGGTGCATTTTACATCCTTACCGTCCATCTGGAAGGTTTCCTTTCCCGCCTTTTCCACCTGGACTCCTTCGACAAAATCCGTCACCGCCTGGCCGCTTTCACGGAAACGATCCCACAGCTCCCCTGCCGTTACGGTTTCTCCGAAGGGAGAATTTAAGGCGGAAGCTAAGGAATGAGCCATCTGTGCTTTTTCTTCCTGGGGCACTCCCGCAAGATCCATCACCGGCGCGTTTAAAATCTCCTCTTCGAGGCCTTCTCCCAGATTGACAAGGAAAACCTTGCTGGAATAGTCCGGCAGAGCCGCCTGGAGCATCTCTTCATCATAATAAGCCTCCAAGGTTCCTAGAGCCATGGAGCCATAATTTAATCCCAGGGAGCCCCAGGATTTCTTCTGGGTATTGCTGAGCCGCTGGCTGAGGCTCAAGCCGCTTCCCTCCAAAAGGGCCATCTCCTCATCGGAGATCGCGGAAATGGAAAGGTCAAAATTTTCCTCATAATCACCGGTCAGCTTATTCTCAGATATTTCGCGAAATCCAAAGATCTGCTCCGCCGGTGCCTGATCCAAGTCAGCCCCAAGGCTCAAAAAAGCCTGAGCCACTACCGTTTTGGGATTCTTCGCGAAAAGCTGAAGGGCCGCGAAGGCTCCGATACTGATCACCGCCACTACAGCCGCCGCCAGGCCGATCATCAGCAGGCGCGACTTTTTCTTCTGCTCCGGTGCAGTCTCAAGCTGCTGCTCCGTATTTTTCTGTTCTTCCTGCATATCTTGCTCCTCCCTTTTTTGTCCTATCACAACGGTTCAGGACAGCTTAATGAAATAAACGAATCAGTTCCTCCGGGCCAAGTCCCGTGGGAATCTGGGCTAAACGGCCCTCCTTCAGCACATACATCCTTGTGCAGACCGCCAGCTCCTCCATCTCGTGGGATGTCAGGATCACCGTCCCGCCTTCCCTCCGGTATTGTTCCAAATACCGCCGGATCAAGTCCTTGCACTCCAGATCCAGGGAAGCGCCCGGCTCGTCCATCACCAGATAGGGGGCATGGCTCCACAGGGCGCAGGCAATGCTTAAGCGCTTCTTCATTCCACCGGAAAGCTTTCCCGCAGTCATAGGGAGCATTTCCCTGATCCCAAGAAAAGCCGCCGCTCCTTCTTTAAGCTCCTGCTCCAGCTGCTTTCGGCCGCCCTTATACCAGAGGGAAAGGTTATCCCTCACCGTCAGCTCCGGTATCAGAGGATTTTCCTGGGGCACATAAGCTACCTTCCGCGAAAACAGCTTTTCCTTTCCCAGCGCTTCCTCCCCATCGATCACAAGGCTTCCGCCGTCTGCCTTCAGGGCCCCTGCCAGAATGGAGAGCAGGGTGGTCTTGCCGCAGCCGTTGGCTCCCACGATCCCCACACATTCTCCCTCTTTAGCCTGAAAAGAAACGCCGGCCAGCACCTGCTTTCTCCGGTAAGATTTGCGGATTTCCTCTGCCGCCAGCATGGGCTGCCCTCCTTTGCCATCATTTTTCGCAGCCCGGATGCCAGACCGCTACAACCAGTATACTCTTTAACCCAAGGGGCCGTCAACGAATATTTTTGCCCACGAAAAAAGCTCCTGCCGGATTTACAGGAAATCGGGCGGGAGCCTTGATGAATCATTCAAGCTTATGCGATCTTGGACTTTGCCAGCTCAGCCAGCTTTGCAAATCCTTCGGCATCGTTGATCGCCATATCAGAAAGAACCTTACGGTTCAGATCAACATTGGCAAGCTTTAAACCGTGCATCAGCTTGCTGTAGGACAGGCCGTTCATGCGGGCAGCCGCATTGATTCTGGCAATCCACAGCTGACGGAACTGTCTCTTTCTCTCTTTTCTGCCGGCATAGGAGCTGGCCAGAGCGCGCATCACGGACTGCTTTGCAATTCTATACTGTTTGGAACGGGCCCCTCTGTAGCCTTTTGCCATCTTCAGGACTCTATTATGTTTCTTCTTTGCGTTTAAACCGCCTTTAATTCTTGCCATCGGTAATTTCCTCCTTCTACAAATTCAACTTACAGGTATGGTAAAATCTTCTTCATTACCTTTGCGTTGGTTGCATCGGTAACAATGTCTTTTCTAAGATTTCTCTTTCTCTTGGTGGACTTCTTAGTCAAGATATGAGACTTGTAAGCCTTATTGCGGACTAACTTACCGGTTCCTGTCTTTTTAAAGCGCTTTGCGGCTGCTCTGCTTGTTTTTAACTTTGGCATTGTAAATTCCTCCTTGAATCTTTGTATTTTAACGTTTTGCGGTTAAAAACATAACCATGCTTCTGCCTTCCACCTTAGAGGGCTTATCCACTACCGCGATATCGGACAGGCTCTCGGCGAAGTCATCCAGAATGTACTTGGACTTGGACATGTGGGCCATCTCGCGGCCTCTGAAGCGCAGGGTAACCTTTACCTTATCACCCTTCTCCAGAAACTTCCTGGCAGCTCCAACCTTTGTATTCAAGTCGTTGGTGTCGATATTGGGAGACAAACGAACTTCCTTGATCTCGATGACCTTCTGCTTCTTGCGGGCTTCCTTTTCCTTGCGGGCAAGCTCATAACGGTACTTTCCATAATCAATAATCTTGCAAACCGGCGGCTTCGCGGTGGGCGCAATCTTTACCAGATCCAGCTCCGCCTCCTGCGCAATATGGAAAGCTTCTCTGGCGGACATAATCCCCAGCTGCTCGCCATTCTCTCCGATCAGCCGCACTTCCTTGTCTCTGATCTGTTCGTTAATCATTAATTCGCTAATGGTCCTACACCTCCACTGTTCATATTCCATTCATCAACCGGATGCCCCGGCGGGCATGTAAATAAAAAATAAGCGGACAGGAAAATGTCCACTTTCTCACACAACAAAGCCAAAGCCGCTCCCCAAAAAGAGACGCGCTTTCAACCTTCATCGCTATAAACCCGGGTCACCGACTCGTGCCGAGGTGAGGTGGATACCTGCTTTCCTGCAGCTGCTTTCGCAACTTCTGTTACTCTACTATACAATCTATGATTTGTCAAGCGTTTTATGCGAGATAATAAAAATAGTTCAGCCAGCAGAAAGATCTTCTCTCATCTTTTTGCTGGCTGAGCTTTTTATCTGGCCTTAAAGGTACTGCACTGGGTCTGGGAGCTTACATTGGCTCCGTCTCCTGAGATGCCGACGCTCTGGGCCTTGCAGCGGCTGTCTTCGTTGTAGATGCATTTCACCGCGTCGCAGGTGATCTCCAGCCGGGTTTCCGGGGTCTTAAAAAGGTTCTTAAAGCTTCCTCCCCGGTTCTCGTCGAAGCTTGCGCAGCAGGTTTCGTCCGCTCTGCTGGCCTCCCGACCGTCTACGGTGATGGCGTGCTTGCAGCAGTAGCAGTCCGAATTGTGAACACAATTTTTTACACTACATTCCAGTCTTGTCATGACTTTGCCTCCTTCGGTTCATACTATGATATGGTGACAGACATAGTATGCGCCCCAGGAAAGGTTTTATTCACCCAAAGCTCCGTTCAGCTGTCTGAGTCCTTCCAGGCAGGAGTCGGGCTGTCCTTCAAAATCGTAGATTTCGCCTTCGGTGATCCAGGTATAAACCTTCAGATCATCGATTCGAAGATCCGCGCCCCGGCTTTGAATGTAAAATTCATCCAGCACAACATTTCCAAAATCTAAATCTACCTGGCGGGCGTCCGATATGGTCACGGCTTTGGAAACATTTCCGATCCGCACCGTAACGTCGCTGGTTCCGGAGCTCTCCGCCTGAAAGCGCACCTTCACACCCTCTCCGGCGATTCCGCCCTGGCGGCTGCTAATGTTCTGGGACAGGGAAGCGCCGGAAGAAAGCACCGCCCCATAGTTTCCGTCCCGTTCCTCAATCTTTGCCCTGGGGCCTTCCCAGCCCTCAAGGCCCAGAGCGAACTGGGCATTAAAGAGCTTGTTATTGCAGTAATCCCGATAGGTCCAGATCCCATAGCCCATAGCATGCTCCCTCAGAACCCGGGCCGAGTCCCGCAGAAATTCCGCCTTCTCATCCGCCGCCAGACGGGCGTTGCCCTCAAAACCAGGGGTATTATCCGTAAAAAGAAGCTGGTCAATATAAACCGGTTTGCCGCCGTTTGAGCCGCGCAGCTGTTTTAGGACTCCGGCCATCTGGTTTAAGGCCCTGGAGGCTGTCACTTCCCCTGATCCCCCTTCGCCCATGGATGCACTGTACATCAAAGAAGTGTAGGGCGAACTGCCGCAGCCAAAGGTAGCGGTGTGGGTAAAGCCGTACAGGGTCTCGTCCAGGCTGTAAACCGGATCCGCATCCAGACGCACCTCCATGGAGAGATCTGGAAATACCTCCTGGCTTTCCGCCAGAATCCGGTTCAGGAAGTGATCATAAAATTCATAGAGCAGCCTCATGGCGGGAAGCTCCTTTTCAGGAAAATACACCTGGTCCCATTCCTCGATCTCCCCGTCGTAAAGGCGGCGCACCTCCTCCAGCTCATAGTGCTCTTTCAGATAATCCAGGTAACCGGTCTGCTCCGCCATCCTTCGCCCCTGAGAGCCGTTTCCCCAGGCGATTGCCTGACCGATCAAGTTCCAGAAATCCTCCCAGGTGAGAAAGCCGCCGCAGAAATTTTCATGGTCCGACGCCTCTTCATAGAGCTTTTCCACATATTTGATCCAACCGTTCCAGGTGGTCTGGTCATAGAAGAGGCGGGTATAACGGTCCAGTACGTCCTCGTTTGCCCCGTAATCCCAGGTATAGCCCACCCGCAGCATCACCGAAAGATTCTGCCTGGCCGCCGCCTCCATCACCCGGTCCAGCTTTTCCCAGGCATAGACCTCATAAGAGCAGGGGGAAAGTCCGGGCTGAAATTCTCGCCAGGGCACACAGAGAATAATATTGTTAAAACCGTCCGCCGCAATCTGAGCCAGCTCCTGATCCATATGGACGCTTTCACTGTTCCAAAAATTCACCACCCAGTCGTCAGAGTAATAGGTGGCGGAGCGCAGCATACCCGCCTGTCCGGAGGCAAAATCCTTCGCCGGCGCAAAGCCGGAGGTGAAAGCCGCCGTGATCACCGCCGCCCCGAAAAGGGCTGCCTTTTTCTTAAATTCCTTTTTCCAAAAATCCAATTCCAATTTCCTCCCGGTTCGGTTTATGCCTATCCTTCTGCCCTCTTCTTTTTCCTGCCACTAAGCTCCGGCCAGATGGTAAACATCATTGTGCCAAAGCAGGCCGCTCCGCCGATCAAGTTGGATACCGGCTCCGCCATCAGGATTCCATCTGTTCCCAGATGAAACACTGTGGGCAGAATCATAATCAGCGGAATGACGATAATAACCTTGCGGAAAATGGAGAAGAATACCGCGTATTTGGATTTCCCCAATCCTACAAATACTGCCTGTCCCGCAAACTGCAGGGACATCATAAAGAAACCGAAGAAGTAGATCCGCATCGCTGGGATACCCGCTTCCACCAGATCTCCGTTGCGGTTAAAGATTCGAATAAAAAATTCCGGGAATCCGTGGACGCACATCCAGATCAGGGTGGTGTAGATAATGCAGCAAAGGGACATAAATACGATGCCACCGCGGACCCGCTTGTATTCCCCGGCGCCGTAATTAAAGCCCAAAACCGGCTGAGCACTGTTGGTTACGCCCGTTACCGGCATGGAGATTACCTCCCGCACGGAATTGATTACCGTCATGATACCCACATACAGGTCACCGCCCACCTTTTGTAGCATGGCGTTGTACATAATCTGCACGGAGCTGTTGGTAAGGGACATTGTAAAGCCGCTGAGCCCCAGTCCTACGATGCGCAGGGCCCGTTTCGCTTCCACCCGGAAAGCGGAAATTTTCAGCCTCAGAATCGTCTTTTTGCCGGTGAGGAAGGCCACGATCCAGGCGGCGGAGAGAAACTGGGAAATGATCGTAGCCAGCGCCGCCCCCTGGACGCCCATATGGAAAATAAAGATAAAAATCGGGTCCAGAATAATGTTTGCAATAGCGCCCAGAAGCACTGTCATCATACCGATGGTTCCAAATCCCTGGGAGTTGATAAAGCTGTTCATTCCCAGGCCTACCATCACAAACAGGTTGCCCATAAGGTAAATGGTGATATAGCTTTCCGCATAGGGAATGGTAGCGTCGCTGGCTCCGAAAAGGTAGAGCATAGGCCGCTTAAAGGCCAGACCCAGAACCGTCAATATGATCCCTGTGACAACCATCATGACAAAGGAATTGCCCATGATCTTCTCCGCTTCCTCCAGATTCCCCCTGCCCCGCTCAATGGAGCAGAGAGGCGCGCCTCCCATGCCGAAGAGATTAGCGAAGGCGGTGACAATGGAAATAATCGGCAAACAGAGTCCCAGACCGGTGAGGGCCAGGGTAGCGTTTTCCGGAATCATGCCAATATAGATCCGGTCCACAATATTGTACATCACATTAATCAGCTGGGCCAGGGTCATGGGAAGGGCAAGCTTCAGGATATTTCCCACTACGCTTCCCTTTGAAAAGTCGTTTTTCTGTTCTGCTGCCGCCATTTTAATTCCTTCTTTCCTTTGTTTCTTTGCAGGGCTTCACACCCTTTTAATATCTTCTTTTAAATCCACATCCGCCAGCTCTTTTGAATCCGCCTCAAAAAGCCACAGATCTTCGCCATAGCGCTCCATCAGCTGTCTGCCGCCCCGGTCCCCGGTCAATCCAAGGAGCTGATCCCGGTAGGTTTTTCGAAAAGCCGCCGGATTTCCCCTGCGTCCTCCCGCTGTCAGACAGCCTATACCTTTCCCGCTTGCCGCGAAGGCCTGCAAAAAAGCCGCCAGCGTCTCCCCCCGGAGGCGGGGCTGGTCCGCTACGCAGTATACGTACAGATCCGCGCCCTCCGCTTCCTCTGCTGCTCTGGTTCCATAAGCAATGGATGCAGTGATTCCCCGGGCGCTCTCCGGATTGTAAACCGCCTGAAGCCCTTCCCTGGCGGCTTCCTCCAGAATCTCCCGGTA
>CALWQV010000096.1 GCA_944383785.1 uncultured Enterocloster sp. | reverse complement strand
ATTTCTACGATTTCTTCCTGGTAGACGAGACGCACCTGGCCATCGCCGTGGCCGACGTGTCGGGAAAAGGCGTGCCGGCGGCCCTCTTTATGGTGATCGCAAAGACCTTAATCAAAGACCGGGCCTGCAGCATGGCAAAGCCGGGGGATATTTTTACCTGGGTAAACCAGCAGCTGTGCGAAAGCAACCAGGCGGGGCTCTTCGTTACGGCCTGGCTTGGCGTCATTGACCTGAAAACAGGACTTGTGGAGTATGTAAACGCGGGACATAATCCGCCTTTAGTGGCTCTTGGGGGAGAAAATTTTACATATCTGAAGCAAAAGAGCGGATTCATCCTTGCGGGGCTTGAGGGCTTTACCTATGAAACCAGTACCTTCCGGATGGATCATGGGGACCGGATTTTCCTCTATACCGACGGGGTGACGGAGGCCATGAACCGGCAGGACGAGCTGTTCGGCGAGAAGCGCCTTCTTGCCTGGATGAGCCAAAACCGTGGGGCCGCGCCGGAGGAAGCCCTCCATGGCCTGCGGGAAGAAATCGCCGTCTTTGCCGACGGGGCGGAGCAGTACGACGATATTACCATGCTGATGTTTGATCTGGTATAAAAAATAAAAGAAGGAGGTACGCATATGGCAGATGAGAAAATCACTGTTTTCGAGCAAAAACTGGAGCAGGAGGAGCGGGAACTTAGGGAACAATACGAGCGTCTTGGGCTGGATCCTGACCTGACCACATATCCGGAATATCGTGGAACCAGACTGTATGAAAACGCCAATAAAAGACGTTTCGGTATCAGCGGGGACTTAAAGCTGGATCCAACCCAGCTGGAGCTTTTTGAGCTGAACGAGCGGGTAAAAGTTGTGCTCGGCCTTCTCACGCCCCAGCAGCGGGCAGCGGCCGTCCGCTTTCTGAATCTGAATGAAAGGGCGATGGTCTGCTGTTCAAGAGTCTCCGACCTGTCCTATGGATGGGGACTTTTGCATGAGCTGCGCCCTGATCTGGATGAGACGGATCCGCAGCTGTTTGATAAAATTGATCAGAAACGCGATGAACTTCGGCGCAGTTCCGAGCCCTACCACGCTATTTTTAATTTGATGGCCGGGTTTAATACCTGCCTTCTGAACGGGGAGTCTCAGCAGAACTTCCGGAGAAGCGTGGATGAGCGCATAGGCAAGCCCGAAGAAAAACGGATGGCCAATGAAGTGCTGGCAGACTATGAAACCACTATTTACGATACGGCGGATTTTTTTGCCCAGGCAGGGAGTCAGTGGGCTAAGTACCAGGAAATGGACCCGGAGGAACGCCCTGAATTTTCAGAGGTGGTTATGGACGTTCAGGAATATATGCCGGGCCTGATTGATCCTTTTATCGCCCAGGAGGCGTCCAAAACCAGGCTGACCACGGCGCAGAAGGAGTTTGCCGTTCAGAATTTTGACCGGCTTTTCGGAACGATTTATCCGGAGAACACGCGGGCAAAGCTGACCGCCCAGGGAAAAGATGTTTTTGACCTGATTTATATTAACGGAAAGTCTATGAACCAGCTGTGGGAGGAGGAGTACGCCAGGGCGTCCTACGACTACGCTTCCGAACAGATGAAGTGCCGTTTTATAGAGGCGGCCCTTTCGCCTCAAAGGATCCAGATCTTAATTCCCCGGGAGGATGGAGATCAAATCCTTCCATTCAGCGTGGTCAGCAGACAGCAGCGGCTGGCGGGGGCAATCACGGCCGCTACGGCCGGCCGGCCTCAGCCGTCCATCAGCGACGCCGTAGCGCTTCAGGCTTCACAGCAGGCGTTGGAGGACAGAAGCCAGTATGAAAAGGATGAGAAGCGCAGGCGGATCGAGAGCCGTACCGTCCGCTACCCGGAGATGGATCCGGTTGTTCCGGAAGAGCGCGCCAGATGCAGGATTATGGTCTACGGAGCTTCGATGGAGCGGATGAAGGGCGTTTATGAAAACCTGTATAAGCTCTCTGCCGTCAAAGGCAGGATCGGTTCCGCGCAGATCAATCCGGACGAAAAACGTTCCATGCTCCGGGATGCGGCCCGCGTTTACGAAGATATGGCCATTCGAACCGGGCTGGAGGTTTATCCCTACAAGCACCCGGTTTATAAGAGCATGGGGATCGAGGATCAGACCCAGCTGTTTTTCATCGACGGACAGCCAGATTACGAATATCTGAAAGCCCATAGCGGCGGGGATCTGAATCCGGCCTCCCCCGAGGACCAGAACCTGGTGAAAGCGGAGATTATGGCCGCCCTGATCCGCGGCGAACATCGGGTGGAGATGGCAAAGGTAGGGATGGACGAGTACGGAACCTACCAGATCGGCGTAGTTTCCGCCCAGCCCGATTTAAGCCCCTTCGACGGCCTTGAAAGCTGGTATCAGAAAAAGCCTTCCAAAAAGGCGGAAAACCTTTATCAGAAGGACGATAAGCGGGATGAAAGAATCTCAAGTATCCGTCAGTATCTGGGCGATCGTCTAAGGGAGGCGGAAACCCGCAGGCTTAAGCTTCAGGAGGATCCCTACTTAAAGGCGAAAAACCGCTACTTCTTCGCCTATATGAACGGTGAAAAAGCGGAAGCCATGCTGGAGTCCATGTTTGGCAAGGAAAATGTGGACTGGCTGGAGTCCCATAAGAGCCGTCTGCCTGTAGATTGGAAAAGGGGCGGCGGGCGTGAAATGGGCGGCATCCGCGTTATGACCCTGTTTTTAACCATGGCGGATCATCCTTATGTACATTTCGCGGATTTATCGGATCCGAAGAAATTCGCGGAGGAAAAGCAGGCCTCCGCAAGAAAAGTGATGAACGCCCTCAAAAAGTATTATGAGCCGGAGGAGGGGACGGAACCGGATGTAGGGCCTTTGGGAGAGATTATGACTTCCATCATGCGCCGCATTTCCAAAACAGACTTAAAACAGGAAATCCTTTATGCCCTGGGAGCGCCGGAAGAGCTTTCCGCCAAGGAGGTTGAGGATCTGATGGCGCGGCGCAATCCGGAAGTGACGGAATTTTTAAACAGTGTTGCCCAGGCAAGCCAGGCCATGATGCAGTCGTTAAGTTTTGAGGCGAAAAACCTACAGGATGATGTTCTTTACGAGAATCCCGGCAGCAACGCCTTGGACCGGGAGATCAGCAGAAGGCTTTCGATGGAGGAAAAGGACGCTTTTGCGTCGGCCAACACGTTTTTGGGCCAGGGACTGACCGCGGAGCGGAAGATGGCGGAATACGCTAAAAATTACCGGGAGAATCCTAATCAGGATTTTGATTTGAGGTATATGAAGGCGCAGCAGACCTTTATCAGGGACTTGATCTCAAAGGAGGGCAGGATTTCAAGATACCCTGTTACCCTTTCGCTTACTGCCAGGCTCATGGCAACCAGCCCCTTAAGCGAGAGCGCCCAGGAGAAGCTGGATAAACAGTTTCCGAAAAATCCCGCCCAGGAGAAGCAAAGCCTGTTCGCTTACCTTTATGGGCAGAGGGAAGTTCCCAAGCAGATGAAAGACCTGGGAAATGCGCTGATGAAGGCGGGAATGGAGCGGTTCCACGATGAAACACTGTGCAACGATGACACCTTCTTTCCCAATGACAAGAGGGTTGAGGAACGTTTTACTGAACTGGAAGACAGTACGCAGATCAATACCATCCGGCGGATAGCGTCCCGCGCGAATATGATCCGTTTGTTTACGCTGGGAGACGACCAGATCAGCGTAGACCAGGTTCTCTCTTCCGGCAGCCTTGCCCTCTGCCGTAGGAAAGCGCGGGAGTTTGAACAGGCCCTTAACGATCATCCGATGAAGGATGTTTCGCCAGAAAAGCAGAGTGAATCCATTGATTTCTATGCCCATATGTACGCGAAGGCCGCCGACCGCCTCTGCCAGGCGCATATTCCGGATATCGACTGGAGCGACCCTACGCAGGTTATTTCTCAGATGCAGTACCTCTCGCTGATGGGACATATGGCGGTGGATTACTCCCAGACAATGACCACTATGCTGCGCAATCATAAGGAGGAATTTCAAGAGGCCTATGATCCCGAGCGGTTCCGGTCCCATGAGAATATACTGGGTTCTCTGCAGTTCTTCGCCCAGAATTTTGAGCATGCCATGGATCCGAAGTATGAATTGGTCAACCGCCTTTCCTGCAAGCTTACGGCAGAAAGGGTTGGAAAATTGTTCAGAGGGGCGAAAGTCGGGGATCTTGCATCGATTATGACGCCGCATGAAATCAATATCTATCAGATGGCGCTGGTGCAGGTATTGGAAGACCAGAAGCCGGACAAGAAAGCCATGGAAGACTATCTGAACGGGGAAACAAAGGAGTGGCCCATTGATTCCAAGGCCCTGGACGACACCCTGGAAAGTTTTGGTATCATGGTCAATTTCCAGAAACCTGAGGCTCAGGCTCAGGCACAACCTCAGCCTCAGGCTCAACCTCAGCCTCAGGCTCAGGCACAACCCCAGGCTCAGACCCAGCCTCAGCCTCAGGCCCGCAGGCGTGTGGATTTAAAAGAGGTTCAGGACAAGGAGCGTCAGGAGTCTCAAAAGGAATCCTCCGCGCCAAAGAAAAAGGACTTAAAGCCGGAGCGGGAGGCTGCCCCAAAGAAAAAGCCGCAGGGGCCTGCGATTTGATAAGGAGAAAGACTAAGGTTTCGTTGGCGGGGAAAGGACTTAACCTTCAAATGCGTACGAGAATGGGAGTAATTCTTTCACTTTGACTTTTGTATTTCCTCCGGCCACCGAAAGAATGACTTCACACTCTGGCATATAATCATGCAGGATCTGGCGGCAGTTTCCGCAAGGCGGTATGATTTCAGAGCCATCCTTGCCTCTTACCGCAACAACCGTATCGAATTCCCTTTCTCCTTGGGTGATAGCGGTTCCGATTGCAATTTGCTCCGCGCAGGCACCGTGCATGGAGTATACATTGACGCCGGCATAAATTTTCCCGCTTTTACAACGGACTGCCGCGCCTACCGTATGATTTTCGTGGATTGCGTCGTAATTGAGCCGAATGGCCTTTTGCGCCTCCGCGATCAATTCATAATCTTTGTCAGTTAAAGATTGCATGATAACCCATCCTTCCATGAAAATTTTTCTTTCAGTATAGCATAGCATTGTGATGTTTTCTATCTCAACTTGGGGCGGACAGGGGTTTTCTGATCAACACAGAACACAAAAGGCAATCACGGTATAGGTGGTTGCTTTTTGCGTATCTAAAGTTTGGCGGCTGGATGGGTTACTATATCTATAACCCGACCACGTCGGACTACATAGAATATTTAAGAAATGAACTGGATAAAGCGAAACTTTTGCCAAAATATCAAATAGGTCAACATATAAGCGTAATTTCGTACACGTCCGGGAAGCACATGGAGGGACTGATTGAAATTCGGATTTCCAAAATGAGAAAGCGCTGGCGTGAGGTTCGGATTAAATTATCGTAATAAACGGAGGTCATCTACAATCTGGCGGATATGCTCGATCTGCGCAGGAGTGAGTCCTGTTACATCCAGGCACTGAACCCCTGAATAGTGGCAATCCTCCCGTCCAAGAAGATAATCTGCTGTGACGTTAAAGAAATCTGCTATTTTTTCAAGCATTTCAACCGATGGCATAATATTATCATTTTCCCAATTACTAACAGATTGTTTTGTTACCCCCATTTTTTGCGCAAACTGTACCTGATTAAGTTCCCTGGATTGACGTAGGTATTTGACCCGATCTGCAAACATGATTTCCCGCTGCCTTTCATTTTTTTCTTTAGTCTAGATGAAAATAAGAAGCTAAGTCAATATAAAGTAGAAACTTTAAAGAGAATCTGGTATACTAAAAGAAATAGAGATTTGCATTGATGGAAGAAAAATCATTTATGATAGTAGGAGGTGTTTCCATAGTGTGTATGGTATCAATTAATATTCCTGAAGAAGTACTGTTAGATCTCCATGAGGATAAGGATGATTTTGCTGATTATATGAAGAAAATGGTAGCTTTGGATTTATATAAAAATAAAAAGGTATCATTAGGCTATTGCGCCAATATAGCTGAAATGACGAAAGAAGAATTTGTACATTATCTTAGCTTGCAGAAAATTTCTATATTCTCGTTTAACTCAGAAAATGAATTTATGGAGGAACTTGCAAATGCGTAAAGAGATCATTGCCGACATAGTGATTATAGATGACGCAAACGCTAAAAAGCATGCAAAGTATTTAGGCCTCCCAGTGACAGGAACATTAGGAGTTCTAATTAAGGCAAAGCAAAAAGGCTATATCGACAAATTACAGCCGGTTCTATATGAAATGGTACAAAATGGTATTTATATTTCTCAAGGTTTGATTGAGTTGTGTTTGAAACAGGTAGGTGAATCCTGATAAAAGTACAAAAGGTACATAGAAATTTAGGATGTAAAAAAGACGCTCATTTTTAGGCGAAATGCGGCGTCTTTTAATATTGACTTTACGTCAAATACCATTTATATTAATTGCATAAATTGTCCAATGAAAAGGTGTCAAAACATGAAAAAGCTTGCGTTAAGCGATGAGATTTTATTGCAAATTCAACAGCCCGCCCGCTACATCGGGGGCGAGATCAACGAGGTGGTAAAGGATCCGAAAAAGGTAGATGTCCGTTTCGCCATGTGCTTCCCGGATGTGTACGAAATCGGCATGTCCCATTTAGGGATACAGATCCTCTATTCCATGTTCAACCGCCGGGAAGACATTGCCTGCGAGCGTGTCTATTCCCCATGGATGGACCTGGACCCGATCATGAGGGAGAAGAAGATCCCCCTCTTTACCCTGGAGAGCCAGGAACCGGTAAAGAATTTTGATTTTTTAGGCATCACCCTTCAGTACGAGATGTGCTACACCAATGTGCTGCAGATTCTGGATCTGTCCCAAATCCCCCTTCACGCCGGTGAAAGAGGGGAGGATGACCCCATCGTCATCGGCGGCGGCCCCTGCGCCTACAATCCGGAGCCCCTGGCGGATTTTTTTGACCTTTTTTACATCGGCGAGGGAGAGACGGTCTATTTTAAGCTGATCGACTGTTATAAGGAGAATAAGGCCCAGGGCGGAAGCCGCCTGGACTTTTTAAAGAAGGCTGCCCGGATTCCCGGCATCTACGTTCCCGCTTTCTATGAGCCATCCTACCACGAAGACGGAACCTTAAAAGCCTTCACTCCCAAGATTCCCGAGGCTCCTGCCGTCATCACCAAGCAGCTGGTGGTCAATATGGATGAGGCCGACTATATCGACAATCCCCTGGTGCCCTATATCCGCGTCACCCAGGACCGGGTGGTATTGGAGATCCAGCGGGGCTGTATCCGTGGCTGCCGCTTCTGCCAGGCGGGAAGCGTCTACCGGCCTCTGCGGGAGCACAGCCTGGAGTATTTAAAGCGGTATGCCCGCCATATGTTAAATTCCACAGGCCAGGAGGAGATTTCCTTAAGCTCCTTAAGCTCCAGCGATTACACCCAGCTCGAGGGGCTGGTCAATTTCCTGATCGACGAGTATAAGGGTAAGGGAGTCAATATTTCCCTTCCGTCCCTGCGCATCGACGCCTTCTCCTTAGACGTGATGAGCAAGGTTCAGGACATAAAAAAGAGCAGCCTGACCTTTGCCCCCGAGGCCGGCTCCCAGCGCCTTCGCGACGTAATCAATAAAGGGCTGACGGAGGATGATATCCTGAAAGGAGCCAGAGAAGCCTTTGAAGCCGGCTGGAACCGGGTCAAGCTTTACTTTATGCTGGGCCTGCCCACGGAAAGAAGGGAAGATATGGAGGGCATCGCCCTGCTGTCGGAAAAGATCGCCGAAGAATACTACGAGATTCCCAAGGATCAGCGCCAGGGCAAGGTCCAGGTGGTAGCCAGCTCCTCCTTCTTCGTTCCCAAGCCCTTTACGCCCTTCCAGTGGGCCAGGATGTGTACTCAGGAAGAGTTTTTGGAGCGGGCCGCCATTGTCCGGGGCAAATTCCGGGAGATGAAGAATTTTAAGAGCCTGAAATACAACTGGCATGAAGCGGAGCTGACGGTGCTGGAAGGCGTTCTGGCCCGGGGGGACCGCCGGGTGGGAGCGGTGATTGAGGAGGCCTACAAAAACGGCGCCATCTACGACTCCTGGTCCGAATACTTTGACAACGACGTCTGGATGAAGGCCTTCGAAGCCTGCGGCGTTTCCATCGACTTTTATACCACCAGGGAGAGAAGCCTCGATGAGCTCTTCCCCTGGGATTTCATCGACGCCGGCGTCAGCAAGGAATTTTTAAAGAGAGAGTGGGAAAATGCCTTAAACGAAATGGTCACCCCCAACTGCCGCAGACGCTGTTCCGGCTGCGGCGCGAAGAAATTTGGCGGCGGCGTCTGTTATGAAGGCCGTCAGGCCGCGGGCAGCCACGGAGAGGAGGCGGGAGCATGAAAATCCGCATCAAATTCCGCAAATACGGAAACATGAAATTCATCGGCCATCTGGACGTGATGCGCTATTTCCAGAAGGCTATCCGCCGGGCGGATATCGGCATCCGCTACAGCGAGGGCTTCAGCCCCCACCAGATCATGTCCTTCGCGGCCCCTTTAGGCGTAGGCATTGAAAGCGATGGGGAATACCTGGATATTGACGTAACGCCAGAGGAAGACGGGCAGCGGCTGAAGGAGCGCTTAAACGCGGTGATGGCAGAGGGCTTTGAAATCCTGGACTGCCGCCGTCTTCCCGACTCCGCGGCCAACGCCATGTCCATTGTAGCGGCCGCCGACTACGAGTTAAGGCTGCGCCCCGGATATGAGATGGCGGACCCCCATCAGTGGATGAAGGGACTGCTGGATTTCTACGGCCAGGAAAAGGTTCTCGTTTCCAAGAAGACAAAAAAGGGGGAGAAGCAGCTGGATTTAAAGCAGCTGGTCTATGAACTTTCTCTTTTGGAAGATGAAGCCGGTCCCGGACTGAGGATGAAGATCTCCACCGGAAGCTCGGAAAATATCAAGCCGGAGCTGGTTCTGGACGCCTATTATCAGAGCCTGGGCCAGGAGCGCCCGGCCTTTGCCTGGATGGCGCGGCGCAAGGAGGTTTACGCCGACCTGGCGGGAGACCACCGCTTTGTCAGCCTGATGGACCTGGGAGAAGAGATTGAGCCATGGAAAGATTAATCATTACCAGATGGAAGGGCCGTATTTTAACGGCCCTGTTTTCGGAAGGAAAGGCTGTTCAGTTAAGCCTGGAGGAATCGGATTCCTCCTTTTTAAATAATGTCTACATCGGAAAGGTGCAGACGGTTGTTCCAAACATTAACGCGGCTTTCGTGGAATTTGAGGAAGGAAAAGTAGGATACTTAAGCCTTTCGGAGCCTTTTCCCCGCCCCATCAACCGTCCCCAGGCAAAAAAGCTTTCCCCAGGAGATGAAATCCTGGTTCAGGTTTCCAGGGAACCGGTTAAAACAAAGGCCCCTGTCCTCACCAGCTGCATTACCCTTACCGGCCGCCTGCTGGTGCTGACCGGGGGCAAGCCGGGAGTGAGTTTCTCATCCAAGCTGGGGAAGAGCCCCTTAAAGGCGCAGCTAAAGCCCCTGATCGAAGAAAGGCTGAGCCGTCTTTCCCTGACGGACTGCGGCGTCATCGTCCGCACCAACGCGGCGGACCGTCCTGTGGATGAGATCTTAAAGGAGCTTGAGGTTTTGGCCTCCCGCTTCTTAGGAATCCTGAGCCAGGCCCCCTACCGGACCGCAAAAACCTGTCTGGATCACGGGCTTCCCGGCTATATTGCCAGCCTGAGGGATTCTTATAGCGGTCAGCTGGAGGCCATTATCACGGATCAGGAGGACTGTTATGAGCAGCTGCGCTCCTACCTGTTGGCCCACCAGCCGGAGCAGCTGGGGCTTCTGTCCAGATACAGCGACCCGTTGGTGTCCCTTTCGAAGGTTTACAGTCTGGAGCACGCCCTGAGGGAGGCCCTGGGCCGGAGGGTGTGGCTGAAATCCGGCGGTTATCTGGTAATCGAGCCTACGGAGGCCCTGGTGGTGATCGATGTCAACACAGGAAAATACTCCGGGCGCAAAAATAAGCGCGAAACCATTTTAAAAATCAATCAGGAGGCGGCATGGGAGATCGCCCGCCAGCTGCGGCTGCGGAATCTTTCCGGCATTATTCTGGTGGATTTTATCGACTCAGAGGAGCCGGAGGATGCCGGGCTTTTGATGGATACCTTATCCCAGGCCGTAGCCCGGGATCACATCAAGACCACGGTAGTAGAAATGACCAAGCTCGGCCTGGTGGAAATCACCCGCAAGAAGGTCTTAAAACCGCTGTACGAACAGGTGGGAGAAATCTCCGGATATCGTGAAAAAGATGTTGACATTCCGGAAAAACAATGCTAAACTACATGAGTGTGCCGCACAATGAGGTTCTAAGAGTCTGCCCTTTCGGCAGTCCACCGAAATTGGCGAGTAATGATTATAGGAGGTGCCTTTCATGTACGCGATTATTGCAACAGGCGGAAAGCAGTACAAGGTTGCAGAAGGCGATGTCATTAAGGTAGAGAGACTGGGCGCAGGCGCAGGCGAGAC
>CALWQV010000095.1 GCA_944383785.1 uncultured Enterocloster sp. | reverse complement strand
GATGAAACCACGGGAAAGGATCTTTACCGCATGCAGTTAGTCTGCGGCCAGTCCGCCCGGTTGGTCTGCGGCTATGTCTACGCCAATGCCGGGGACGGGGAGTCCACCCAGGATCTTGTATTCGGCGGGCAGAATATCATCAGCGAGAACGGCACCTGCCTCGCCCAGTCCAGGCGTTTTGTCAATGAGACGGTTTACGCAGATCTGGATCTTCAGAGGCTGGACTGCGAGCGCCGCAGGATGAACACTTACCCGGAGGGGGATCGGATCCTGGAAGAGGAAGGATATATGAAAATCCCATTTTCCCTTTCACCGGCAAAAGCTGCGGCTGAGTCCGGAAAACTGCAAAGATTCATCGATCCATCCCCCTTCGTCCCCAAGGAGGCGGGAGAGAGAAACCGCCGCTGTGAAGAGATTCTCTCTATCCAGGCCATGGGCCTGAAGAAGAGACTGGAGCACACGGGCTGCAAGAGCGCGGTGCTTGGCCTTTCCGGGGGCCTGGATTCCACCCTGGCTTTGCTGGTAACCGTCCGCGCCTTTGATCTGCTTGGGATCCCCAGGGAGAAGATCTGCTGCGTGACCATGCCCTGCTTTGGAACCACGGACCGCACCTACACCAACGCATGTACCATGGCCCGCCAGGTGGGAGCCTCCCTGCGGGAGATCAATATCCGGCGCTCTGTGACCCTGCATTTTGAGGATATCGGCCAGGATCCCCAGCGCCACGATGTGACCTACGAGAACAGCCAGGCCAGGGAGCGTACCCAGGTATTGATGGACATTGCCAACCAGACCGGGGGACTGGTGGTGGGAACCGGCGACATGTCGGAGCTGGCTCTCGGATGGGCCACCTACAACGGGGACCATATGTCCATGTACGGCGTCAACGCTTCGGTGCCCAAGACCCTGGTGCGCCATCTGGTGCGCTACTTTGCGGATACCTGCGGGGATGAGGCATTATCCCGGGTTCTTTACGATGTGCTGGATACCCCGGTAAGCCCGGAGCTCCTGCCGCCGAAGGATGGGCAGATCGCCCAGAAAACAGAGGATCTGGTAGGGCCCTATGAGCTCCACGACTTTTTCCTCTACCATATCCTGCGCTTTGGCTACGCGCCCTCCAAGATTTACCGCATGGCTCTGCAGGCTTTTGAGGGACAGTACCAGGAAGAGGTGATTCTTCACTGGCTGAAAACCTTTTACCGCCGCTTCTTCTCACAGCAGTTTAAGCGCTCCTGTCTGCCTGACGGCCCCAAGGTAGGCTCTGCGGCTCTTTCGCCCAGGGGCGACCTGCGGATGCCAAGCGACGCCCAGAGCCGTCTCTGGCTGGAGGATTTGGAGGCTCTGGGAAAGGAGGAGAGCAGATGATCGCCAGCACGGCCAATCAGCAGGTAAAGTACACGGTCAATCTGAGAGACAAGGCCAAAGCCCGCAGGGAAGAGGGGCTTTTCGTGGCAGAGGGCCTTCGGATGTGCCGGGAGCTGGTTCCGGGGGAAACGAAACGGGTTTACGTGACAAAAGAGTTCGCCTCTGATCCGGAAAACCGCCGGTGGCTGGAGGATTTTGACTGGGAGCTTGTAAGCGATGGAGTCATGGAGCACATGGCGGGGACCAAAACCCCTCAGGGCGTGCTGGCCCTGGTCCGGCAGAAGGAGTGGAAGCTTTTGCAGCTGTTAAAGGACGGCGCGGACGGAAGGGCCGCCTGTCTGATGGTTTTAGAAACCATCCAGGACCCAGGGAACCTTGGTACGATCCTGCGGGCCGGCGAGGGGGCCGGAATTACCGGGGTGGTGATGAGCCGGGACACGGCGGATCTTTATAATCCGAAAGTAATCCGCTCGACCATGGGTTCCGTTCTGCGGGTTCCCTTCGTGTACGCCGATGATTTTGGGGAGACACTGGAGGAGATTAAGAAGGCGGGTATCCGCCTCTTTGCAGCCCATCTAAAGGGAAGTGTTCCCTATGATGAGGCAGACTACCGGGGAAGGACGGCTTTCCTCATCGGAAATGAGGCCAACGGGCTGACGGAAGCGTCGGCACAGGCTGCGGACTGCCGTATTCGGATCCCGATGGAGGGAAAGGTGGAGTCCTTAAACGCTGCGGTGGCGGCGTCGGTTTTGATGTTCGAGGCAGCCAGGCAGCGCCGAAGGGACGGAAATATTTGACAGAAGGCCGCCGATGGATTAGAATGGGGTATCAAACATAAGGAGGAACGCAGGATGAACTTAAAGGGAAGACATTTTTTGACGCTGAAGGATTACAGCCAGGAAGAGATCACATATCTGCTGGATCTGGCCGCAGAGTTTAAGGATAAGAAGAAGCAGGGAATTTGCGTGGATACGCTGCGGGGGAAAAATATAGCTCTGATTTTTGAAAAAAGCAGCACCAGAACCCGCTGCGCCTTCGAGGTGGCGGCCCACGACCTGGGAATGGGCAGCACCTATCTGGACCCGGCCAGCTCCCAGATCGGCAAGAAGGAGAGCATCGCCGACACAGCCAGGGTGCTGGGCCGCATGTACGATGGAATCGAGTACAGGGGCTTCGGGCAGGAGATCGTGGAGGAGTTAGCCAAATACGCCGGCGTTCCGGTATGGAACGGCCTGACCAACGAGGATCATCCCACCCAGATGCTTGCGGATCTTTTGACCATCCGGGAGCATCTGGGCCGCTTAAAGGGAGTAAAGCTGGTGTATATGGGAGACGCCCGCTACAATATGGGAAATTCCCTGATGATCGCCTGCGCCAAGATGGGCATGGATTTTGTGGCCTGCGCCCCCAAAGCCTATTTCCCGGATTCAAAGCTGGTGGAGGAGTGCCGGGCCTTTGCCGCTCAGAGCGGCGGCTCCGTGACCTTGACGGAGGACGTATGGGAGGCGGTAAAGGGAGCGGATGTGATCGATACCGACGTGTGGGTTTCCATGGGCGAGCCGGATGAGGTCTGGGAAGAGCGGATCCGGGATTTAAGCCCCTACAAGGTGACCATGGAGGTGATGGAGGCTGCCGGGCCGGAGGCTATTTTCCTTCACTGCCTGCCCTCCTTCCATGATTTGAAGACAAAGATTGGAAAAGAGATGGGGGAGCGGTTTAAGATCCGGGATATGGAAGTGACGGACGAGGTATTTGAGTCCTCCAGATCCGTTGTGTTTGACGAGGCGGAAAACCGCATGCACACCATTAAAGCGGTGATGTACGCTACCTTGACGGAAGGAAAACAGTGATGAGAGGACAGTCCAGAAGGGAAGAGCGCCATCTGGGGGTATTTCTGGATGGGATTCATCTGATCATAGGAATTGTAATTGTAGCCATGGGTCTGCTGGCTTTTGTGAATCCCCGCAAATATATCGGCTTTTTTCCGGTGGTATTCCTGCTGGCGGCGGTTTTAAACGGCATAAGCGGAATTTTTGAGCTGAAAACCCATAAGCGGGGCAATAAAAGAAAAGGGGCCGGTCTGTTCCATCTGGCCCTGTGCGCGGCTTTGGCGGCGGTTGGGGCTCTCAGCGCCGTCAGCCTCTGGGGGTAAGAGATGAAGATTGATCGAGAAGTTTTGGAAAGACAGCTGAAAACCCGCTGGGCCGGAAGGGTGATCCGGCAGTTTGAGGACATCGATTCCACGAATCTGGAGGCGGTCCGGCAGTTTAAGGAGGGAGCGCCCCACGGAACTTTGGTGATCGCCGAGAGCCAGGCGGCCGGAAAGGGGCGTCTGGGGCGGGCCTGGATCTCCCCGGAAGGGACGGGGATCTGGATGAGCCTGCTGTTAAAACCGGCCCTGGCTCCCTGGTCCGCCTCCATGCTGACGCTGGTTTGCGCCATGGCGGTGACCAAGGGGATCCGGGAGGCCGCGGGCCTTGAAACCCAGATTAAGTGGCCCAACGATGTGGTCTGGAATGGGAGAAAGCTCTGCGGAATCCTGACGGAGATGAGCACCAGGGAGCAGGAAATCCGCTATGTGGTCACCGGCGTCGGCATCAATGTTAATATGACGGAATTTCCGGAGCAGGCAGGGGGGCAGGCTGTCTCCCTGCGGCAGGCCTTAGGCCATCCGGTGGAGCGGGAGACGTTGATTGCCCGTATTCTGGAGGCCTTTGAGGCTTATTATGAGGTATTTGAGGCTGCGGAGGATTTGTCGGGCCTGAGGGATGCGTACAACCGCCAGCTGGTAAATCTGGGACGCCAGGTGAAGGTTTTAGACCCGATGGAACCCTTTCAGGGAGAGGCTTTAGGCATCGACAGCCAGGGGAACCTTCTGGTGAAAATGCCGGATGGGGGCATCCGGACCGTCCGGTCCGGGGAAGTCTCCGTCCGGGGGATTTACGGGTACGCCTTATGACGGAGCATTTTTACGACCAGCTCCAGCAGCTTGGGGGAACAGAACCCCTGACGGACAGGCAGCGCCTTGAGGCCCTGGTAAAGCCCCTTCTCTCCTGGTACCGGGGAAATGCCAGACCCCTGCCCTGGAGGGAAGAGCCTTCGCCCTATGGAGTCTGGATTTCCGAGATCATGCTTCAGCAGACCCGGGTGGAGGCGGTGAAGCCTTATTATGAGCGCTTTATGAGGGAGCTGCCGGGAGTGAAGGACCTGGCGGCTGTCCCAGAAGAGCGGCTGATGAAGCTGTGGGAGGGGCTTGGGTATTACTCTAGGGCCAGGAACCTGAAAAAAGCGGCCCAGGTGGTCATGGAACAGTACGGAGGGAAGCTTCCGGGGGATTTTTCCCTGCTTTTAAAGCTTCCGGGGATCGGAAGCTATACGGCCGGAGCCATCGCCTCCATTGCCTTTGGAATCCCGGTTCCCGCGGTAGACGGGAATGTGCTGCGGGTGCTCGCGCGCCTTTTGGCCTACAGGGAGGACATCCGGAAGCCGTCGGCAAAGACAGAGATGGAAAAGCTTCTTCCCGGAGTGATCCCGGAAGGGGATGCCGGGGCGTTTAACCAGGCCCTGATTGAAGTGGGAGCCATCGTCTGCCTGCCGGGAGGCGAGCCAAGATGCGCCGGGTGCCCCCTTTCCTCCCTTTGCCTTACAAGAGAGCGTGGGCTTTGGCGGGAGATTCCCTTCCGCTCACCCTTAAAGAAACGGAAGATTCAGGAACTGACGGTATGCCTGATTTTAAGAGGGGATGAGGCGGCTGTCCGCAGAAGGCCTGAAACAGGGCTTTTGGCCGCCCTGTACGAGCTTCCAAATGTGCCGGGCCGTCCTAAGGAGGAGGAGCTTTTGGCACAGCTTAACATCCTGCCGGGGCAGGTGTCGGAGATGGCGCCGCTGCCGGAATCCCGCCATATTTTTTCTCATGTTGAGTGGCATATGGCAGGCTATTTCATCCGGCTGAAAGACGGGGCGGAGGCGGGGAAGGACTGCCTTTTTGTGGAGAGGCGGCGGATTCGGGATGAATACGCCCTTCCGGCGGCCTTCGGGGCCTATTCCCGATTGATCTGAGGACGGATAAGCTTCCAAAAAAGGGTTATACTGGGAAAGAGGGAGTTTCATTATGAAGGAAATGTTGTTTGTATTTAATCCCTGCTCCGGGCGGGAGCAGATTCGGGGGAAGCTGATGGGAATCCTGGATCTTTTTACCCGGGCAGGCTATGATATCCACGTCCATGTGACCCAGCGCCAGGGCGACTGCCGGGAATGGGTCCGGGACCGGGGGGAAGGCATGGACCTGATCGTGTGCAGCGGCGGGGACGGCACCTTAAACGAGGCGATCTCCGGCATGCTCTGCCTGGGCCAGGCGCCGGTTTTAGGGTATATCCCCTCCGGCTCCACCAATGATTTTGCTTCCAGCTTAGGGATCCCCAGGGATATGATCGAAGCGGCCGGGGATATCGTAGGCGGGATTCCCTTCCCGGTGGATGTGGGCTCCTTTTGCCAGGACCGGTATTTTGCCTATATCGCCGGGTTCGGAGCCTTTACCGAGGTATCCTATCTGACGCCTCAGGATAAGAAGAACTGGCTGGGCCGCAACGCCTATATGATTGAGGGCGTAAAAAGCCTGGCGGGATTAAAGCCCCGCCACATGAAGGTAGAGTGGGAGGGAAATGTTCTGGAGGACGATTTTGTCTTCGGAATGGTGACCAATACCGTCAGCGTAGGAGGATTTAAGGGACTGGTGAACCAGTCGGTGGCCCTGGACGACGGGGAATTTGAGGTGCTGCTGATCCGCATGCCCAGGACGCCGGTGGATCTGACCAATATTATCAACTATATGTTTTTGAAGGCTCAGCCCAATGAATACGTCCACAAATTTAAAACCGCTTCCATCCGCATGTATTCCGACGAGCCGGTGGACTGGGTGCTGGACGGGGAGTTCGGCGGTTCCCGGACGGAAGTGAGGATTGAGAATCTGAAGCAAAGAATCCGGATTATGCGGGGCAGGGAGATTCTGGGCCAGGAGATCGGGGCCATACCGGAAAAATTGATAGGGGAAAAAATGTCAAAATATGTTGAAAACCCGAGCTAGTTGATATATAATAATAGATTGCGGAACATGCAATATTTACTTACTTTCAAGCGAAAGGACGTTCATCAGTGGAAAAAAACGATTTTTTGAAGAAGCTGGAAAAGCTGGTGGAGCTGGCAAAAACCAAGCATAATACCCTGGATGCCGGCGAGATCAACGACTTTTTCACCGGAGACAGCTTGTCGCCGGAGCAGATGGATCACATTTACAGTTACCTGGAGAACCGTCATATCGACGTGGTTCCCGTACTGGACGAAGCGATGTTAAACGATGATACCGCGCTCCTGGGCGATCTTGACCTGGATCTGGATGACGACAGCTTTATGAAGGATGCGGAGGAAGAGGAAATCGACCTGGACGCCGTAGACCTGCTGGAAGGCATCGGCACCGAGGACCCGGTCCGCATGTACCTGAAAGAAATTGGAACGGTTCCCCTTTTGACGGCGGATGAGGAACTGCGGCTTGCCAGACGCAAGGCGGAGGGAGACGAGGCGGCTAAGGAGCGGCTGATCGAGGCCAATCTACGGCTGGTAGTCAGCATCGCCAAGCGCTATACGGGCCGGGGGATGAGCTTTCTTGACCTGGTTCAGGAAGGAAATCTGGGATTAATCAAAGGCGTAGAAAAGTTCGATTATACAAAGGGTTATAAGCTAAGTACATATGCTACCTGGTGGATCCGCCAGTCCGTTACAAGAGCGCTGGCAGACCAGGCCCGTACCATCCGGGTGCCGGTGCATATGGTGGAGACGATTAACAAGATGTCCAAGATGCAGCGCAAGCTGACGCTGGAGCTGGGCTACGAGCCTTCGGTGGCGGAGCTGGCGGAGGCCCTGGATATGACGGAAGATAAGGTGATGGAGATCATGCAGATCGCCAGAGAGCCTGCTTCCTTAGAGACGCCCATCGGCGAGGAGGACGACTCCAACCTGGGAGATTTTGTAGCGGACAGCAATGTGGTGACTCCTGAGGGGAATGTGGAGTCGGTGATGCTCAGGGAGCACATCGACGCCCTTTTAGGGGATCTGAAGGAGCGGGAGCGGCAGGTGATTGTCCTGCGCTTCGGCCTAGAGGACGGACACCCCAGAACCTTGGAAGAGGTTGGCAAGG
Source organism: uncultured Enterocloster sp. (assembly GCA_944383785.1). GTDB lineage: Bacteria > Bacillota > Clostridia > Lachnospirales > Lachnospiraceae > Enterocloster. The sequence goes on along the minus strand of CALWQV010000095.1, from coordinate 3,001 downwards.
AGTTTAACGTGACCAGAGAGCGGATCCGCCAGATCGAGGCGAAGGCGCTGCGCAAGCTGCGCAATCCGGTGAGAAGCAAGCGGATCCGGGATTTCCTGTAGGAAGCCGGTACGCCATGCAGAGACGAAATTATCAGAAGGAGCTGGAGCGCATCTTAGAGCGCCAGGAGCGGGAGAAGATCCGCCCCAGGCTTTTGCTGCACAGCTGCTGCGCTCCCTGCAGCAGCTACGTGCTGGAGTATCTTTCCGCCTGGTTTGATATTGTGCTGTTTTATTACAATCCCAATATTGATCCGCCTTCGGAGTATGACAAGCGGGTTAAGGAGCAGGAGCGGCTGATCCATGAGATGGAGGAAGCCGGGGCATTGTCGGGAACCGTGGAATTTGTCCGGGGAGAGTATGAACCCGGCAGATTTTATGAGGCGGTGAAGGGCCATGAGAAGGACCCGGAGGGCGGCGAGCGCTGCGGGATCTGCTACAGGCTGAGGCTGGGGGAAGCGAAGGAGGCGGCACAGCGGTACGGCTGCGATTATTTTACCACCACCTTGTCCATCTCCCCTTTAAAAAACGCGGAGCGGCTGAACCGGATCGGGGAAGAGCTGGCGGCGGGCTTTGGGGCCAGATACCTGCCCTCAGATTTTAAAAAGCGGGACGGATATAAGCGCTCCATCCAGCTTTCCGCCCAGTACGGATTGTACCGTCAGGACTACTGCGGCTGCATCTTTTCGCGGCGGGAGCGGATGGAGAGAAGAAACGATTCCCTTGACAGGGGCGGACAAGTGTAATAAAATCTGAGGTAAAGAGTATAATGGATAAGGAGAATTCCTATGATTAGTAAAACATTAACCGTAGTAAATCCCTCCGGACTGCATTTAAGGCCGGCAGGCGTTCTCTCCCAGACCGCGATGCGGTTTAAATCGGATGTGATTATCGAGTGCGGCGAAAAGCGCATCATCGCCAAGAGCGTTCTCAATGTGATGGCGGCTGGCATCAAGTGCGGCACCGAGATCAATCTGATCTGCGACGGTGTGGACGAGGAAGAGGCGCTGAAGGCCATGTCCGCAGCCATTGAAAGCGGACTTGGAGAGATGTAAAACAGAACAAGCGAAAAGTGATCTTACAGAGGGCAATGAGGCCGTATGACGGTACCATTGCCCTCTGTTTTTGTGTGAAAGGAAGTGGAGAAATGGATAAAAAAGGAACATTTCAGGGGCTTTACGACCCCAGGTTTGAGCATGACAACTGCGGCATCGGCGCGGTGGCCAACATTAAGGGAGTGAAAACCCACGAGACGGTAGACCAGGCCCTTCACATTGTGGAGAATCTGGAGCACCGGGCGGGAAAGGACGCCGAGGGAAAGACAGGAGACGGAGTGGGGATTATGCTTCAGATTTCCCACCGCTTTTTCAAAAAAGCGGCAAAGGCCGCCGGGATCGCCATCGGCGGAGAGCGGGAGTATGGGGTGGGGATGTTTTTCTTCCCCCAGGATGAGCTTGCCAGAAACCAGGCCATGAAGATGTTTGAGATCATCCTGAAAAAGGAGGGGCTTAAGTTTTTGGGCTGGAGGGTGGTTCCCACCGCTCCGGAAAGCCTGGGGAAAAAGGCCCTGGATGTGATGCCCTATATCGCCCAGGGCTTTGTGGAAAAGCCCGCGCAGGTGGAGAAGGGACTGGATTTTGACCGCAGGCTCTATGTGATCCGCCGGGTGTTCGAGCAGAGCAACGAGGATACATACGTGGTTTCCTTAAGCAGCCGCACCATCGTCTATAAGGGGATGTTCCTGGTGGGGCAGCTGCGCCGGTTTTTCCCGGACCTTCAGGATAAGGACTATCAGTCGGCCATCGCCGTGGTCCATTCCCGCTTCAGCACCAACACCAATCCCAGCTGGATGCGGGCCCATCCCTACCGTCTGATCGTCCACAACGGGGAGATCAACACCATCCGGGGGAATGTGGACAAGATGATCGCCAGGGAAGAGAACATGGAGTCCCGGTATTTTAAGTACGAGATGCACAAGGTGCTCCCCATCATCAACGAGGAGGGCTCCGATTCCGCTATGCTGGACAATGCCCTGGAATTTATGATGATGAGCGGCATGGAGCTTCCCCTGGCGGTGATGGTTACCATCCCGGCTCCCTGGGAGCATGATAAGTACATGGACAGCGAGGTGAAGGATTTCTACCGCTACTACGCCACCCTGATGGAGCCCTGGGACGGCCCCGCCTCCATCCTCTTTACGGACGGGGACGTGCTGGGGGCGGTTTTGGACCGCAACGGCCTGAGGCCCTCCCGCTATTACATCACATCCGACGGCTATATGATCCTGGCCTCAGAGGTGGGGGCCATCCAGGTGGACCAGTCGAAGGTGGTGAAGAAGGACCGGCTGAGGCCGGGAAAGATGCTGCTTGTGGATACGGCAAAGGGCAGGCTGATCGGGGACGAGGAATTAAAGCGCTACTACGCCAGCCGCCGTCCCTACGGCGAATGGCTGGATTTGAACCTGATCGATTTAAAGGATCTGCCGGTCCCCAATATCGGCACCCCTCCCATGGAGGAGCATCAGAGGCTGCGGCTGCAGAAAACCTACGGCTATACCTATGAGCAGTACCGGACCATGATCCTTCCCATGGCGAAAACCGGCGCGGAGGCGGTATCGGCTATGGGCGTGGACAGCCCCCTGGCGGTGCTTTCCAAAATGCACCAGCCCCTGTTTAATTATTTTAAGCAGCTCTTCGCCCAGGTTACCAACCCGCCCATCGACGCCATCCGGGAGGAAATCGTAACCTCCACCACCGTTTACGTGGGCGAGGAGGGCAATATCCTGGAAGAAACGGCGGAAAACTGCAAGATCCTTCGGGTAGAAAATCCCATCCTGACGGAGACGGATCTATTGAAGATCAAAAATATGAAGAAGCCTGGTTTTAAAGTGGAGGTGATCCCCATTACCTACTACAAAAACACCTCTCTGGAAAAGGCCATTGACCGGCTGTTTTTGGAGGTGG
>CALWQV010000094.1 GCA_944383785.1 uncultured Enterocloster sp. | reverse complement strand
CCATCCATTCGCTGGTCCAGGCCGTCCATTCGCTGATCCAGACCATCCATTCGCTGATCCAGACCATCCATTCGCTGATCCAGACCATCCATTCGCTGGTCCAGGCCGTCCATTCGCTGATCCAGGCCGCCGATCCGCTCATTCGTCTCGCGAATTTCACCTGTCAGGCGCTGATCCATCTCCGTCATGCGCTTGTCCACCCCGCGGATTTCAGTCTTAATCTCCGACATTCCCTGCATTAATAAGTCTAATTTTTCATCAATTGTCATCGCATCCGTCTCCTTTGTTTTTATTTTAATTAATAGACGCCTGCAGGTCAAGCAACTGTTAATCTAATGTCGTTTTCCATTCTTCCGGCAGGATGCGTCTCTTAATTTTCCTGGATCATGGCTTAGAAGCTCAAACCGTTCATCTGACCAGCCTGATGACAAGGCCAGCAAAAAGAAATTCCAGAATTTATAAGAATTTTTGATGTTTTCATCATATCATAGGCCGCAAAAAATAGCAAGCCGAAATTCCCCCCGCCGCAAAAAAAGCGTGTCCTTGCGGAACACGCTGATCTGGCAGCAAAGCCGCTGCCGCTCCAATATTCTTCAGGAATTCATAGGTATATTTAATACGCAGCCTTAAAAATCCCGATTACCTGCTCTTTTGTAGCCTTTCTGGGATTGGTCAGCTGGCATACATCCTTCATGGCGTTCTCCGCCATAATATCGAAATCTTCCTCCTTAACCCCCAGGCTCCTGAGATTTTGGGGAATGCCCACCTGCTCAGAGATCTGCCGGATCGCCGCAATCGCCTTGCGGGCTGCCTCCATCGTGGAGAGGCCGTCAATATTTTCGCCCATAGCCTTGGCAATATCGCGGAAACGATTGGCATTTCCAATCAGATTAAATTCCTCTACATGGGGCAGCAGGATGGCGTTGCAGACACCGTGAGGCAGATTGTAAAACCCGCCCAGCTGATGGGCCATGGCGTGGACATAGCCCAGGGAAGCGTTGTTAAAGGCAATCCCCGCCAGATATTGTCCGTAAGCCATCTTATCTCTGGCCTTCATGTAAACTCCATTGGCCACTGCCTTGGGCAGATACTGGGTAATCATGGTAATGGCCATCAGAGCCGCCGCATCGGTCAGGGGATTGGCGTCTGTTGATACATATGCCTCGATGGCATGGGTCAGGGCATCCATTCCCGTAGCCGCGGTCAGCGAAGGCGGCATACCTACCATCAGTTTCGGGTCATTGATCGCGATCTGAGGCGTAACTCTCCAGTCTACAATGGCCATTTTCACATGACGGCTGGTATCGGTAATAATGCAGAAGCGGGTAATCTCCGATGCCGTTCCGGCTGTGGTGTTAATGGCAATCATAGGGCACATCGGCTTCGTGGATTTATCGATTCCTTCATATTCCCGGATATTTCCGCCATTGGAAGCTACCAGCCCGATGCCCTTTGCGCAGTCGTGGGAGGATCCTCCGCCCAGGGAAATGATGGAATCGCAGCCATTTTCCTGAAATACCTTTAATCCCGCTTCCACGTTTACATCCTTAGGATTTGGCTCCGCGCCGCCAAAGATGATGCTGTCGATTCCTTCTGCCTTTAAGATTTCCTGAATATCAAAGGCCATTTTCTGCTTTGCCAGAAACGCATCCGTCACAATCATGGATTTCCGGCCGCCCAGGCTTTTCATCAGCTGCCCTGTCTCCTTTACGGAATCCTCTCCAAACAGATTTCTTGTAGGTAAGAAATAATACGTTGTTGCCATAGCACACACCCTGCCTTTCTGATTTTTCCGCCGTTTTGATTTTCCCGGCGTCTTTTGTGCCTCCTATGGTAGCACCCGTCTGATCTCTTTTAAATGGCCAAAATAATATAATTTCAGGATACCAGATTTTCCCCTCGCCCCTTCTACCACTGGACAAACAAGCCTGACAGACGGTACACCGCCTCCCGCAGAGTTTTCTCATCCAATTCTGAATAATTCAGTACCAGAATATGCTCGTATTCCGGCTCTACCTCGCTGCAAAACTCCGATAAGCAGGCAATATTTATCTCCTTCTTCCGGGCCGCCTCTTTAATTTCCATGTCCGTCATAGGCGTATCCACCTTTACCAGCAGATGGGTACCGCTTTCCCCGCCTTTCACGCTGACTGCCGGCAGCAGCGCCGCCTGCTTTAAAATCCGTTTCAGCCGTTCCCCCTCCATCTGATAAAACTTTTTCATCCGGCTCAGGTGGCGTTCAAAATACCCTTTCTCAATAAATTTAGCCAAAGCGTACTGTTCGCAGGCGGAAGCGCTGTTGGAATAGAAATTAGCGTTGCCGATATACCGGCGCATCAATTCCTCCGGCAGCACCATGTAGCTGACCCGGATCGCCGGAGCCAAAGTCTTGCTAAAGGTATTCATATAAATCACCCGCTGGCATCGGTCCATGCTTTTTAATGCCAATATAGGCCGGGAGCGGTATCGGAATTCACAGTCGTAATCATCTTCTATGATATACCGCCCCGGCTTTTCCTCCGCCCAGGCCAAAAGCTCCTGTCTGCGGGAAGCACTCATCACCGTTCCCAGGGGATAATGGTGCTCTGGCGATACATGAATCACATCCGCCTTGCTTTCCCTCAGGCTCTCCATGCTGATTCCATTTTCGTCCATCTCCACGCTTTTCCAGGAAAGGCCGTACTCTTCATAAATTCTGGGAATCTTCCGATAGCCTGGATTTTCCACTCCATAGACAATTCCCGCATCACCTTGCGCCACAGGGAAAAGGGGAATTACTCATAGATCGTATTGTTCGAGGTAAAATCCGCAAACCATCTCTCCTCCTGGTACAGCTGCGGGTAAGAAACCGGCTCCGGATGGTATTCCTCCATGGTTTCCACATTTGCTACAAAATACCCTTTTTTCTCCTTTGAGGTAAGATAACCCTCTACCAGCAGCTGTTCATAGGCTGCCAACACGGTTTTTACGCTGACGCCGTTATCCCGCGCCATCTCCCGTTTGGAGGGAAGGCGCTCGCCGGGCCGCAGCCGTCCCTTTAAAATATCTTGTTTCAGCGCCTCATAAAGAGTTTCATATAGAGGCTGGTTCTTTTTCTTCTCCAAATCGTAATGCAGCATAATCTGGTATCCTTTATTTTTATCATTCTGGGTATTACATTGGTATCCATTCCGATTATAATACAAAGTATTAGGCATGAACATACCTGAGGAAGGACTTTTATAGGAGGAATGTAACAGTTCAGGGCGGCGTGAACTGTTACGGAGGAATCATGGGAATTTTCGCAGTTACCGGAGGCTCCGGCGGAATCGGAGCAAAAACCATTGCCTTGCTAAAAAAGAAGGGGCATGAAACCATCAATATTGATCTGAAAAAAGGGGAGATCGAGGCAGACTTATCCACCCCTGAGGGGCGCCAAAAGGCGATCGATGAGCTTCACGCTCTCAGCCCGGAAGGGCTGGACGGCCTGGTATGCAGCGCCGGCGTGTCCGGAAGCTGCGGTAATCTAAGGCAAATCGTGGCGGTCAACTTTTTCGGCGTTACCTCCCTGGTAAAAGGCAGCTACGACCTTCTTTTAAAAAAAGGAGGGGCCTGCGTCGTCACCGCCTCCAACACCATTTCCCAGGGAAACCTGCGCATGGACCTGGCGGATCTGTTAAACAACAACAGCGGCGATGAACAGCGGATTCTTAACCTATTGGGACGCATGAACGCTTCCAGCCTTGAAACCTGCGAAAGCGTCTATGTGGCCTCCAAATATGCTCTGGCCCGCTGGATGCGCCGTCATTCCGCCTCCTACGCCGCCAATGGGGTCCGGATCAACGCCGTCGCTCCCGGAAATGTCAATACCGCCATGACCGCCACCATGTCCACCACAGCCAAAATGGCCTTAAACGCGCTTCCCATTCCCACTAAATATGGCAGGGAAACGCTGATGTCCCCGGATGAGGTAGCCCATGTAATTGTATTTCTGATTTCTCCTGAGTCAAGAGGCGTCAACGGAGTCATTCTGTTTGTGGACGGCGGCACGGACGCCCTTTTAAATACGGAAAAAGTTTACTAAGGAGCTTTCACATGAATACCATTGAATTGTATATCAAAGCGCTGGAAGAAAAGGATTTTGAAGGTTTGGGAAATCTATTTACCAAAGACGGACATTACTGCGACTACTGCGCCAACGGCACGCCTCAGCACGAATACCACCTTTATGGAAAAGAGGCGATTTCCATGTTTTTCCGCAACAAATTTCTGTTCTGCCAGTATTCTATTATTGAACCTGTCATTTTAAACAGCCGGCAGGCGGAGTTTATCGCCTCCTTCGGCGGCTATAACGTAATGGCCATCGCCAGTCTGCAGCAGCTTTCCGGCGATGGCCATATCAAACGTTTAACAGTGCGGGTCAAATAATCAGCCCTGCCTATAATAATTCATCAAACACCCTGCCAACAGGATCTGACGCTCATCCTCCGTCAGCTCATCCAGGGTACAGGAAATCTCCCTTTCTGCCTGGCCGTCTTCCGGACAGATCACCTGAAGCTTGACCCGGCTTTCTCCATTTTCCAAAACCTTCCGCACATCCGGAACCAGCAGGTACTGCCCCACCGGCACACGCAGTTTCTCTTCTGTCCGCAGGGGCAAAAGCCCCCAGTTAATGAGGTTGGAGCGGTAGCGCTTGGTAGAGTAGGCATTTGCCAGGTTAGCAAATCCTCCCAGCACCTTCTGACAGCTGGCCGCTTGCTCTCTGGAGGATCCGTCTCCGATCTGGTCGCTGACCATCAGGCTTCCCAGGGTAATATCCCCGGCCTCGCAGCCCAGCCGTTCCTTTAAGCAGTCCAGCAGATGATTGAACTGGGAATCCGAAGTGTAGCCTCCATTTTCCCTCTGCTCCTGTTCCAGCTGCCGAATCTCCTTGGCCCTGCCCACATACGCCGGATCCCGGCTGATCATGGTATAGCCGGAAATCTTCTCCGGGTTGGAACGGTAGGAGGAAGCTTCGCCGGAGGGAATCAGCTCATCGGTGGTAACGGAGCCCTCATAGGAGCCTGCCGTTTTAAGCAGCAGATGCTTTCCCGGCCCGTACATCCTGGGCCAATCGGCGATATTGGGCCCCATAACCGGCTCAACCGAAGGATCCGCCTTGCCATAGTTATCAAAAACCTGACCCTTATAAATCGCTCCGTCAAAATGATGATGCCAGCTTTTGTACTCCACTGAAAGCTCGGTGGCCGCCGTCAGCCTGCCGCCATTTTTTATGGTGGCGGCAATGGAGCGGGCGTCCATCAGAAAGGCCGCCGCCATCTGCCCCTGGCCCGGCTTGGAGCCCTCCCGGTTGGGGTAGTTTCTGGTTACATGGCGGATGGAGAGGCCATTGTCCGCCGGCACATCCGTCACTCCGAAGCAGGGGCCGCAGATGCAGGGCCGCATGGTTACGCCGTTTAAGGCCAGCCGCCCGGCAATTCCCTGGTTCATCAGATCCGCCATCACCGGCAGGCTGGCAGGGTTCACGCCCAAAGAGGGACCGTCCCCCGGGATCACATCATCTCCCAGAATATCCGATACCGCCGCAAGGTTTTCGAAAAGCCCGCCGCAGCAGCCGCTGACTAACGCCTGATCTACATAGAGTTCTCCGCCCTTTATATGGTTCATAATGGAGAATGCCTTGCCCTGATCTCCTTTGATCTTCTGTCCCTCTGCCTCCACCTGAGCCAGAATCTCCGCCATATGCTCTTTAAACTGGCGGATGGGCATGGCATTGCTGGGATGGAAGGGAAGGGCGATCATACATTCAACCTGTGAAAGATCGATCTCGATCAGGCTGTCATAGTAAGCCCCTTCCTCCGGAGCCAGCTGCCGGTATTCTTCCCCGCGCCCATGCTCCTTTAGATATTCCTCCGTCTTCTCATCCGTACACCAGATGCTGGACAGGGCGGCGCACTCGGTGGTCATCACGTCAAGCCCAAGGCGGTATTCCATAGAAAGGCCGCTGATCCCCGGCCCTACAAACTCCAGGATTTTGTTCTTTACAAAGCCGTTTCCAAAAACCGCCGCGGCCAGGGCTAACGCCACGTCCATAGCGCCCACGCCGGGCCGGGGGCTTCCGGTGAGCTTTACCGCTACAATGGGAGGCCTGGCCAGATCATAGGTCTTTTCCAGCAGCTGCTTGGCGATCTCTCCGCCGCCTTCCCCGATTCCCATGGTTCCTAAGGCTCCGTAGCGGGTATGGCTGTCGGAGCCTAAAATCATCTTGCCGCAGCCGGCCATCATTTCCCGCATATACTGGTGCAGCACCGCCCGGTAGGGAGGCACAAAAATACCGCCGTATTTTTTCACATTTCCCAGGCCGTAGACGTGATCATCCTCGTTGATTGTTCCGCCGATGGCGCAAAGGGTATTGTGGCAGTTGGAAAGCACATAGGGTACGGGAAATTTCTCCAGACCGCTGGCTCTGGCGGTCTGAAGAATATTCACATAGTTGTTGTCCGGGGAAACCAGGGCGTCAAATTTCAGCCGCAGATGATTCATATCCCCGCTGTGGTTATGGGCCTCTAAAATTTTCCAGGCCATAGACTTTTTCCGGCCCTCCTGAACCAAAGCCCCCGGAAGCTGGGCTGTAAACTCCCAGTTCTTGCTAAGAAAAACGCCGTGATCCGTTAATTTTATCATTTCTTGCTCTCTTTCAGGTCATCAATGGTTTCCAGCAGATAATCCGTAAATTCCTTTGTGCTGGCGTCCTCAGGCATGGTGGTTACTACTACCTTCCGCTCCGTAATGGTGCAGATATCCAGAGCCTCATCCAGAATGGCCTTCCGGTCCGCATATCCGATGTGGGCCATCATCATGCCCACCGCCCGGATTAAGGAGCAGGGATCCGCGTACTGGCCCCGGCCATGCTCGATCAGGTAGGGGGCTGTGCCATGGATGGCCTCAAACATCGCATACTTGTTGCCCAGGTTGGAGGAAGAGGCGGTTCCCAGCCCTCCCTGATGCTCCGCAGCTACGTCGGTGACAATATCGCCGTAGAGGTTGGGCAGGACAATAACCTCGATGCCCTTGTTGAACTCCGGATCCATCATCTTGGCAGCCATAGCATCCACCAGCCGCTCCTGAATCTCGATCTCCGGATACTCCTCTCCCACTTTGCGCACCGCCTTGATGAAGTTGCCGTCCGCCAGCTTCACGATATTGGCCTTGGTGACAATGGTTACATTCTTCTTGCCGTTCTTTCTGGCAAACTCAAAGGCCGCCCGGGCGATGCGCTCGCTTCCCTGCTTGGTCTGCACCTTAAAGTCCACCGCCAGATCCTCGTTCACCTGGATTCCCTTGTTGCCCCAGATGTATTCTCCCTCAATATTCTCCCTGAAGAAGGTCCAGTCGATGCCCTTCTCCGGAATCTTGATGGGGCGCACTGCGGCGAACAGCTCCAGTCCCCGCCGCAGCAGGCTGTTGGCGGAGATCAGGTTGGGCCAGGGATCGGATGCCCTGGGTGTCACCATGGGTCCCTTTAAAATGACGTTGCACTTTTTCACCTCTTCAAAAACCTCGTCCGGCAGGCTCTGCAGCTTGGCCGCCCGGTTCTCGATGGTCATGCCCTCGATCTCCTTGATTTTCAGCCTTCCGCTCTCAATCTCCGGGGCCATCAGGTCCTTTAACACTCTTAAGGCCTGCTCCATGATGATGGGGCCGATTCCGTCTCCGGGAAGCACTCCCACCACAATCTCATCCAGCTTCGAAAAATCCGTAATCTCGTTGTCCGCTTTCATCCGCTCGATCCGCTCAAACTCGGAGCGAATCAGCTGGGCAAATTTCTCCTGGGCAATCTGAATGGCATCCATGTTCTTCTCTCCTTTTCTGGGTGTTGGTTTATAACAGGTTACTGCTCCATCTCTTTTAACTGCTTCTGCAGGTGGCGAAGCTGTCCGCCGGCTGTAATAACCTCCAGCTCGCTGTCGGAAAGATCCAGCTTCACCTTAAAGGTAAAGTCTTTCGTCACATCCCGGATTTCAACCATACGGCCGGGCATCTGATCCAGCAGGCCATTGATTTCCAGCTCGTCCTCCTGCTCCAGCTTGTCGTAATCCGCCGGGTCCGCAAACAGCATGGGAATCACGCCGTGGTTGATCAGGTTTCCTCTGTGGATGCGGGCAATGCTCTTGGCGATAACCGCCTTTACCCCCAGATACATGGGATTGATAGCCGCATGCTCTCTGGAAGAGCCCTGGCCATAGTTCTCGCCGCCGATGATGAAGCTCTTGCCCATCTCCTTAGCCCTGGCGGCGAAGGTGGGATCATAGCGGTGGTAGCAGTACTGGCTCATCAGCGGGATATTGGACCGCATACTGGAGAACTCGGCGCTGGCGGGGGTAATGTCATCGGTACTGATGTTATCAACAGCCTTTAAGCTGATCTGGGCCTTTAAGTAGTTCTCAGGCGCATCGGGGATGGGCAGCGGCTGGATGTTGGGTCCGCGGACGATCTCCACCTTCTTTGCCTCCTCTAAAGGAAGGGGCTTGATGATCATAGAATCGTCGATGGGGAATTCCTGAGGCTCATGAATCTCAGCCAGCTTCGCCACATCGGCCCCCAGAATATCCTCAGCGCTGGCAAAGGTTCCCACGATGGCGGTAGCGGCGGCGCTCTCCGGGCTTACCAGATAGATCTCAGCCGTCGGGTTGCCGGCGCGTCCCTTAAAGTTCCGGTTGGTGGTTCTCACGGCAACGCCCTTGGTAGCCGGGGACTGTCCGATGGCGCAGCAAGGGCCGCAGGCCAGTTCCAGCAGGCGGACGCCGGCATTCATGAGCATCTCAATATATCCGTCCCGCATCAGCTGAGTGTAAATCTGCTTGGAGGAAATGGCGCAGGTGCAGCTGACGTCCTCGTTTACATGATGGCCTTTCAGCACCAGGGCGGCTTTGGCAATATCGGAGTAGCTGGCGTTGGTGCAGCTTCCGATAAATACCTGCTGAACCTTTTTCTTCTCCACATCCTTTAAGGGGATCACATTGTCGGGCTGGTGAGGACATGCGCACAAGGGCTCTAAACTGCTTAAATCCACTTCCATCTCCTCATCGTAATCGCAGCCCTCATCCGGCAGGATCTCCACAAACTGATCCTCTCTGTGCTGAGCCCGCATAAACTCCCGTACCCGCTCGTCCGCCGGGAAAATGGAGGTGGTAGCGCCCATCTCAGCGCCCATGTTGGTAATGGTGGCCCGCTCGGAAACGGTCAAAGTCGAAGCGCCGGGGCCTACGTACTCGAAGACCTTACCCAGTCCGCCCTTGATCCCCACACGGCGCAGCATCTCAAGAATCACTTCCTTGGCGTTGCAGCCGGGCTTTAAATGTCCCACCAGGTTCACCTTTACAACCTTCGGCATGGTCAGACGCATGGGAACGCCGGTCATAGCGGTAGCCACGTCCATACCGCCTACGCCGATGCACAGCATGCCGATGGAGCCGCCGTGGGGAGTATGGCTGTCGCCGCCCATGGAAAGCTTTCCGGGAGCGCCGAATCTGGCTACGTGAACCGCGTGGCAGATGCCGTTGCCCGGCCTGGATACATGAACGCCGTAGCGCTTGGCCACAGACTGAAGGTAAATGTGGTCGTCCGGGGTCTTATTGTCCAGGTACAGCAGGTTGTGGTCCAGGTAGCTGACGCTGCACTCCACCCCGATCCGGTCCAGTCCCACCTGCTCAAAAGCCAGATAGGTCATAACCGCGTTGATGTCGTGGGTCAGTGTCTGATCCACCTTCAGGAAAATGTCCTGCCCCGGAATCATGTCCGAGGGTTTTGCCAGATGAGCTGACAGGATTTTCTTTGTAATGTTCATTGCCATGGTTTTCTTCCTCTCTTCCTTATAATAAAGTTTAATTGGTTACTTTTTAATACGGGTATATAAAACTCCTGTTTCTTCCATCTCCCGCATGGTCCGTTCCTGGGCCGCCCGCTTCTTCTCAGCCTTCTCCATGATGGCCTCCGCCTCCTTTGGATCGATCACGCAGACTCCGTTTTCGTCCCCCACAATCAAATCGCCTGGCTGGACGCGGACGCCTCCGCAGTCTACGGGCACATTCATCTGGCCCGTGCCATTCTTGGCCGCTGTGGGACAGGTCACCGCCCTGGCAAAGATGGGAAATCCGATTTCCCGGCATTCCTCCACGTCCCGGAAAGCCCCGTCGATCACCACTCCGGCCGCCTTAGTCCGCTTGGCGCAGAAGCTTCTGAAATCTCCCCAGTAGGAGCGGTCACAGCAGCCTTTTCCGGCAATCACCAGCACATCCCCCTCCTTTAGCTGAAGGATGGCGTCGGCGATGAGATCGCCTTCCCCCGCCGGCACATCCACCGTCACCGCCCTGCCGGCGATCCGCTTCTCACCTACCCACGGCTTTATGCGGTAATCCATGGGCCTGGGGTTCGCCGCTCCGTCGCACAGTTCGGAGGTGGAAAAGGTTAATAGCCTTTCGATCATCAAAAAAACCTCCCCTTACAATGATCTCATACCATCATTATAAGAGAAGGTCATCCATTCGTAAAATTTTAAATTAAAATAAGGGCGATAACTTTTTCTTATGAGCTTCCAGGGTTTCCCTGGTGATTCTCAGCAAATCCTTTTCCAGGCTTCCCAGATAGATATCCTCCCGGTAAAGGGCGTCCACCT
>CALWQV010000093.1 GCA_944383785.1 uncultured Enterocloster sp. | reverse complement strand
CATGCTTTTATTTTACATTAAAAGAGCCAGATCCTGCAAGCGGTCTGGCTCTTTTTAATGCTTAAATCATTCGATTTCTGCATCATAGCAGGGGCGGATGCCGCCTTTTTAGCGCAACAGCCCCATTTCTCCAGTCAAATGGAATATAGATCCCCTCTACAATCAGGCTCTGGTCGTTCTCCAGGGCCGTTTTAACCATCTCCTGCGCAATGGGCCAGAGATACCTTGTAAGCGCCTCATCGTCCTGTACCGTCAAACTGGTCTGGCCGCTGCGAATTAGCCCCATCTTCAGCAGATCCATAGAGAGGTATGGAATCTGATACCGCTCCAACAGCCGTTGCGCCAGCGCTGTTTTCCCTGTGTGGGAAGCGCCTGAAATTAGGATAATCATTTGCTTACCGCCTCCGACCTGCTCATAAAATCGATGGATTCACACCGTTATCTCGATCTGATTTCCTTCCAGCCCGATTACACAACTCTCATAATAACCGTCCCCGGTGGTCCTGGGGCCGCTTACCACCTCATATCCATCCGCTTTCAAACGTGCCGTCAGCTGGTCGACCCTTTCCTTGCTCCCAACTGAAAAAGCGATATGAATATACCCAGTCCTTTGCATACTTTTAGGCCCGTCCTCCATCCCCGGACGGCTCATCAGTTCCAGTCTGGCCCCATCCTCAAAGGTCAGAAAATACGAGCGGAAATCTGTCTTGCGGTTATGGTAGCCCTCATTTGGCACTCCATGCAAATAGTTTACGAAAAACTCCTTCGCTCCCTCTAAGTCATTGACATACATTGCGATGTGGTCGATTTTCATGCCAATTCAACTCCTTCCCGCTCAATATTTCTATAATACGGCAAATCATCCCTGTATTTCTGATACTCGTCATACGGTATAACCGATGGGGACAATATCGTTCCAAACTCAAGTTCTAGCTCCGAGGATTGATCCCATACCTTTTTTAATTTCTTTTGCAATAGCTCCCTCTCGCCACGTACCAAAGCTACAATATCAATATCAGACTCTTCGTCATAATCACCACGCGCATATGAGCCATATAAGAAAATTTTAACAAGCTGTCCTCCATAAACTGACCTGTATATTCTTCCAACTTCCTTTAAAATATCGTTTAACTCGTTTTTCGTACACATTTCCTTGCCTCCCGAACCCCAAAATCATCAACTCCATCCCTATCGTACCACATCCCCCACCCAGCCGCAAGGCGCTGCCGCCGGGCGATAGCGTAACTGTTTCCCATTCCGTTTCCGGCAGCTGAGAAAGCCTCAGGCTGTGGACGGTTCTCATAACCGTTTCCTTGCTGACCGGCTCTTGCAGGCATTTTTAGGGATTACTTTTTCGGTTAAATACGCTATACTATAAGGCATAAGGCAGCCTCCTTTGTCATATTTGTGTTGTGGATAAATACATTCTACGACAAAATGGGCTGCCTTGTTTTTTTATTTTTTAATTTTCCCCAGGTAAAGTTACACTATCTTTAGATTATCTCTTCCTCTATACAAACCATAGTTCTTGTTTGGTTGTGGAAATCGCATCCGCGCCGGCGGCAAAAGCCGCCATAATATCCTTTTTATCAGAGATCAGTCCTCCGGCAATAATGGGAATATTTGTATAGGCCCGTATCTCTTTTAAAACCTTTGGCATAATCCCTGGCATCACCTCCACCAGATCCGGGTGGAATGTGTCAATCTGCTTTTTTGTGGTAGTCATTGCCATTGTATCGATAATAAATGTCCTCTGGATGCCAAAGAGCCCCAAATCCACCGCCCGTTTTACCAGAAGGGGTTTTGTGCTGATAATCCCGTCCGCTCTGGTATTTTCCCTGATAAAATCCACCGCGATCTCCTTCGCGTTAAGGCCTGCCGTCAGATCCGCATGTACGATGGCAATTTTCCCTCTTTCCTTGACCTTTTCCACAATGCCGTCGATGTTGCAGATGTTTCCGTACAGAATAAAAACGACCTGACATTCCGATTCAAAGGCTTTTAACAGGCCGTTCTCATCTTTAACCGCGGCGATCACAGGAGAGGATTCCAGTAATTCGATTGCATTCATCTTCTGTCCACCCAACGTTTGCAAACTTCGGGATAATTGGTGATCGCCCCGTCGCATCCCCACTCTTCAAGCTGCTCCAGAACTCCCATATCGTTGATGGTCCAGACATTTACCTGAATCCCATTCTCCCGGCAGCCTCTGACCGTCTCTTCCGTCAGACCCTTATAGCCGGGATGGTATGCCTGAAGGCCGAAGCGTCTGCAGTAATATCCGGCGTTTCCGATGCCCGTGTGCTCCAAAAGAGCGCCGCAGACCGCCTGCGGGTCCAGTTCCTTCACTTTCAGCAGGGAGAGGTGGTTGAAAGAGGAATAAAACACTTTTTCCTCCAGCCCATATTTGCGAACCAGCTCCAGAGTTTTTTCCTCTAATTCCTCGTAGTAGTAGACGCCCGTTTTCAGCTCAATATTCGTCACCAGATCCTGGCCGGCCGCCCATTTGCAGTAATCCTCAAACAGCGGAATACCGCAGAAGCCGTATTTCCCTTCGTACAGATTCGCCGCGTTAAGACGCGCCAGCTCCTGGTAAGTAAAATCCTTTACTTTGCCGCTCCCATCCGTCGTCCGGTCCACGGCTTCATCGTGAATCACCACAACCTTGCCGTCCTTGGTAAGCTGCACGTCCAGCTCGATTCCATCGCAGCCTGTTTTGGCCGCTTCCTTAAAGGCAAGCATCGTATTTTCCGGATATTTTCCGCTGTATCCTCTGTGCGCGTAAACTTTCATATCGTCACTCTCCTATCTGCTGTTCGCACTATTTCATCGCCGCTTTGGAATAACCCGTCAGCATATACTTCTGGAAAATAAAGAAAAGTATGATAACCGGAACGACCGCCAGAACCGCCCCTGCCATGATCTCATGATTATTCATCGTCTCATTGCCCGCAAAGGTGTTCTGCAGCTGGGCCAGGCCGATGGTCAGCACCCTGTGGCTCTCGCCTCTTGCAATAATCTTAGGCCAGAAATAATTATTCCAGCCGTTGGTAAAGGTCACCAGCGTAACGGTAAACAGGGTTGACTTGCACATAGGCGCCAGTATCTTTGTGATAATCCCGATTCTTCCCAGGCCGTCTACCTTGGCCGCGTCAATATAACTGTCATCAATAGACATAAAGGACTGTCTCAGCATGAAAATATAATACGGCGAAACCGCTTCCGGCAGAATCAGGCCCAAAAACGTATCCGACAGTCCCCAGTTGGCCATCATAATATACAGAGGGATAAAGGTAACCTGCAGGGGAATCATCAATGCCCCAAGCACAATCACAAAACAGACGTTCTGCCCCTTAAACCGGCCCTTGGAGAAGCCGTAACCTGCGAAAATACCCGTCACCACCTGGGAAATCAGTATCCCCGCCGTCATAACGGCCGTATTCCAGTAGTATTTCGCGAAATTTCCGCGACTTAACACATTAATATAGTTTTCAAAATGAAATTCCCTAGGCCACAGCGTAGGTACCGGTAACAGAATCTCCTCCTGGGATTTCACGGAGGAAACCAGCATCCAGTAGATCGGGAAAATAATAATCAGAAGAACAATAATTGCCAGAATCCACTGGATGAGGGCCTTGATCTTCCGTTTCTTCTTCGCCGACTCATTGCGCGAATTCACATTCGCAAGCGCACTAGTATTCATGACGGTTCCTCCTATGAATCATACGTAACATTCCCCTTGGAAATCTTCATCGTGGCGACTGTTACAACCAGCAGAAGCACAAAGAAGAAGAGCGCAACCGTTGCCGCCCGGTCCATACGGAAATCTACCATGGCATACCGGTAGATGTTGTAGACAAACACCTCTGTGGAGCGGTAGGGGCCGCCCTGGGTCAGGATATCGACGGACTGGAAAACCTTCATAGATGAGATAAACGTGGTGACAAAGAGAAACAGAGTCGTAGGAGACAGCATTGGCAGCGTGATCTTGAAAAACTTCTGAACAGAAGTCGCACCGTCCAAAGAAGCAGCCTCGTAATAATCAGCAGAGATCCCCATCATCGCGGAAAGATATACCATCATACCGTAGCCGATGCAGCGCCAGCCGGTCAGCATCAATACGGAAATCAGGGCTGTATTCCTATTCCCCAGCCAATCCACCGGCTGCATTCCCAGCCGCGACAAGAAATAGTTCAAAATACCGGTATCCGTATTCAGAATCCAGAGAAATACAACTGCCGCGGAAGACATGGCCACATATTTGGGCATAAAAATGATAGCGCGCATAGCCGCAAAGCTTTTATTCATCCGGTTAAAAATCAGGGCGAAAATCATACCGCCCACCAGCGTTACCGTAAGCTCCCCTATGGAATACAAAACCGTCACCCTAAGCGAGTTCCACAGATACCGTGTTCCGGAGCCGTTAAACAGCCACTCCCAGTTTTTAAAGCCTACATACTGCCAGGTATCCTTTAACAGGTTCCAGTCCGTAAAACTGATCCGCACCAATTCCACAATGGGGTAATAAGTAAAAATCGCCAGAAAGATCAGCACCGGGACAACACAGGCAAAATCCTTAAACGCTGAAACCTTTCTTGGATTGATCCGTTTTTCCTTCATAAATATCCCCCTGACTTCCGGCCCCTCTTGTTATGGAAGGGCCGGGGAATTACCAATTAAATATCGCCTAATACATCGTCAATTTCCATGGCCATCTGGTCCATAGCCTCCTGGACATCGCCGCCCTCAATAATCAGCTCTGCCATGCTGTTTTTCCAGATGGTGGTCAGCTGGTTCCAGCCCGGATGCTGAATTCTGGGGTTGATCAGATCCAAATTGTCAAAGATTGCCTGGAATGCCGGCTTCTTCTCTAAGAACGTCTGTCCTTCCTCTGTTTCCAGAACAGATTTTCTAGTGGGCATATAGCCGGTTCCCTCGGCCCAGGTCATATTTACATCCTTGCTGCACAAATACTGCATAAACTGCCATGCCGCGTTCTTGGTAGCCTGGTCATTCTTGGAGGGGATCAGAAGCACGCAGCCGCCGATCTCCTGGTTCTTCGTCTCCGCGCCGGGCAGCCATGCCATGCCTACCTCAAAATCGCACTGATCCACATAGGTGTCGTACAGGGAGGTGGTATGGATAACCGACAGGGACTTACCGGAGATAAAGTTATTTCTCATATTGGAGGAAGCATCATCTGCGGTTCCGGTCCAATAGGTGTATCCGTTGTCGCACCACTCTTTCATCTTCGCCGCAATAGCAACTGCTGTTTCGCTGTTCAAATCCGTGGTCACCTGGTCATCGTTGATAATCTTCACGCCCTGGTTCAAATAGAAGGTTTCAAAATACCACTGATCCCATCCGGGAATAATGGTGGCATAGGTCTGGGTAGTTCCATCGTCGGCCTTTACCGTGGCCTCCTGCATAAAGGTATCCATCTCTTCCCAGGTGGTAGGCATGGTGATTCCCATCTCGTCGGCCATATCTTTATTGTAAAACATAATCTGGGTAGAGATCAAAAACGGAAGGGACACCTGCTTGCCCTCGTACTGGGAGGCGGCAATCATACCATCACCGAAATCTTCTACATCATATCCCGTTGCTTCAATATACGGGGTCAGATCCTCTGTAAGCCCTCCTTCGCCGTACTCCGCTACATAAGGCGTATTGGCAACCGTAATAGCCGGAAGCCCGCTGCCTGCCGCATGTGCCGCTACCAGGGCTTCATTTACATCGCTATAGCTTCCCACATACTCTGCCTCTACCGTAATCAAATCCTGTGAATTGTTGAAATCATTCACGATCTTCTCTACCGTATCCGTATACTGCTCCTCCAGGGCGTGCCACCAGGTAATGGTAATGGGCTCCGTCACTTCGTAATCCGCCGGATCGGTGGAAGCCGCCTCCCCCGCGCTCTCCCCGGACTCAGAGGCCGTATCTCCCACTACTGCTGATTTGCCGGTAGAACCTCCCCCGCTGCATCCGGCTACTGCGCCGGCTGCCAATGCTGCCGCAAGAACTAACGCCATCTTTTTTTTCATAGTATTTCTCCCTTCTTGTAAAATATTGTAAAAATAATGCCTGAGCCACTAAATTTTCGCATAAAAAAAAGAGAAATCAAATAAACAGTCCTTAAAACCGACGACATCCACTGCCGTCTGTCTGCCTGCCCTTCATCTCATTCTCTCTTCAGCAGCTCATATTTAATTCTGCAAAACCATTACGGTATAAGCTTATCACAATTTTTTTAAATCTGCAACCATTTTACATAAATTTTACATATTTTACTTGTTTTATACTCTTTTTTCAGTATATTTTACTTTTAGTTTCTAGATGATTGATTATTTTTGATAATATCAGCCCCTAACTCCAGATTTTGACCGTCATTTTGGATATATCTGCGAAATACAAAGCCGAAGAGATGGGAAGCGCCGTAGCTGGCAAAGGTAAACCAGACCATAAACAGCGGCGGGATGAAGTAGGTCATCGCTACCCCCGCTGCGTAGATCACCATAATGGTAACCGTAACATACAAATTCCCCGCTGCCATTATAAAGCTGTGAACCAGAGTCCGCCGCACTGTGGTATGGAAAAATGCCGTCAGCGGAAACAGGTAAAGGCCGGTCATCAGGGTCAGAAGAATCAGGCTAAGGATCAGGATTCTGGCGCCCCACCGCGCTCCAGCAGAAAAAGTAATGAATTGGCAGCAGTAAAGATCAAAGGACAGAAACAGAAGCGCAGCAGCCAGGATCAGCCACAGGATCGTTGCCTGAATGAAATTTTTCAAAAATCCCCGGATAAAGGTCTTCCAGACATACCCCTCCTCGTCCCGGGATAATTTCAGCGTATACTGAAACATCGCCACAGTGGCGGCTCCCGCTGTGAGAATCGGAATGGAAAATAAAAGCCACAGAAGGCTGAGAGCGCAGAGATTCATAATTTTTTCCATAAAGGACCAGAAACGGTTCTGCGGGTTAAAAATGCCATTGACGTCCATCTGATTCCACCTTTCCATGGTGCTGTCGATTTAAGATACTACCAGTATAGCATTTATTTCCATTTTATGCTACAATAACCGTTGAATTTTGAATCGCCCAGGAAGGAAATACATAATATGAAACTGAGAAAACGGCTCCGTTATCTGTACGACTATTATCGGTGGGTGTTCTTTCTGATCCTCATCGCCGGGCTTATTTTGTTCTACATGGGGGATCTGATCCGACAGAGCCGCCAGACCGTTGATCTGCAGGGATTTTTTATCAATGACCGTCAGAATCTGTTTCCCGCGAAGGAGCTGACCGAAGATTTCTCAGACTATATCAAAATCCCGCGCGGGCACCGGATCGCCTTTGAAGATTCCCTGTTCATCGATCTGGATTCCTCCGGCCAGTATGAAACGGCCAGCCAGAGCAAGCTGACCGCTTATATTGCGGCCAGGGAACTGGACTTTCTGGTAGCCCCTGAGGAACTGGCCCGGTATTATGCCCGCTCCTTTCCCCTTATGGATTTAAACAAGCTTCTTCCTGAGGATTTGAAAGACAGACTGGAAGAAGACCTTGTCTGGGATGGGGAGGGCAACAAAGCCCAGATGGCCTGGGGATTGGATCTTAGACATTCCCGTTTTCTCGAGGGAACAGCCTGGGATCATAAGGAATCCTACTATCTGATGATACTCTCCTACACGCCTCATTGGGATGCCCTTGTTTCTTTCCTCCAATATGCCTACGAAAAAGCCCCGCAGCCATAAACTGCAGGGGATTTTCCTAACTCATATATGCCGCCATCTCGCCAAGGGAGCTGAAAACGGCAGTAGGCTTTACCTCCGAAGCCTCCACGTCCTTTCGGTCAGCCTCTCCCGTCAGAACCAGAAAGCCTTTTGCGCCGTGATTCACTCCTGCGGCGATATCCGTGTACAGCCGGTCGCCTACAAAGGCAGTGCGAGAGGCCGGTATTTTCGTCTGCTCCCCAATCATATCAACCGTTTCCCGGTATGGTTTTCCCAGATACCTGGGCTCTTTTTTAGTGGAAAGCCGGATGGCGGCGCAGATCGCGCCGCAGTCGGGAATAAATCCCCCTTTGACCGGACAGTTGATATCCGGATGAGTGGCTAAAAACAGCGCTCCCCGGCGGACAAAGCTACAGCAGCGCTCCAGCTTTTCATAAGTTAAAGTCATATCAAAGCCTACCAGCACAATGTCCGGTTCCTTATCTGTCAGATGGATGCCTGCTTCCCGCAGGCTTTTCTCCAGTTGAGGCGTCCCTGCCAGATAAACAGACGCTTGCGCATAGCGCTGCCGCAGATAGTGAATCGCTACGTCGCCTGAGGTCATAATCTGCTCCCTGTCTATGGGGCAGCCGGCCCCAGCCAGCTTCTCCTGATAATCCTCCGGGGCTTTTGAGGAATTGTTGGTGAAAAACATAAACCGTTTGCCCCTTTTTTGAACCATATGGATAAAATCCAGGGCGCCTTCGATGACGTCCTGCTCCATAAAAAATGTTCCATCCATATCAAGCACAAACAGTTCCGTCTCCTCCAGCAGCCTTTTTACTCTTTCGTCCATACTGTTCTCCCTGACTTATCCGGCTGCTGCCACGTCTTTTGTGGCCACCACCGCCACCCCGGTTCCGGCGCAGTTTTCAATCACTACGTCGCCGATGGATACCGGCGCAGTCACCGTCACCTGACGTATTTCATCCATTACCGCGAAGATTTTATCCTTGGGAATGTCCGTTTTTGTCTTTACCGACGCCATGGCGATCCTTCCGCCCTTAACGCGAACCGTAGACGTCACAATTCTTGTAGGGCTTAAAACTTCTTTTCTAGCGTAATCATCCCCTCTTTTGCAGGTATTTCCGCTTACCTCGATCTGCTCCCCTTCCATCCTTACCGTCAGGGCGCAGCCCAGCGGGCAGCCAATACAGGTTAATTCCCGAATCTCCATTACGATTCCTCCTCTGTACAGATCACAATTTTCTGAATCCCCTGGCAGCCGGCAAAGCTTTCCTTCTTTAAAACCACCTGTTCCATCTCACCGGGCGCCAAAACCTTTTTCTTTCTGCGCGATACGCGGGTATCGTCGTAATAAACGGAAATATAGCGGTCCTTATAAACGTCTGCCACACGGAAGCGGACCGTAATCTGCTCCGGTATATTGGCCAGGTCTATGGTCTGGGGCACAGTATAGCGAACTCCGTTCTCCGCCTTCAGAACTACCGTATGGCCTTCCTGTTTCTCCCCTGCCCTCACATAAGCCGCGGCGTTCCTGCCGGCGTTCTCCGCTTCCTCGGAAACATAATCCACCAGGTCGTGGACGTGGAGGACATTGCCGCAGGCGAATATTCCCTCCGCGCTTGTCTCGAAACGCTCGTTCACCTCTGGCCCGGAGGTAACGCGGCTCATGGATACGCCGATTCCCTTTGTCAGCTCGTTTTCCGGTATCAGGCCCACAGAGAGCAGAAGGGTATCGCAGCTGTAATGTTCTTCTGTACCTGGAATCGGCTTGCGGTCAGGCCCCACCTTCGCCAGGGTAACGCCTGTAACACGTTCCTTTCCTTCGATATTTACCACCGTATGGCTTAACTTTAGGGGAATCCCGTAATCGTCCAGACACTGGACAATATTCCGTTTCAGTCCTCCGGAATAAGGCATTAGCTCCGCAACCACCTTAACCTTTGCGCCTTCCAGGGTCATTCTCCGGGCCATAATCAGGCCGATATCGCCGGAGCCCAGGATCACAACCTCTTTTCCCACGCTGTAACCCTCAATATTCATCAGGCGCTGGGCAGTTCCGGCCGAATAGATTCCGGCGGGCCGGTATCCGGGAATATTTAAAGCTCCCCTGGGCCTTTCCCGGCAGCCCATGGCCAGAATAATCGCCTTTGCCTGAATCTCCGTCAGACCGTCCTCCCGGTTGACCGCTGTAATTTTCCGGTCTTTGCTGATCTGAATCGCCATGGTATTCAGCTTATAGGGAATCTGCCCTTCCTCTGCCATCCGGATATAGCGGGCCGCGTATTCCGGGCCGCTTAATTCCTCTTTAAACGTGTGCAGGCCAAAACCATTGTGGATGCACTGGTTCAGAATCCCTCCCAGACAGCCGTCTCGTTCCAGAATTAAAATATCCTGGATTCCGGCCTTACGGGCCGCCAGCGCGGCTGCCAAACCCGCGGGACCGCCTCCGATAATTACGATTTCATGATTGTCCATTTCGCCCTCCTACTTTCTTCCGGCCAGCATATTGGAGCCGGGCCTGTTTTTGCAGATCTCTTCCATCTTCATTTGTTTCTCCCGGGCCAATATCTCCATCGTCCTGGGCGTACAAAAGCCAGCCTGGCAGCGTCCCATTCCTTGGCGTACCCGGCGCTTGATTCCGTCTAGGGAAACCGCGCCCAGCGTCCGGTTGACCGCATCCATGATTTCCCCTTCGCTGACGCCCTCGCAGCGGCAGATAATCGTCCCGTATTCCGGCCTTTCCCGGATCAGGGCGGCTCTCTCATCCTTTCCAAGCTTCTCCGGCCGGATGATCCCTTTCCTGCGGCCGTTCCACTCCGCTTTCTCCTTCGCTTCTGCCTTTTGGGCCACCAGCTTTGCCACATAAACGCCAATGGCGGGGGCGCTGGTAAGTCCCGGGGATTCAATCCCTGCCGCGTCAAAGAATCCAGGCGCATCCTCCGGCTCCCCAATCACAAAATCATCC
>CALWQV010000092.1 GCA_944383785.1 uncultured Enterocloster sp. | reverse complement strand
CGAGATGACCCTTGAGGATGGCACAGTTTCAAGGGGATCCTACGATCTTGTTCCGATCCTGGAGGATTTCATTGAAGAGCACCCGGATTTCTCCTATCGGGGTGCCCGGGCCGTCCTGGCCTTTACCGGCTATCAGGGGATTCTGGGATACCGCACCGCCGCTTCCTACAGCGACAGTCCCACCTATGAAGAGGACCGGGCCCAGGCGGCCCAGGTAGCCCAGTGCTTAAGGGACCATGGCTGGGAGCTGGCCTCCCACAGCTGGGGGCACCTGCAATTGGGCGTTTCCACGGAACCGTCAGCGGATGGCCAGCAGACCTTCGCCATCTCCGACGAGCGGTTCATCACAGACACCGATAAATGGGAGGCGGAGGTGGAGTCGTTGATCGGCCCCACCGATATCCTGCTCTATCCCTTTGGCAACGATATCTCGGATTTCCATCCCTATACGATGGACAACAGCCGTTTTTCCTATCTGATGTCCAAGGGCTTCCGCTACTTCTGCAACGTGGATGCCAGCACCCCCTACTGGATTCAGAAGGGAAGCGACCATCTGCGCATGGCCCGCCGCAATCTGGATGGCTACCGGCTCTATGCGGACATGGTTCAGACCGATCCGTCAAAAAAGCGTCTGGCGGACCTTTTTGACGCTGCCGATATCTTTGATTCCGTAAGGCCTACGCCTGTGACCTGGTATTAAATCACCGTTCTCCTTTCCGATTCATATACTAAAGAAGGAATAACCTCTGAATCGGAAAGGAGCCTTTTTATGATTCCCAAATTAGAAGTACACGGGGTCAGCTACTCCTACCATTCTGCGGATGGTGAGACGCTGGCCCTTTCTAATATATCATTTTCCGTTGATTCCGGCCAATTTTGGGCCATTGTAGGGCCCTCCGGCTGCGGCAAATCCACGCTTTTGTCCCTGCTCTGCGGTCTCTTAAAGCCGGATCAGGGCGAAATACTCTTAGACGGGCTTCCACTGTCCCGCGACTTGACATCCGTTGGCTACATGCTGCAAAAGGATCACCTGTTTGAGTGGCGCAGCATCCTCTCCAATGTCGCCCTGGGTCTTGAAATCCGAAAACAGCTGGACGGCCAATCCCGCCAGGAGCTAAAGTCCATGCTCCGCGCCTACGGCCTGGAGGGCTTCGAACAGGCAAAGCCGTCCGAGCTTTCCGGGGGGATGCGCCAGAGGGCCGCTCTGATCCGGACCCTTGCCTTAAAGCCGGATCTGCTCCTGTTAGATGAACCATTTTCCGCCCTAGATTATCAGACCCGCCTGTCCGTCTGCGATGATATCAGCGGGATCCTGCGCGAAAGCAAAAAGACTGCCATACTGGTAACCCATGATCTATCTGAGGCAATCAGTGTCGCGGACCGCATTTTAATCCTCTCGCCACGTCCCGGGCGGATCAAAGCAGCTATCACCATCGAATTTCCGGACTGCGCCAGCCGTCCCCTGGACCGGCGGAACTGTCCGGAATTTTCCATTTATTTTAATCAGGTATGGAAGGAGCTGAAAACAGATGAATGAATCTCCAAGATCTCAGGCACAGCGGGATTACTTAAACCGGCAGCTGCGCCACCAAAGAAAAATTCGGGCCGCACGCTTTATGCTTATCATCCTGTTTCTGGCCCTTTGGGAGCTTTCCGCTTCTTTCGGCTGGCTGGACAGCTTTATTTTCAGCAGCCCCAGCCGTATTATCCTCTGCCTGATTCAGATGACCGGAGACGGCAGCCTTTTTCTCCACACCGGTATCACCCTGCTTGAAACCCTAGTAAGCTTCCTGGCAGTTGTAATCATCGGGCTGGCAGCTGCCTTATTGTTGTGGTTCTGGCGCAGCCTGGCGGAAATACTGGAGCCATTCCTCGTGATGCTCAACAGCCTCCCGAAATCCGCCCTGGCCCCGCTTCTCATCGTATGGCTGGGAAATAACATGAATACCATCATCGTGGCCGCTGTGTCTGTAGCGCTCTTCGGTTCCATCCTCACTCTTTACACCGGTTTTACCTCCCTGGACCAGGATCAGATCAAATTGATCTATTCCCTGGGCGGAACCCGGCGGGATGTACTGTTTAAAGTTCTTCTGCCCGGTTCCCTGCCAATGATCATCAGTAATATGAAGGTAAATATCGGCCTCTGCCTGGTGGGAGTCATCATCGGGGAATTTCTCTCTTCCAAAGCGGGGCTGGGGTATTTGATTACCTATGGGTCGCAGACCTTCGCCATGACCATGGTAGTCACCTCCATTGTGGTTCTCTGCCTTCTGTCCGTTATCCTCTACCAGGCTATCGCGGTTTTAGAAAAACGGCTGAAATAACAATCCGGATCAAATGCAATATGCCTCCCTTTTCGAATCACAAAAAGCGGAGGCATATGTTATCCTAATTTTCTACCAGCAGGTACTCTATCTCGCACCGCCTCTTCCATACCCGCAATCTCAGCAAACTTATCCATCAGCTCCTCGTATTTTCACATCCGGATAGGCCTCAGATAAATCATCAACCAATAATGCCTGGATCCTCTCCATATAGTACGTG
Organism: uncultured Enterocloster sp.; assembly: GCA_944383785.1. Taxonomy (GTDB): domain Bacteria; phylum Bacillota; class Clostridia; order Lachnospirales; family Lachnospiraceae; genus Enterocloster. Next base: position 8,186 of record CALWQV010000092.1, on the reverse strand, counting down.
AGAGAAAAGTCCTCCAGAAACAAGTTATACGCGCTTCTGCCATTCAAATATACGCCCAGCCCCTACTCCTTCCTGCGCAGTCCAAGCGCCATATGGGCCGCCAATTTGGCCTCACGATCATTCCATCCATAGGCAGAACACAAGCCGAATCTCACCCCACCCCAAAATCCGTAATATTGTAAAGAACCTCCACATCCGGATCATCCAAAAGCCAGCGGTATTCCTCCATAAACCACCGCACCAGCTCTTCATCCCGCCGGATGGGCGTGGAATTATTATTAAACACATTCACCGTTCCATGAGAAAAATACTGCTTTAAAATCGCGATATCGTTGCGGATCATTTCCCTTGTCTGGCCCTTTATTCCCACCATCAGGCAGATGGAGTCAAAAAAACGCGCCACCTCCTGGGGACTCTTAAAATCCGCGTGCTTATTGAGAACCTTTTCCCTGAAATCATAATCAAAGGTTTCAACGCCAATTTTATAGGTTACCGGAATCCGGAAAAATTCCCTTAATTCCTCCAGCCTGTGCCGGTAAATCCAGTGGCTCTCAAAGATCAGGCGGCGAATGTTCTTTTCCCCGGCAATTTGTTTAATGTCTTCAAGGGTTTCCCGTGGAAGCTCAAAGCAGCTGCCGGAGTTAATGGCCTCCAACACCCCCAGGCGTCCCGTAACCTGCGACAAAACCTGGCGGTTCTGCTCCTCCATCTCTTCCCGGTTCCTTCCGTTATCCTCAATATAGTCGCAGAAGGCGCATTTCCCCCAGGCGCAGGGAAAGGCCCGCAGAAGGACGATCTCCCTGGGATTCTTCTCCGTAATAACACTGTAGCGTTCCATCTAATATCTTCCTCCTTCCAATTCCCGGCGCAGCTGGCTGTTTAAAAGAGGCGCGAAGGCGCTCACTACGAACAGCGAAATGCAGCGGTCGGCGTAATCCGTCAAAAACTGCACCGCAAAGATACTTCCCGTAAGTCCAAGAGGCGTTCTGGCTAAAACCTGCACCAAAAGCGCGGACCCGGAGGATGTCACGCCCCCAAACAGCGCGGCATTGACCAGGGCGCTTACAACCGTCCCCGGCACGGAAATGAGCGCCGCCGCCCCAAAGAGCCCCGCCCCTTTCGGAAGGCCGCGCCTTAAAACCAGACCGCTTAAGAATCCGGTTACCATGCCAACGGGGGCAAAATAGAGGGAGTAAATATCCACTGTCATCCCCATCACAATCCCGCTGAGCAGATTGGGGATCATGCCGAACCATGGGCCCAAAACGGCCCCCACCAGAATCGTTCCAATACTGTCCAGATAAACCGGCAGCCGAAGAAGCAGGGCGATCTGCCCGCCCGCGATATTCACCGCCACCGCCATTGCCGTCAGGCAAAGCTGCCAGGCCGTCATTTTTCTTGATTTCTTCATGCTTCCGCTCCTTTAATATTCCATCCGGTACAGCTGCTCCAAATAAGCCAAATCCCCCGCCCCAGGAATCAGGCGGGATAAAAACATGCGCAGAAATCTCTTTACATCCGCATCCGCCAGCACACGGCTGTTTGGCTCCTTCTTCCAGAAATTCATGGAGTCCACAACCGTCTGCCCCCGGCAGACCCCCTCTCCCGCCACGGTCAAAAATGCGTCAAAGCCGCCGCACAGAGAAGGATCGATAAAATAAGCCACCGCCAAGGGATCATTGATCACGCAGCCAATAATCCGCTCCTGCTCCCAGTGAAAATCCATATAAAACCGAGTGATCCTGCGTATAAAGGAGCCAGTCTCCGGATCCAGCCTCTCCATATAGGAAAGAAGGCTGGGCGTCAGGACAATTTTCCTGGTGACATCCAGTCCCACCATCTCGATGATTTTTCCAGCTCTGGCGGCGCAGTCATAGCAAACCTCAGCCCCTTGGGGATCGCACCAGTAATTGTACTCCGCCACCGGAGAACAGTTTCCATGGCTACGGAAGCTTCCTCCCATGGATACAAATCTTGGAATCCGCCTGATCAGATCCGGCCGCTTCTGAAACAGACGGGCAAGATTGGTCATGGGACCTAAAGCGATCACCGACAGTTCTTCTTCATCCAGGGCCCCTTCCAGAAAATCCACAGCGGAAATCCCCGGAAAATCCCCCTGAACCTCCGGCAGAAAGCTCTCCCCAAGGCCGTCACGCCCGTGGGTGTCGGATGCATCCGTATAGGGAACCTTAAGAGGCTTCATTTCCCCGATATAAACAGGAATATCCAGGCGCTTCATCTGCCGCAGCACTTTTTTCGCATTCCTTCCCCCAAGATCGGCAGACACATTGCCGGACACAGTGGTAATTCCCACAATCTCAAGCTCCGGGGATGAGAGGGCCAGCATCAGCGCCAGGGCATCATCGATTCCCGGATCGCAGTCTATGATTACTCTTTGCATAAAAAAACCTCCTGACAAACCAATCTTTTTCATGGCGGAAACCTTCCACAAAAAAGACATCGTTCATCAGAAGATGCCTTGGGCCTAGTTTTTTATACTGGGAGGGTTTCGAACCAGTTTTATAAAGCTTTTTGTAGTATAGCAGATCCTTTCCTCCGGCGCAAGCGGTTCTTGGAAAAAGAATCAGGGCCGCCATATCCCAAAGGCTCGGAAAGATTCTTCGCCAGCACCCCGGTGATGGCCAGAGGGGAGGCGCAGCCTGCGTTTGCTCCCAGCTTGGCATAAAGGGCGGTGGCAAAGGGATTGATGTCCATCTCAAAAGCCAGATACATAGCAAAGGTGGTCATCAGGATTCCGGTGGCAATGTGGCCTGGTCCGATGGCGGAGATAAAGGCTGAAAGGAAAAACATCAGGACGGGAATCATGTAGGTGCGCTTTCCCACCAGGGCTACCACCTTTTTAGAAAACAGATCCAGCGTTCCATTTACCGACGCTACTCCAAAGAGGAAGGTCACGCCTACCATTGTTACAAACAGGGAGCTATTAAAGCCGGCAATGACCTCTTTGCTGCTCATTCCTCCCGTAGTTCCAAGCACATAGGCCGCGCCTACCGCCGCAAAGCCAATGTTGATTTTCTTGATAAACCCGATTGCCACTACAACTGCCAATACAATCAGCGAAATAACCGCCATATTCATAAATTCATTCTCCCCTTATTCATTCCCTTATAATTGATACCTTTTAATCAGCAGCAGAATACATCCCCAACCATCAGCAGATTCGCAGTGCGCACGCCGGTGGTGGAATCGACTTTTACCTTACCGCCTTCCATAGAGCAGCTTACTCCACCTTCCGCGATTCCCCCCGCGTGGCCCATGCGGATGCAATTCGAATCCGCTGTTTTCCTCAATACCTGCCATGCAATGCTTCCTTCAAGAGCGCAGGCCGCCGCCGTACACATCACGCCCGTCATGGCGATAGCCGGGTGAGGCTTCTGCATGGACATCATCCGCACTAGCAGGTCGATCTCATCCGCCTTTACCAACGCACCGTCCAGCGCTGTATAATCCTTAGGCTCCGCCACCAGCGTCATTTTGGGAAGTCCGGGACAATCCCAGGCGGACCGCTCATAATCCGTCAGAAGCCCCACCTTCACAGCAGCTACTCCTCGGATTTTCTCCAGTCGGTCCAGCATGCCGGGGATCGCCTCGATCTGAGCCGGAAGCTCATTGCCCACAAGCCCTACGTCCGCCGCCTTGACGAACACAAGTGGATTTGCCGCATCCACGATGGAAGCCTGAATCTTTCCTACCCCCGGCACATCCAGCTCATCCACAACATTTCCTGTGGGAAGCAGTTCATCGGAAATGGTTCCCGCCGGATCTAAAAATTTCAGCCGGACCGGTGAAGCCGTCCCCTTCACTCCCGCGATCGCGTAGTCCCCATCGTATTTCACGCTGCCGTTTTCAACGGCAAACTCCGACTCAATCACCTTGCCCGTATTCACATTGTAGATTCTCACAGTGGTAAGAGGCTCTTTGGCCTTTACTAGGCCCCGCTCCACCGCAAAGGGCCCTACCGCTGAGAGAATGTTTCCGCAGTTTCCCTTGTAGCTCACCACCGGCTTATCCACGGATACCTGGGCGAACAGGTAATCCACGTCCGCATCCGGCCTCTGGGAAACGCTGACAATGGCCACCTTACTGGTAACGGAGGTCGCCCCACCAAGTCCATTGATCTGTTTGGGATCCGGGCTTCCCATGGCCGTTAAAAGAATCTGGTCCCGCAGAACCGGGTCGGCGGGAAGATCATTTTCCAGGAAAAATAGTCCCTTGCTGGTTCCGCCCCTCATAATGATACATGGAATTCGCTGCTTCTTGTTCATGTGCTTTTCCTCCTTGAAATTTGATTTGAAAATACCTTCTGCTGTCCCTCTCTTAATCTATGGATACTATAGCATGAGATTTTTCATTCGTCTAATTCATATATTTTATTTATATCATGCATTATATGAATAGTTTCAGGCAGATTTTGATCAAAAATCGAAAAATCAAGGGAATTTGAGTCTCTTTCTGACTTATAAGATGAGATTTGAGTTCATTATTTTTATAAAAAGTATAGTTTTTATGAATAATCCATGATAAGCTATAGAAAGAAAATTTGAGACAGGACGGTGAACGCCATGGATTTTAAGGATCTCAGCTATGTGCTGGCCATTGCCAAATATCAAAACATCACCAAAGCGGCAGAATCCCTCTATATCACCCAGCCAACCCTGACAAAGTTTCTTCAGGGCTTAGAGCGCGACCTGGGCCAAAAACTGTTTAAGCGTTTGGGAAACCGCTATGTGCTGACTTACGCAGGGGAACGTTATACGGCGAAAGCCGGTGAAATTCTGAATCTGAAAAAAGAATTGGATCTGGAAATGGGTGATATTATCCGCAATAACGCGGGTTCTTTAAAAATCGCCTTTCCCACCATGCGGGGCACCTACATGCTTCCCTGCACCCTTCCCATTTTTAACAGCCTTTATCCCAATGTGAAGCTGGATATTCTGGAGGCTCATTCCAGCCAGCTAGAGGGGATGCTTCAAAACGGGGATGCGGACCTGGCATTCTTTAACCTACCGGTGAAAAGCCCCAATATTGATTATGAAATCATCAGCCATGAGGAAGTGGTGCTGGTGCTTTCCTCCAGCCATCCCCTGGCCCACGCAGGGATTCGGCGCGAGAACTGCCGCTATCCTTGGATGGACCTAAATCAGATGAAGAATGAGCCGTTGATCATGCAGATTCCCGGCCAGCGCACCCGCCAAACGGTGGATACGCTGTTTAAAAACTATGATTTTGAACCGAACATCAAACTTCAGACCTCCAATATCTCCGCTGAGGTAGAGCTGGCGGCCAGGGGATACGGCGCCTGCTTTGTAACGGAAACCCACCTAAAGCATCTCTCCCCAGGAAAGAAGCTGGCCTGCTTCTCCGTGGGGAATCCCTGCACTACCGTGGATTTCGTGGCAGCCTACCGCAAAGGAAGCTACCTGCCCTACCATGCGAAAGAGTATATTAAGATAGTGAAGGATTTTACTTGAAAGAAGTGGATTCGACTCTACCGAGCCGCTTTAAAGTATGCTTCCAAAATCCATTTAATATGTTGATACCTTCTGGCATAGGAATTATCTACCCGAATCAGTTCCATTTCATGGGCGCAGCAGATCTCCTGCTTTTTTCGGTCCCGCGCCCTTACATATTCAATGGTAAGCCACTTTCCCTCATGAATGGCTTGAAACAGATCTCTGTGGATAGGATTCAAAAGCCGCGCCCCCTCTCGCTTACTCATCTCTTTCAGAATAGCACAGCGGCCCCGGAAACGCAATCAGCCATTTTAAGCCCCATGGCTCTATTTTTCTTCGCTTCCATAATAATCCTGCAAAAATGAATCAAAAAAAGTCTTTTCCGCAGCTTCTCTGGCGTTCACCGCCTGTTCAAAGCTGTCATAAGTTCCTAGATTGTGCAGTTTCCCTTTGAAACCAATACATGCTCTCCAGCGCGTACCGCACTTGTATACCCCTCTGCGCCCGCTGGTATTATTGGAGGCCTGTCTGCGGGAAGCAATCCGCTCAATGCAGGTATTGTCCACAAAATGAATCGCCTTCTTCATATTCTTCCTTCGTGTCTCTTCCTGAAGACAGCCGCAGCTTTGGGTGTTTCCTGCACAAAGATACTCCTTAAAACAGACTATGATTTTTCCGCAATCACAGCGGCATTTCCAGTATCTTCTGTCTTTACCTTCCGCGCGTCCTAAAACGGTCAAACGACCAAATCGTTTTCCGGTCAAGTCTTTGGCCGTCCTCTGAGGCGCTTTTTCCCGATAGCAGCCGCAGCTTTTCGTATGTCCGTTTTTTAGATGGCTTCCATCCACAATAATTTCTTTTCCGCACTGGCAGCGGCACAGCCAATAAGTGTGACCTCTGCATTTTCCTTCTGCCGGTCCAAGAACCGTCAACCATCCATATCTATTTCCTGTTAAATCTATTTTCTTCATCTTACCCCTTCAATACATGCAAAAGCCGGCCTGCCGGTGCGGAAAACCTCCGTACCAGCAGGCCGGTCTGCTAATTTTACTGATTTACAAGTTCTGCGGGAACCTGTGCGCCTTCAACCAGAGCGCCTACTGTTCCGTTATCAGCATTATCATTAAAGAAATACCACTGATTGTTGATCTTGTTCCAGCCGGTGTACATTCTTCCGAAAGTACCATCATGTACATCATGAAGGAAATATCTTAAACCGTTCTGGTCAAACCACCCGGAGATCAGATATCCTGCCTCATTGAAATAGTACCAGTCTGTATTTCCTCTCCATACCAGGGAATACCAGCCAGCCTTGGCATAGGTATTGTCAGAATACTTATACCACCAGCCGATGTCGTCCAGAATCCACTCGCCGCTCTTTAATGCATGGCTGCCGGAACCAGAGGAACTGCCGCCGCCACCGCCGGAAGAGCCTCCAGAAGATCCGCCGCTGGAGCCGCCGTGGCCAGGCGTATCCGGCTGATCAGGATCGTCGGGAGTGTCTGGGGTGTCGGGATCATCGGGCTCGTCGGGAGTATCCGGATCATCGGGGGTATCCGGATCATCGGGCTCATCAGGAGTATCCGGATCATCAGGCTCCTCAACTGCCTTCACGTCAGCGGTTACTACGCCGTCTACAATCGCAAGATCACCTGTCCATACCAGCTCATAGCCTTCCGGTACTGTAAGCTTGCTAGTATTTACATTGCCGTCCTCTGCCGGAACTTCTAAGGTTTCTGTAGCAATCACCGTGCCGTTTTCATCCACGTACTTGATTGTGATGGTCTTTGTCTCGGGCTGCGGCTCTTCCTCGGTCTTTACAACCTTCAGTTCAGTGGACTTGCCTTCAAACTCGCTTACAAAAGCATCTCCGGTTACTACTAGCTCGTAGCCTTCCGGCACATCCAGCTCGGAGTAATTGAAGATTCCATCGCCGTCTTCATCTACGAAGTAGTCGCCTCCGCCTACGTTGTTGCCCTGGTCATCCACGAATGTAACGTTAATGATCGTTGCTCCGTCTCTTACGACCTTCAGCTCGGTGGATTTGCCTACAAAATCATTTACAAAAGCATCTCCTGTTACTACCAGCTTGTAGCCTTCCGGTACATCCAGCTCAGAGTAATTGAAGATTCCATCGCCGTCCTCATCTACGAAGTAGTCGCCTCCGCCTACGTTGTTGCCCTGGGCGTCTACGAATACTACGTTGATAATGGTAGGCTGGATCTTTTCAATCCGAACTTTCAAATTTGCGCCCTCCTCAGCGAAGAAGTCTCCGCTTTCTGCCATCTTGTAGCCTTCTGGCACATATTCTTCAAGTACGGAATAGTTCTGTACTCCAGCGGGTACGAAGTAGTCGCCTCCGGCAATGACATTATCCTTGGTGTCCTCATAGAACTGGATGTTCATGATGATGTCTTCAGTGGGCTCTTCGCTTTCGATCTTCTCGACCCGAACCAGAAGATTCTCCCCCTCTTTCGCCATGAAGTCTCCGCTTACCGCGATCTTGTAGCCTTCTGGTGCATACTGATCCAATACAGAGTAGCTTTGCACTCCAGCGGGCACAAGGTAGTCGCCTCCGCCAACGACTTCATCCACGCCTTCATTAAATTCTCCATTGCCGTTTGCATCTACATAGAATTGGATGTTCATGGTAATCTTAGTCGAGGGCTCTTCGCTTTAGATCTTTGCTACATAAAGAGAAACATCACCCCC
>CALWQV010000091.1 GCA_944383785.1 uncultured Enterocloster sp. | reverse complement strand
TCCACACCTATAGGTATCTCTATCTCCACCTTATAGTCCTTACTTTTCCTTTTTTGAGTTAATAAAACTACCGTCTCAGGATTTTTATACCTCCGAAACATATCCAGAGCTATCTCCGTATCCTTCCCCAAAACCGTTATAGATTTTAGCCGATCGCAACCAGAAAATCCATCGTCCCCAACTTTTTTCAGTGTTTGCGGAAAACTTACGGAGTTCAGCTTTCCACACCACGAAAACGCCGATTCTTTAATGGTTTTCACACCCTCCGGCAAAGAAACGGAAACCAGGTCGCTTTCACTGAAGGCTTCCTTCTCTATCGTCCGCAAGCTATCCGGCAAGGCAATAGAGGTTATCTTTCTTCCCTTAAAGGCACAGGCCTCAATCGTCCTCACGCCCTCAGGAACTACCGCCGCCTTAGGACCGCCAGAGGCAACCGCCAAAAGCCGCATTCCATCTGAAGAAAGAAGGTATGGCCCCTCTGCCTTAAAATATAGATTTTCAGGATCAATATTCCATTTTCGGATACCGCAGCCGGCAAAGGCCGCCTTACCGATTTCTTTTACATTTTTTGGAATCACAAGTTTGCTTAAATGTTTCCAGTTCTCAAATACCTTCCCTCCAATTTTTTCCACCGTATCCGGAAGAATGATTTCTTTAGGTCGCCTTTGCGAATACTCCTGTGCCATCCCCCCAAAGGTACGGCTTGTAATGTTTTTTACGCCTTCAGGAATCTCCACCGTGGCTGGACTGAACCATTTCATCAGCATCCATGAATAAAGCGACGCCTCATCTGAATAAGCGAAGTCGTCCGTCTCGTTCTCAAATTTGAATTGGATGCATAGTCCTTTTTCCGCCATCCGAATTAATAGAGCCTCATACTGCTCCCTGGTCAGCTTATGATTTCCCTGTTGGCCCGCATTCTCAATAGCATCCCATGTCCAATCGCCAAAATCATTTATTAATGTATAAGAAAACCCGTTAGCTCCGCATCCCTCAAAAGAAGCCATCCACCCCTTCTTTTTTTCCTCAAAATCACTGTACCACTGGATTCCGTACTCTCCCTCAAAGCTCCATGCGTCTAGAACCGGAAGGAGAAGCTCTACATCCTCCTTCGTCCATGTGTGTGACAAATTAATGGTGCCCCGTGCGCTTGTAATATTTGCCATAATGTCTCCTCCTACCCCTCTTCTCATAGGTATTCCGCAAATGCTTCTTCTTTTTCACTACCTCACGATGGTTCTTTAAATCTCCTCCTGCTCCAGCACCAGCTTAATCGCCCATGCCGGAACCTCAGGGAGCTCGTATTCCTCCCTGATAAACACAAAGGCTGTTTCATAATCCGGCTTCCTCTCCGGGAACGTCCCGTATCCGTCGGTAAAATAAATCAGCCCCCGCAGATTCTGAAACTCTTTTTCCCTTCTCAGCTGTTCCACATACTGAAATACCGGCCTGAAATCCGTTCCCCCCAGCCCCCGGATTTTCATATTCTCCAGATACCGGTCAAATTCCTCCTGGCTGGTGATCTTCGCGTCTTCCTGAATCTGGGCGTCGCACTGGATGATATGGAGATTGATCTTTGAAAAAAAGCTCTCTGTGGATTTTAAAATATTGTAGGTCTTCTGCATGAAGCGCTGTACCAGCTCTCCCGATGTGGAGCCGGAAGTGTCGATGGCAATGACAAACTCCCGGATCCGCTTCACCTCTTTGTATTCCAGCGGCTCAATGAGGGGCATGTTTTTGTATCGTCTCAGCCCGTATGTATAGAAAATATAGTCATACTCGTCGTCATTGATCCGCATGGCTTCTCCCAAAACCGCGAATTTCTTTAAAAACGCGGTGTAATCGTACCGCTCTCTGTTTACTGCCGCCAGATTCTGCGTCAGCGCTCCCGGTTTCATTCCCTGCATCTTTCCAAAGGTCTCCAGCTCCACCTGCATGCGGCCGGAGACTTTTTTCCAGAACTCCTCCCGAAGGGAAGGGGAGACACCGTGGCCATACGCGCTTTCTCCCTCTGTGCTCTTCCCTTCTCCATCGGTCTGCGAATTTTTCCCTTCCCCGTCTGCCTGCGTGCTTTCCCGCCCCGGGCTGCTTCCTGCATCTGCCGAAATTCCAAGCTTTCTTTGCTTTTCTTCTTCCCCCAGATACCAGATGCTGTGGTCGTCGGCGCCAAAGGCCTCTTCCATGGCGGCAAGCTTTTCTTCTTTCCAGTTTTTCCCTCTGAGATAGGCGTAGATTCTCTCTGCCGTCACCTGCTTTTGCTTGTTTTTTATCTCATTCAGATAGGCTGCCTGCCTCTTTTCCCGGGGAGCCGCCGTCCCTTTGACGCCCAATTCCGTGATCATATTTTCCACCGCAATGTCGCAGGCCAGATCCCAGAGCCGGGAAGTAATTGCAGGCGACACATACATATGTCGGAAAATGCAGTGAAGGATGATATGAAAATAATCCCGCGCAGATGTCTCCCGCGACTTTTTATAGGTTTTTAAAATATGGCCCGCCTGGTAAAAAATATGGGTTCCGTCTGTCAAAAGCGTCCCATTTTCCACAGCCGCATAATCCAGGCTTCCCAGGGCCAGATCCAGAAACCTCAGGTTGACGAGAAGGGTATTTCTGGAAAAGCGCAGCACCTCCCGGGCCAGCTGGTCTTTTTTCGCGCTCCGGTCATTTTCCTCGCACATGGGTTTGTCTCTCCTTGTTCTACAGGTAATACCCTGTGTATTCTCTCGGCTCTCCGCGTATGCCATATAAATACAGCGACTTGGTCACCTTCCCTGAACACGCTCCCAGCTTGCGCATGATATTGGCGACTCGGAGAGCGTTTGCGTTGATTCCCAGAAGTTTTGCACTTTCAATGATCTCCTGATGGGTAATCGGATCCATGCCCAGCATAGACACAATCAACAGTCCCAGTTCCTGGTCTTTCTCACTCAGTGTACGCAGATTGCCGTTCACGATTTCCTTCATCTCACTGGCCAGCTCTTCACGGATTTTTCGGTCAATCTTAAAACAGGGTTCCTTTAGCGCCTCCTCCTTCTGCTTTTCCAGTTCCGTCAGTTCAGACTGCTTTCCAGCGTATTGGACATCAAGCCCACGGATGATCTGCTTTAAGCTGCTCTTTTTTGAAAACTGGAAAAATCCCGCGCTGCTTAGTTCCTGCTCATACTGCTCCTTCTCTTTGCGCAGAGAATCAATTTCCTTCTCCAGCTCCTGTTTCTTCTTTTCAAAATCAGCGGTAACCTGCTTCAAATATTGTTCTACTGCCGCTTTTCTCTTTTCCTCAATCTGTTCCTTCCTCATATCCTCGGACTGCTTGGGGGCGGTTTTAGAAGCAGTGGTTTCCGGAGGGGCGGTTTTCGCCGGAGCAGGCTTTGTCCCGGTTTTCGTCCTGTTTGCGGCCGGCTTTCCCTGGTCCAGCTTCTTCCCGCTTGCAGCAGGCTTCTCTTCGCCTGGCTGCTTTCCTTTTGCGGCGGGCTTCTCCCCGCCTGACTTCTTCCCTTTTGCGGAAGGCTTTTTCTCTTCCAGCGCACAAAGCAGATCCTCCTCCCGGATCACCTGAATACCGCTTCCCTTTGCCCGCTGCTCTTTTGCCTGCCCTGCCGTTTTCTGACCGAAATTTCCCAGCTTTCCGATTACCAGGTAGTCGGTCTTCCCACTTACCGCGCCGGTAACCCGCCCGCCTTTTTTGAGAATAAGCCGGGCAATCTTCTCTCGGTCGCCCCCTTCATGCTCAAAGGTTCCCGTCAGCACAAAAGCCTTACCCCGCAGGCAGACGGAAGGGTTGGGATCAAACAGATCTTTTTCCCCGTCCCCCTTGGTTTTAGGTGTCCTGACAGGCGTACCGGCGCCCTTACCCTTATCACCCGGCAGTTCTTCGATCGCGCCATTCTTTACCGCCAGTTTGCAGGATTCCCGCATCTGCGCCGCTCCCGCTACCGGTTTAATCCTTCCCGCCAGGGGACTGTCAAAATTAGCGACTGTCAGGAAGGATAGGGTAAACTTCCCTGTTCTTCCATTGTACCTGCGCAGGGCGTCCACGAATTTCGCCATATAGCCATAGGCGTCCGGAATAGCAGCCGCCAGATTCCGGTCCAACACGATGGTATAATCATTGGGATGCAGCAGATCTGTCCGGATGTATACCATATGCCAGGCCAGCAGGTTCATCAGGGTCATGCCAGTCAGGGGCACGGAAAAATCATTCAGCAGCAAAGGCAGAAGATCTTTATGAATCCGCTCTTTCGCCACACGCAGTTCCTGAATCTGATCCAGCTCATTCAGGAACTCAATCACCGCGCTTCCGAAGGCCTGATAATTTTTAGCCAGCTGAGGAAACTCCGACTGCTTTGCCCCGTTAAACTGCAGGCCTGTCGCCTCATGACGTCCCTCCTTCTCTTCAAAGCAGCCCTCGTTAAAGAACAGCACATCGCCGGAAAACAGCTGAGAAATCTTAATGCCATCCAGTTTTCCATCTTCTGCGGTAAACTCCCCAAACATCTGCCGGTTATAGTGGAGCTTCACATCCGGGTTCTCCCCCTCATACCTTACGGTAGACAGCCATTTTTCCAGAATTTCCAGATGGGTCTTTTCCGGAGTCTCCAGGCCTTCCGGAATCCCTGTGTAGATTCCTGTATACAGGAACTTCCGGCTGAATATATAAAAGCGGAAGGTCACCCAGCCTGGATTTTCTTCCTGCTCATAGCAGATGTAGGATTCCGGCGTGCTGGCCAGCTTATGGAAACGCCCTATTTTTTCGGAAATAAGTTTTCTTTTTTTCTGAGCCGGTTGAAAGTGAATCTGTTCTGCCAACTCCAAAAGCTGTTTTTCACCTTCTTTGCTGTCAAGGGGCTCCCTAATCTCAGGAATTTTCTGTCCGGTCTGGAAACTAAAAAGAATGGGGGAGGCATCTTCCCAGTCCGGACGGTCAAAGGTAACACCGGCGGTTACGGCGGTCAGATAACGGGTCTGAGGGCTGATCTCCCCGGAGGCGCACATCCCCTCTGGAATCAGGATGGAAAACTCCCCTGTTTTCATCCGTTCTCCTTTGGAGAAATCCAGACGTTTCACAGCCTCGCTGACCGGCTCTCCTTTCTCTTTCTGTTTATCTTCCTTCCCAGGATAACCTGTCTCAAGAGTCTTGAGGATGGGGAGCAGCTCTTTTTTGTAAAATGCAAGATCCTTCCCCTGCCCTCTGAGCATGGCCACAAACAAATCCGCCTCCGGGCAGTTTTCCACTGCCACAATCAGGTAGTACAGACCTGTGGAAACGCCGAACATCCCCTGGTACTCCTGTTTGACCAAGACGGCCGTTGTCTTTTCCGATACGGAAAACAGTTCCTTTTTACCGCCAGCATGCTGGAGAAGGCCCGAGAATGCCTGGTTTCCCGAAAGAGGATCTGACTGAGCAAAATTTTCCGCTATGCCCTCCAGATTACCCTTCATGTTCTCTCTGATTATTTCAGGGGTAATCTGGCTGCTGTCCTCCGCGTGATAATCCACGATAAAGGCCCTTTGACCCGTCAGCTTCCAGAGGATTATATCCTCATCTTTCGGGGAAAACATGCCGCTTTTGTAACCGGAAGGGGTACTTTCAAATTTGACTATATTGTAGTCAATATTCTCATTTTCCGTTTCATTTTTCTCATAAGCAATCCCAAAGGGAAGCTGAACCGTCAGATTTAAATATTCGGATAACAGAATCCGCTTCCCCTTCTTGGGAACACCGTATAACATGATAACCTCCTCCTATGAAAGTTCTATCACATTCCCATCTAACATATTTCGGTATTTCTCATCGCAGGTAATAAAGATCACCTGATTCTGCCGCGCAAATTCCTGGATTAAGGCACATGCGCGGGAAAGCCTTGCCGGGTCCAGATCCGTAAAGGGGTCGTCAAACACCGCCAGGCCCCCTCCCTCTGGGAACAAATGCTTTAACATGGCCAGGCGGAAGGCTAACAGCACCGTATCCTTGGTTCCCTCGGAGAGATAGTCGCAGGCCAGGGCATAGTCCCCGCTGCTCAAAGTGGTGTCAAACCGCTCGCCCATCCCCGTCAGTTCCAGGCGGCCGTCGGACAGCTCCTTCAAATAAGCGGCAAAGCGCTCCGCAATGTCCTGGGCCGGGTTGCCTGCGCTCTCCTCCTTCAGCTCGTAAAAGGTCTTCTGAATCTCCTGCCAGCGGCCGTACTCCTCCTCTTTCGCCTGAAATTCTCCCTGAAGCTGTTCCAGCTGCTCCGCATACTCCTCTGCCGTTCCGGAGCTTAAGCTGTTTTCCGCCTCTCCCTGGCGTTTCTTCAAATTACCAGCCTGTTCCTCCAGCCGATCCAGCTGCTCGCCCATCTGCCGGTCGTATGATGCCGGATCCTCCACAGAGGCAAACTCCGCCGGAATCTGCTGGACTGCGGCCAGCTCTTCCCGCTCATTTTTAGCCTGCTCCTCTTGCTCGCTTAACTCCTGGTCCAGATGAACCCTAGACTGGTACTGGCTCTCGTAGCCCTCCAGCTGGCTTCTTAACCCGCCGATATAGCCGTCGATGGGCCGTGCGCCGCACAGGTTCCGGATTTCCTCCTTAAGCTCCCCCTCTTCCTTTAAATCCGCCGGGATTTCCAGAGCCTTACGGGACAGCTCCTCATAGGAGGTCTCCCCCAGAAGCCGTTCCATCTGCTCCTTCGCGGCCTGAAGCTCCTGGCCTGCCCTCTGATACTGGCTCTTTTTCTCCCAGAGCTCTTCCACGCTTTCCACGCCGTATTTTTCTTCCAGCCTTCCGGCTTCCTCCTGGGCCTCTTTAAGCCTCGTTCCCACTGCCTCGGCGTCAACCCCGGCGGGAGCCAGGCTCATGCGCATCACTCCCGGAATCTCCACCTGGGCCGCGCCGGTCAAGAGGTATTGGCCGTCCTGCTCCGTTAAAGGCTGGCCTGTGGCCGCGGCAGTGACGATTACCTCCTGGGCTCCCAGACGTTCAATCTTAGCCGCAATATTCATGCCGGAAAGCTGCTGTTTGCAGTCTTCAATGTCCTTTTTCAGCTGCCGGTACAGGGCTGCTTCTTCCTCGTCTACAGGAATCAGCCCTTTGAAAGCCTCTTCCTTCGCCTCCACAGCCTTCCTGGCGTTTCTTGCTTCCTCATACATCCTGCGGATCTGGGCCAGCTCCAGGTTTTTCTTTAACTCCTGGGCCAGCTTTAAATCAGCCTCCAGATGGGGCCAATTTTTCTGAACCTCCCTGCGCTGACGGATCTCCTTTTCCAGCTGGGCAAGAAGCTTCTCCAAGGTGTTTCTTCTGCTGATGCTCTCCCGGACCTGGCGGAACTGCTCCTGCTTATCCCGGATCTGCTTCTTCTGGGCTTCCAGCTCCTTTATGCCGCGGATGCAGTCCTCAA
This sequence comes from uncultured Enterocloster sp., assembly GCA_944383785.1. Classification (GTDB taxonomy): domain Bacteria; phylum Bacillota; class Clostridia; order Lachnospirales; family Lachnospiraceae; genus Enterocloster. Next base: position 3,380 of record CALWQV010000091.1, on the reverse strand, counting down.
TTTTTCGCTCCGCTTCCTCCGCTTCCTCCAGTTTCAGGCGAATTTCCTCCTTGCCATACCAGGCCTTCAGGATCTCCCCTACGCCTGTCTTCCAGGGATTATTAATCCCACGGCGGACGCCGCCTTCCGGAAGACGGGAACCGGCATCCCAGTGAGCCCCAAGCTTTGTCAGCTTGTCCTGGATGGCCCCTTCCAGGCGGTTTAAGGACACGCCGCCGGTTTCCAGGGCCGCCTTGGTCAGAGTAGCCTCAAAGCTCTCCCGGATTTCCGCGGTGGTTTTATCCCTTGTGATTCCATTTAAAATAGTTTCTAACACCCATTGCTCCCGTTTCTGGGATGGGAAAATGATCTCCCGGTAAACGCCGTCCTTAAATTTTAACTGCTGGCGGAGAATAGACTCCACCTCATCCGGCGTTTTGATGGCGATGCCTCCCGGCTGGGTCAGCCTGGTGCTTCCCTTGCCGCACTCCCACTCCTTGGTGAGCTTAAAGGTTCCCGCCTCCGTCTCAAAGGACAGCTCCCCGTCCACAAAATCCGCCTGCCCTCCGGATACGGTCTTGGGGAAATATTTCTCTATAAATTCCGAAGTTTTCCTCAGCTTGGCGGGCTGAAACAGAATCTGATAGATCAGGTCCGCCAATGTGCTCTTTCCGCTTTCATTTTCCCCGATCATCAGGTTTAAGCCGTCGGAAAACTCCACCTTCTGGTCTTTCAATCCCGCAAACTGGTCGCAGCCAACGCTTTTGATTTTCATGTCATTTTCCTCCCTTACTCTGTTTCCCTGCAGGTCTGCAGCAGCTCATAAGCCATCTGAAGCTTCACCGGATCGTCGGAAAGCCGCTCTAAGAAGCGGGCGGCAAAGCTGGTCTGGGCAAATTCCTGCCAGATCCGCTCTTTGGTAATCTCCTCGCTTAAACCGCTGCCGTCAAATTCCGCAGCCAGAAACCCGTCCAGCGCCTCCTTCGCGATCCGCTCTTTTGTATCGTAATCCTCTTTGCATACCGTGCCGGAAACGCTGACCCGGATCACCGTATCCTCCTTCGGCCACGCCGCCTCTTTGGCGATTCCCTCCGTCAAAACCTTCTCCAGGGTTTCCCACTGGTGGGAATGAACCGTCAGCTTTAAGTCAAAGTAGCGAATCTGTCCGCTGATAAACTTGCGGGCTCCCACATTGACCTGAGTCCCCTCTTTCCGGACCGTGATAATGAAGCCAAGGCCCTCGGAGTTGTTGGAAAGGTCGGTCTGCTCGTGGGTTCCGGCATTGAAAATTTTGTGGCCGAAGGTATCCTCATCCTCCTTCAAATCCCCCGGATAAGGGATGTGGGTATGGCCGATGAGCCACACATCCATGGGGATAGACTCAAGCTCCTTTTCCGTCATCAGGAAATATTCCTGCTTCAGATCCGGCGTCACTCCCTGGATGGCTCCGTGGGCGATGCCGATGTTGATAACGCCTTCCCGGGAAATCTCCGCTTCTTTAATCCAATCCAGGTTGTTTTCCCTGGAGTGTTTGCTCTGGCAAAAGGCCGGATACACCATCACCTGCTCCCCGTCGCAGGTAAATGAATAGGGGCGGAGCTCATTTAACAGGACAATGTTATTGTCCACCGCGTTTAAGGCGCTCTCAAAATACCGCCAGACCTTCTCCTCCCCGGTGTAGTAGTCGTGATTACCCGGAAGCACCAGCACGGTGCCGCTAAACTGGGCCAGGATTTCCACGGCCTTCTGAACCGTTTTCTTGTCTACGGATACGTTGCTGTCAAAAAGGTCGCCGGTCACCGCGAACAGCTCGCAGCCCTCAGACTCCGCCTTTCGCACCATCCGCTCCAGGCTGTCGTATCTGCTCTGGATCAACCGCTCCCGGACGTCCGGGTAGCGGTTGTATTTTTTTCCGAAGTGGTTGTCTCCGGTTAGGAAAATTTTTAACATGGGTTAGTCCTCGCTTTCGTCGTATTCGTCATCTTCGTCTTCTTCATCGTACTCGCCTGACATCAATTTTTCATACATATCCCAATCCATATCAGACATGTCAACTTCCTTCCCCCCAAAGGAATATGTTTTTCCGGAATTGATTTTATCTTCATCAATTCCAAAGCTCCCTTCAAAGAGCAGCGCTATATCTTCCGCAGAGATTCCTTCTAAAATTTGCTCGTCTAACCCGGCGTAAAGCTCACTGTAGGAAACCGCATCTTGATTGCTCCCTGCCGGCGAATAATTTACGTTCCACTCGTCAAAGGGGGAGTCCATATCCTGCGTAAGCAGCATCGCTTCGATTTCCGGAGCAGCCTCCAAAAGCTTTTGATACGCATCTTCCACGCCAGAAATATTTCCTGAGCCCTCATTTTCGATGACAGCCTTACAGCGGTTCTTAAAGGGTTTCACCGGAACATCATCCGCAAAGAACTGCAGCGCTGGGGCGCTCTTGATCATTTCCATCGTTTTCTTCAGCTGTTCCTTTGTTCCGGTCAGTCCAAGTTTAAATAATCCCTGCATGATCTTATCTCCTCTATATTTTCTTCTTAAAATAACGAATCACACTGGCCGATTTGTTCTTAAAAACCTTTAAAATCCGCTCCCCTTCCTCCGCCGCTTCCTTCACCTGCCGGCTGTCATAGGGGATATTGGCCAGGTTGTGGATCAGCGCGTTCCGCCGTTCTGTCCAGTCCTTGTTCTGAACCATCAGCCCCTCCGGCAGACGGTCACGGACAAATTTCTCCGTAAATTCCGGCCTGCTGCGGATCTTATCAATCTTGCGGGAAATCTTATCCTCTTTCCCGTTTTTATTGCAGTAAGGCACATTGGCGTATTTCAGCAGGGAGGTGAGGCGGTCTTCAAAAATGGCGTATTCAATGAAAATCCCTTCGTAGTAGAAGCCCGCTTTCATCGCCCGGCTCAGGTTCTCAAACATGGACTTATAGATTTCATATTTTACCATATTTTTTGGTGTGTCCAATTAGGCTCACCTCCCTTCTGCCTGTCAATGATGCTTTCTGTTTTTTACTGTATCATATCCTCAAAATAATCCTGGGACAAAAACGTCACCCCATGTTTGAGGGCCGTACAGAAGGGATCTCCCACACCGGAGCCATAAACCATATAGTGTACGTTGGCAGTCACATTTTTCCCAATCGTCCCGCCAAATCCTTCAATGATGGATTTCACCATTTCTTCTGTCCAGCCGTCCATTTTTCCCTTTACAACAAACCTCTGCCCCTGAAACCGCTTGTCAAAGTTTTCCGGCACGTAGCGCCTAGCCGCCGAGGGTTCTTCCCGCGCCATAGCCTGCTTTAGGATTGGAAGCAGCTCGCTGCGGTAAGTCTCCCCAAAGGCCCGCAGCCTGGCCTTTTCCTCGGGGCGCTGGCCATTCTCGTCTTCCATGA
>CALWQV010000090.1 GCA_944383785.1 uncultured Enterocloster sp. | reverse complement strand
TGTCATCTTCCGTATCCTTCGGAGTCGGTGCTACAAAGGTTGTTCCCGGCAGCTGGTTCGCCAATACTACTTCGGTTCCCTCTGTTTCATTAAATCCATTCGCGGATTTGAAAGTTAATGTTACCTTAGCCTCTCCATCATCCGGCTCTCCATTGTTGTTCCGATCATCCTCATACTGTGCCGTATACTCTGTGGATTCTACCGGTACAAGGTTTCCTTCCGGCAATGGCGGATTCCAGCCTACGAATACAACGCTGTCATCTTCCGTATCCTTCGGAGTCGGTGCTACAAAGGTTGTTCCCGGCAGCTGGTTCGCCAATACTACTTCGGTTTCCTCTGTTCCATCAAATCCATTCGCGGATTGGAAGGTTAATGTTACTTTATTCTCCCGATTATCCGGTTCGCCGTTTTTATTCGTATCCAGCGCATAGAATACTTTCAGTACCAATGCATCATCATCCGTCACAGGGCCAATAATCTTAAAGCCTTCGTGCTCCGTGTCAAGCACATAACCTTCAATATCCAATCCTTCCGGCGTTGCATTAGCGATTGCCTCTTCTCCAACCTGCGCTTCTGAGAATTCAATCGTCTCCGTAGGTGCAGCCGGATACTGTCCAATCGCGGTTTCTAAATAATACTCAACTGTATAAGAAGCCAACCGAGTTTCATCTAGCCACTGTGCTGTAAATTTAATTTGATTTGAACTATCTGCCAATGCAAACAGACTCTCATCAAGAGTAATTTCTGAACCGGGTTCATAAACCTGATTGCCCAGCTTCCAACCATCAAAGACGTATCCTTGTCTCTCTGGAGCCGCTCCTACAATAAGTGTTGGATTTTCTACAGAATAGATTCCATCGTCCTTTATTTCTGGAGCTCCTCCAGCCGTATCATATACAACCGTATACTCAATCGGCTCTGCATATATGGATATTGTCCGGTTCGCCTCATCATTCCAATATCTTGTAAAATGAAGTTCCCATTGACAGCCATACGCAAGCGCCTCCATTGCTCCTGGATACTCTAAATGTGCATAGATACTGTCTACTTCCTCTACGCCAGTCCCTGCAATATCCTCATAGTATACCCTATAGCCTGGTTTTGCTTTTGCGTAGAAATAGATTGCATCCCCATCATGCTCTAATTCGAATGCATCGTTTTCATTCACCTTTTTTAAATCTTGAGAATCTTCTTTTACATAAAGTTCAACGCCTTCGCCTAATGCATCAATGGTGATTGTGCGGTCATCTATACCCCATTCATCTTTGATAAAATACCCTAAATGAATATCCTGTTGAATATTGGTAATCTTTACATTATAGAAGTAACGTGGAAGCAGTACGTGATTATGGCTATCTCTTCTTACCGTAACCTGCATTCCTCCAATGGTGGCATCTGCATTTCCGTCATCATTAACTTCAATTCTTTGACCATTTACAACCAAATACTGCAGCGGTAAATCTCCTAAATATCCTTCATTGACATAGATATTTGCATCCAAGCTGCCGCCATTGGATACTGTAACCTCTGTCGGCGTGTCACATCTATATCCGTAATCATGATAGTTGTACTCCGCACTATTTCCCAAAGGCTCTAATGTAACCGTATAAGAATCCGCTTCTGCAAAAGTTACATCTACCGTCACTGCACTTCCAGGCATCTCAAAGGAATATACGCTTTGTCCTTCTACATATTGGGACTGATTATTAATCTTAACATCAGCAACCTTATATCCCAGGGCAGGTTCCACCGTAAACGCCACGGTTTCGCCAGCATTTGCTATCTCCGGTCCTATCACCGTACCACAGATTTCATTAGGATTAACCTGATAAGTAATTTCCAACTCATCTGCACTATAATGGAGGATAACTTTCCCATCGTCGATCAACTGCGCCATTTTCCCATCGATGCTATAATACTCATATTTTTCACCATCAATGACATAGACGCCTATTGCCACGATTTCCGGACCATTCTCGCCATAAGTTGCGTTTTCATAGATATAGTTTGTATACTCCGGCGCATTATCCTCAATGGTTCCTACCGGCAGATCATACGTTGTTTCTCCATCCACGCCATCGATCTGAACCTTAACCGTCTCGTCCGCAAACTCTTCCACCAACAGCTGAATATTCGCAAACTCCGGCGCCGCCTTCGCGCTGGGCATCAGAACGATATTCTCCACCGCGCTCTTCATCTCATACGCAGCGTCGTCGCTCTCATACTCATCGCCCTTTTCCAGCTTCACCTTATCCACCCGCAGTTCTCCTGTGGACGGCAGGATCTTATCCAGAAGATTAGTCTTGGCCTTTACACGGTATACATCGGTGGGAATGGGATTTTCCTCGTCTACATCGAAGATCTCGCCGTTTTCCATCAGGTTATTCACACCGTTTACCGTTACCATGACGTCCCCGTCGATTTCTTCGTCGGATAACAGCTCTCCATCTGCACCGATCAATGAGATCTGGTAAGAGCCGTAAGCAGGCTCATCTGTTTCCTCTGCATCGGCCTGTGCAAGCACTTGGCTCTTAGCGGACTCCGCCATCTCTTCATCCGCGCTCTCCAGCTCCACCGCCTCAAAGGTTGTCCCCTCAGGCAGCACGCCTTCCTCCGCGTACAGGGAAATCTCTACGTTATTTCCCACACCCTGAGTTTCAGAAAATTCCGGATAGGAAATCTCCTCCAGAAGCACTTCCACCTCAGGCTGCATCCGGATGTCCTCTACCTCATACTGGTACTTCGCACCATCCTGAGACACAGGTTCCGCCGTATCGCCGGATACAAATACATCTGTCAGCTTGTAGCCCTTTTCCACGGTTACGGTAAATTCCAGGGTATCGCCGGTATCAACCTTTTTGTCTCCCTTTACCGCAGCCCCGTCTTCCGGGTCTACTAAATAGGACACTTCATAGGTCTGGTCTTCCTCATCCAAGGCGCTGTCCGCATCACTCTTCGTAGCCACATCCGCATTGCTGGGTGAGGCTGTATCAAATTCCTGCGATACTTCCGCTCCCTGAACCACCTTCTCTTGCGCCGCACTGGTCATGGTAAACATACCTGGCTGTCCGGATACAACCATGGACACTGCCAGCAATGCGGCTATCTTTCGTTTCAGTCTCATTCTCCTTCCCTCCTTTTTGCAGATTGAAACTTTATTCTGCCGCCCATCCGTACCGTACCCGGTTTTCCGGCGTCCATATCCTTTTTTCCAGGTCCGGCCGACCCTTAATATGGCGGTAGATCTCTCATTTCATATTCATCCTCCCTTTCTCTCACCTTATTTATGAAGCAGCTCTCCCGACTGCTCCTTTCGGTAGCGGTCAAGAAAGGCATCATACAAATTTTCCTCCGCCTCCACCCGCGCCTTCACTGCGTCTTCGTACCGGTCAAAGGTTCCGAGGTAATACAGCTTTCCCTGAAAACCGATGGCGGCCCTCCAGCGGTTATTGTCCCGCCGGTACACGCCCCGATGCCCGGTGGTATTGTTGGCGCAGTTTTTCCGGCTGGCGATCCGCTCAATGCAGGTTCCCTCAACAAAGTGGATGGCCTTTTTCACATTTTTCCTGCGCTGCTCCTCCTGGAGGCAGCCGCAGCTCCTGGTAGCCCCGGAATAAAGATTTTCCTTGTAGCAGATCACCTTTTTCCCGCAGTCGCAAAGGCATTCCCAGTTTCGGATCGAACCGTCCTCCTCCACCACCGGCCCCAGCACCAGAAGCCTCCCATACCGCCGTCCGGTCAGGTCATGCTGTCTTTTCCGAGGCAGCATCCTCCGGTAACAGCCGCAGCTCTTGGTATGACCGCTCTTCAGATGAGATTCCTCCACCACGGTTTCACTGCCGCAGCTGCAGCGGCAGAGCCAGAAACGCTTCCGGCTTCCCTCTTTCGCTACTGGCTTCACTGCGGTCAGCTGTCCAAAGGTCTTTCCTGTTAAATCATTTCTCATCCGGCATTTCTCCTTTACGACATAATACGGATTATGTCGTAAAAGGCGCAAAAAACAGGCCATTTTCCGCCGTAAGCCGAAAACAGCCTGTAAAACGATCCGATTTTGGAATTAAAAAAGGGAAGAAAAGGTCCAAACAGACAAGCGAAATAAGCAGCCCGAACTCCGCGCCTAGGACGAAAAAGCTGCCAAATACGAATCCATAAAGTTTATCCTGATTTTTCCCTGTAACCGATTGAAAAACAAACCTATTAATGTTATAATCTGCTTATATGTAGCGATTCATCGATTACTTTTTAAATATGACATAATCCGTATTATGTCGTATTTTTTTTGTCAAAAGAAGCCCCAGCTCCAGCTGCTTTAAGCAGGCGCTTATACTGGCCGTCCTGGTATATCTTCTGGTGGTTTCCACACTGCTGTGCCCAAGATAGTCCGCCAGGCGCACCAGATCCTTCTCCTTTTCATAATAGCAGCGAGCAAAGAGATGGCGCAGATTGTGGGGAAATACCTTGCTGGCCCGAACCTTGGCGGACTTGCACAAAGCCTTCATCTCCGCCCACACATTGCGCCGGTCCACCGGCCTCCCGCTTCTGGTAATGAAAATACTCCCTCTCGTGATCCTCTGCTTTCGGCAGTAATCTCTCAGCAGCCCCACCAGCGAACAGGACAGCAGAACCAAGCGCTCCTTTCCCTTGCTGAAGATCCGCACGATCCTGTTCTCCAAGGACTCCACGGTCACAAACTGCAGCTCGCTGATGCGGATTCCTGTGGCCCCGATGGTCTGTATAATATTGCAAAGACGGTATTTCCCCTCCCGTTCCGCCGCCTGCACAAGCCGGCCGTACTCTTCCCTGGTCAGCTCCTTTTCCTCATCCATAAATATTTTCTGCTGTACCCGCACCGTCTGCAGCTTCAAATCCCCCTTGCCAATAAAACTCAGATAAGCGTTGACCGCGATCAGCATAGAATTCACGCTGGTGGTCCGATAATGTTTCAGCAAAAACTCCTTATACGCCACTGCCGCGGCCCTGGTGATCGTCTCTCCGTCCTCAGCCCCTTCTCTGGCAGCGGCAAATTCCACGAAACGCCCTGCATCCCGGACATATTTTTCCACTGTGTTTTTGCTCTTTTCCTGAAGCCGCAGATGTTCCTTAAATAACGCCAAATTCTGGTCCATTTGATCTCCTTCCTTTTTCCGCAAATTTCTGATCCTCCTTATTATTGCACGTTTCTCAAAAAAGTAGACCATTTTTCCGGCGTTTATGATATGATAAAGGCGACAAAACCGAATCAGACAAAGGAGTTATTTCATGATCTGCGACTATCATCTCCACACAGAATTTTCCATTGATTCCCAGGCTCCAGTCCGGGATCAGATTGAGCAGGCCATCCGTCTGGGCATGGATGAGCTGTGCATCACCGACCATCACGACTACGATTCCGCCTTCTGTGGCCTTGATTTCTCGCTGGACCTTCCAGCTTATTTAGAGGAATTAAGGGAATTAAAAGAAATATACCGGGGGCAAATCCGGCTGAAGATCGGCGTTGAGCTGGGCCTTCAGAACCGAATCCGCCCCTATTTGGAATCATTTATGAAAGAATACGGCGAAGCCTTTGACTTTATCATCGGCTCCAGCCATTTTGTAGACCGGGTAGATCCTTATGATGAGGCCTACTGGCAGGATAAAACCTTTGAGCAGGCCATGGGGCGGTATTTTGAAGTCACCCTGGACCGGGTAAGGCTCCTTCACCCCTGCTTTGACGTGCTGGGCCATCTGGATTACGTAATTCGCTACGCCCCTGTGCCGGACCGCGCCTACGACTATGAACCCTTCGCGCCGGTGATCGACGACATTTTAAAATGCCTCATTGAAAAGGGGAAAGGGTTGGAATGCAACAGCGGCGGCTTAGCCTACGGCCTCTCAGAGCCCAATCCCTGCCGCAAAATCTTAGCCCGCTACCGGCAGCTAGGCGGCGAAATCATCACCATCGGCTCCGACGCCCACCGGGCGGACCGTCTGGGCTACGGCTTTGACCGCTGCCGGGAGCTTCTTCTGGACTGCGGCTTCACCCGCTATACGGTCTTTAACGAAAGGAAGCCTGTGTTCCTGCCCCTATAACCAGGATTTTTCCTTGATGGCGGCCTTTACGTCCTGGCGGAACTGCTCCCATTCCTCCTCATGCTCCACATAATATCTGGGACAGTCCTTTCCGCTGACGTCATAATGGCGGATTACGTCCTCCTGGGTCAGCTTCAGCTGGCTGCACAGACAGGCGGTCAGCTTCACCAGGGAATCATAGGTGGCCTCATTAAACTTTCCGTCCTCATCCGGATGGCAGTTTTCAATGGAAATGGTATCGTCATTTCGTGGCGCAGCCGCATAGGCCATCTCTGTCACCGGGATACACTGCACCACCTCCCCCTCCAGGCCCACCACGAAATGGGCGCTGGCGGAGGTTCCCCCCGCCTGGGGATCCTGGTCCGCCAGGCTGTCGAAATAGTTCCGGTTCGCCTGGGCGGTTGAACCTGGATTTGCCACATAATGAATCACGATAGCATTCACCCGTTTTAACGTCACATCGGGCCTGGAAAAAATATTCTTGCGGATGAAGTCCTGCTCCACCCAGGAGGGGACTTCCACCGCCTTTAAATCCACCGTATAGGGCCGCTCATACTCCCAGCGAAACCAGCCGGTTCCAAGACCGGCGCCAAAGCCCACCGCCAAAGCCAGCAAAATCACGGGCAGGGAGATCCTTCTCTTTCTTGCGGGCTTTTTTTCCCTCGCCCTGGGCGTCTCCTGATCCGCGAAGGCCTGTCCTTCCCTCCCGGCGGCGGCCCCGCGTCCCCTGGAAATCCCCCGGCTCCTGGGCCTTGGGGCCTGGGCTCCTTCTTCTATTCTTCCACTCTCGTTCGGTTCTCTCATCGGTGCCACCCTTCTTTTGTATACTTACGTACCAGTTCAGGACGGCGGGAAAAAGCGGGCAAAAACAGGCGTTAAGCTCGCTTATTAGCATGCTTTTGCCCGCTTTTTCACATCGGATGGACATACCCTAGGGGGCACGCTGTCCGATGCTTCTTGTCCGGCCCTAGCCGGGCAAGAAGATGTGCCGTCCTGAACTGCTACATACTTACTACACTATAACATTGATTCGCGTAAAAAACAATCGCGTCGGATGCAACTTTTTTGCCCGCCCGGCCGTCTAATAGATAGAAATACAGGAAAGGAGGCGTATCAAACCTTGAACCTTAACATACAATCCGAAACCGAGAAGCTGCTTTTAAGCAACTACGAATCCTACTACCGCCTGGCCTACTCCTACGTGCGAAATGAGCCGGACGCTCTGGATATTGTCCAGGAAAGCGCCTGCCGGGCCATTGCCCAGTGCGGGAACATAACGAATCCCAAGTATCTTTCCACCTGGATCTACCGCATTGTCATCAACACCGCCCTGGATTTGATCCGGAAAAGCAAACGGGAAGAAGCCTCGGGCGCTCTTCCGGAAGCGGTCTGGAACGACCATTACGAGGACGCCGACCTAAAGCAGCTTTTGGAATCCCTGGATGAGAAAAGCCGGACCATACTGATTCTGCGCTACTTTGAAGACTGCACCCTGGAAGAGATCGCCCGCATCTGCGGTGAAAATTTGAACACGGTCAAAGCCAGGCTTTACCGAACCCTGAAAAAACTACGGCTGGACTTAGACAGCCCCCAGATTGGAAAGGAGATGTGACCATATGAAACTAGAAGAATTGAAAAAGGAATACCAGAAAATCCCAGTTCCCCCTCAGACCCTGGATCGAGTCCGTCAGGGAATCCAGCAGGCCAAGACAGAGCAGGAGACGGCGCAGCCTGGGCAGACAGCTCCGGCTAGGGGAATCCGCCGTCCCTCCCCCCTCCTGCGCTTTCTGCGTCCCACCGCAGCTACCGCAGCCGCAGCCATGGCCGCCATCACCCTTCTTGCCAACTTAAATCCCACCACCGCCAGCGCCATGGAGCAGATTCCCGTCATCAGTTCCATCGCCAGAGTCGTTACCTTCCGCACCTTTGAGGATCAGCAGAACGGCTATGAGGCAAATATCCGGATCCCCCAGATCGCGGAGGGCGGCGCAGGCCAGGAGGCGGTCAACCGCTCCATCCAGGACTATGCCCAGGAGCTGATCGATCTTTATGAAAAAGAGGTGGCCGCCGGCCAGGGCCAGGAAGGGCATTACGCTTTAGATTCCTCCTATGAGGTGGTTGCGGATACGGACCAGTATCTTTCCATCCGCATCAACACCACCGTGGTGATGGCGAGCGGCACCCAGTATGTGAAAATCTTTACTATTGACCGGAAAACCGGCCAGATTCTCAGCCTGAACGACGTCCTGGGAAATGACTCCGAAATGAAAAAGGCCGTAGGCGAAAATATCAAAGAGCAGATGCGCAGCCAGATGGCCGCCGATTCCGGTATCACCTATTTTCTGGACAGCGAAACGCCGGAATGGGATTTCACCGGCCTGACCGGCGAGGAGGATTTCTATTTTGACTCCCAGGGCCAGCTTGTCATCGTCTTTGACGAGTACGAGGTAGCCCCCGGCTACATGGGCGCGGTGGAATTTACAATTCCGAAATCCGTAACGGAAAATTAGAAAATTCTTTAGTCATTTTATGAATTATTTATTCCGCGCTCAAACTTTGTCCACAATCTTACTCTATACTAATAATCGTACAAGGCAATGGCCTTTCAACATAAAGCTTTTCATACTCAAGCCGGCAGATCCCCCTCTGCCGGCCCCTCCTTTTTCAGAGGCATTTTTCAATCACAGTAAATTTACAGTCTGTTCATAAAACCGTTACAGATTCCTCAAACTCTTATCATATTTTTCCCATAGAATAAAACATGTAAAGAGCTAATGCTTACAAGACTTTTTTTCATAATACTCTGGCCGGGAACGAACTTTCCGGCCTCCTCCTTTTTCAGGGCATATTTTTTCCCATTTTCACATAAGCTGTAACAAATTCCCATCGAGGTTCTGCCAATGAGCTCAAAAACAAAAATTGTGGTGCTGCGCATGAAGGAAATCATCTATACCGGAATCTTCCTGGGCCTGGCGGTTCTTCTCATCGCCCTGTGCCTGATCATGTTCCGCCCCAAAAAGGATGAGGCGGATGCCCAGGCCGCAAGCTACATACCCGGCGTTTATACCGCTTCCTTGAATCTGGGCAGCCAGGATGTCAATGTGGAGGTGACGGTGGACGCCAATGAGATTACCTCCATCGCCCTGACCCCCTTAAGCGAAGCGGTGGCCACCATGTACCCCCTGATGGAACCGGCTCTGGAAGAGCTGTCCAGCCAGATCATAAACACCCAGTCTCTGGAAAACTTAACCTACTCCAGCCAGTCCCACTATACCTCCTCCGCCCTTTTAGGAGCTATCGAGCGGGCGTTAGAGAAGGCCCGGGTGTGAGAAGCCGCAAAAGGAGGCCAAGAAAAGGGATACCCCGTTCGATTCCCGAACGAAGGTATCCCTTTTTAATTCGTCATCATTTTTCACAAACCATCTGCCGGTTCTGCTCCGCAAACTTGCGGATGCTGGAAGCCCCGGCGAACTTCTGCATAATACCGTCCGCCACAGCCACCAGGGTAGGAGCCTGGAAGATTCCATACTTTTCCGCCAGCTCCGGATGCTCCTGGGCGTCCACGATCTGATAATTCATGCCCTTTAAAAAGCCCATGGCGGTCTTGCAGTTGGGGCAGGTCTTGGTGGTAAACAGATACAGGCTTATCGGGCTTAACTCCTGTACGGCCTCCTGGGCTCTCTCGCCCGCTGCTTCATTTCTCACAGCCTCGCCTCTAACCGCCTGTGCCCTGGCCTCGCTCACCGCCTGAATCCTGGAAAGTCCATGAGTCAGCTTGGAAGCGCCTACATTGTAGGTGGTGCGGTTCTTGTACTCCTGCAGCTTGCCCTCGTTCCAGTTCTGCACTGGACGGTAGTATCCGGTAATACGGCTGTACACCTCCGCCTTGGCCCCGCACTCCGGACAAGTAAAATGCTCACCCGCCAGATAGCCGTGGGTCTTGCAGATGGAGTAGGTGGGAGACAATGTATAGTAGGGCAGCTTGTAATTCTCCGCCACTGTCCGCACCAGATTCGCCGCAGCGGCCCAATCAGGCATCTTCTCTCCCAGGAAGGCATGGAATACGGTTCCTGAGGTATAGAGGGTCTGAAGCTCATCCTGAATATCCAAAGCCTCGAAAATATCCTCCGTGTAGCCTACCGGCAGATGGGAGCTGTTGGTATAGTAAGGAGTGTCTCCCTCGCCCCCGGCGGTGATGATATCCGGATACCGCTCCCGATCGTGCTTGGCCAGCCGGTAGCTGGTAGACTCGGCGGGGGTAGCCTCCAGGTTATAGAGATCGCCGTACATCTCCTGGTAATCGGAAAGCCGGTTCCTCATATGCTCCAGCACTTCCTTCGTAAACTTCTGGCAGGCCGGATGGGTCATATCCTGGCGGATCCACCTGGCATTTAAGCCGGCCTCGTTCATGCCCACCAGTCCGATGGTGGAGAAATGATTCTCAAAGGTTCCCAGATACCGCTTGGTGTAGGGGTACAGTCCCTGGTTCATCAGCTTGGTGATCACCTCCCGCTTGGTCTTTAGGGACCGGGCGGAAATATCCATCATGTGATCCAGGCGCTTGTAGAAATCAGCTTCATCCTGAGCAAGGTAAGCGATCCTGGGCATGTTGATGGTCACCACGCCCACAGAGCCTGTGCTCTCGCCGGAGCCGAAGAAGCCTCCCATCTTGCGGCGCAGCTCCCGCAGATCC
>CALWQV010000089.1 GCA_944383785.1 uncultured Enterocloster sp. | reverse complement strand
CTTAACGCCTGTCTTTCAAGGCGCTTACGTGCGATACATGCAGAGCACTTGGCGAGGTCTTATCGAGCCTAGTGCGGAGCATTGTTACGAGCACTTAACGCCTTATCTTTAGGCGTTTACGTGCGAAGCGTTGTTAAAAGGAGATTGAACTGTGAAGAAGATACTTGATTTGATGGAGAATCGCTTAAAGCAGGCCTTTGAGGCTGCAGGCTATGAATCCTCCTACGCCAAGGTGGTGCTGTCCAACCGGCCGGATCTTTGCGAGTACCAGTGCAACGGCGCCATGGCGGCGGCCAAGGCATACCATAAAAAGCCCATCGACATCGCAAACCAGGTAGTAGAAGCCTTAGGAGACGGCGGGGAGATGTTTTCCATGGCCCAGGCAGTGATGCCGGGATTCATCAACCTAAAGCTGGCGGAAGGCTTTCTGGCCCGCTATATGGAAGAGATGGCGGAAGCTTACAAGCTGGGGCTTGAGGAGCCGGAGAAAAAAGAAACGATTATTGTGGACTACGGCGGGGCCAATGTAGCCAAGCCCCTTCATGTAGGCCATCTGCGTTCCGCCGTGATCGGCGAGTGCGTAAAGCGGCTGGGAACCTTTATGGGCCATCAGGTGATCGGAGACGTCCACCTGGGGGACTGGGGCCTTCAGATGGGACTGATCATCGAGGAGTTGAGGGACCGGAAGCCGGAGCTTCCCTATTTCGATCCGAATCATACAGGGCCTTACCCTGAGGAGGCGCCCTTTACCATCAGCGAGCTGGAGGAGATCTATCCGGCGGCCAGCGCCAAGTCCAAGACGGACGAGGCGTTTAAGGACAGAGCCCATGAGGCCACCTTAAAGCTTCAGCAGGGCTATGAGCCCTTCCGGGCCATCTGGCGGCATATTATCCGGGTGTCGGTCAGCGATTTGAAGAAGAACTATCAGAGCCTTGACGTGACCTTTGATCTGTGGAAGGGGGAGAGCGATGCGGATCCCTATATTCCAAAGCTGATTGAGATTCTGGAAGGGAAAGGGCTTTTGAAGGAGAGCCAGGGGGCGATGGTGGTGGAGGTGGCCAAGGATACGGATACCAAGGAGGTTCCGCCCTGCCTGATCCGCAAGTCCGACGGGGCTGCTCTTTACGCTACCTCTGATCTTGGAACGATTATTGAGCGGGAGGAAGATTTCCATCCGGACCGGTATATTTACGTGGTGGACAAGCGCCAGGAGATGCATTTCGTCCAGGTATTCCGGGTGGCAAAGATGGCCGGAATTGTAAAGGAAGAGACGCCTATGATCTTCCTGGGCTTTGGAACCATGAACGGAAAGGACGGCAAGCCCTTTAAGACCAGGGAAGGCGGCGTCATGCGTTTAGAGCGCCTGATTGGCGAGATCGATGAGGCGGTGTATGAGCGGATTATGGAGAACCGCACCGTAGACGAGGAAGAAGCCAGGAAGACGGCTAAGATCGTGGGGCTGGCGGCCTTAAAGTACGGGGATCTGTCCAACCAGGCGGCCAAGGATTACGTCTTTGACGTGGACCGTTTCATTTCCTTTGAGGGAAATACGGGCCCCTACATCCTTTATACCATTGTCCGCATTAAATCCATCCTCAGCAAGGCGGCCGAGGCCGGCGCTGTCGGGCAGACGGGGGAGATTCTGCCGGCAGCCGGAGCGGGGGAGAAGAGCCTGATGCTTCAGATCGCCCGTTTCAGCGAGGTGATGGAGGGAGCCTTCGAGGAGATGGCTCCCCACAAGATTTGCCAGTATATTTACGAGCTGGCCAACCGCTTTAATAGCTTCTACCACGATACCAAGATTCTGACAGAGGAAGATGCGGGACGCAGGAGCAGCTATATTGCGCTGATTTCACTGACAAAAACCGTTTTGGAAACCTGCATCCATGTGCTGGGCTTTGAGGCGCCGGACCGGATGTAGGGAGAAAGCGTAGATTTTATGAAAATACTCAACATGTATACCGACCAGTTCTGGAAGGGCGAGGTCGGCATAGGGGCGGATGTGGAGGACGAAGGACAGTCTTTTCGCGTCCGCCTGCAGGTGAAAGGGGACCGGATTTACGGTTACTCCTGCACCTGCCCCAAGGGCGATTCCTATCTGGGCCCCTGTGCCCATGGGAAAGCCCTTTTTGCGTACTATCAAGCATATAGGGAGGAGCTGGACATGCCCCCGGCCCGCACATCCCAGGAGGTCTGGTCCATGATCCGGGAATATACCAACCGGCAGACTGCCGGTCTGATAGCGGGGGAGGAAGAAGAGCAGATGGAGCTGGTTCCGGAGCTGCTCCTTTCCGGCCGCGACAGCTTAAAGGTCTCTTGGCGGGTGGGGAAAAACCGGCAGTGGAAGATCCGGGATCTGTCCCTGTTCTGTGAAAATGTCCGCCGGGAGCGCTACGCGGAATATGGGAAAACCATGGGCTTTTATCACAGTATCCTGGCTTTTAAGGAGAGCAGCCGGGGACTTTTATCCTTTCTCCTGGAAACCGTCGGGGAGGAAAATCACAGTGGGGAGCTGAACCTGGAGATACGGCTTCGGGACCGCTTTTTCGGCCTTCTGATGGACCGGCAGCTGAGAGTCAGCCGGGGCGGGCAAGGGCGGCAGATTGAGGTGCGAAGAGAGAATCCGGCGCCGGAGCTTTTGGTGACAAAGCAGGGGAGGGACGGGATTCGGGTCGTGTTTCAGGGCTTTGGGCCGGAGACGGATTCGCCTGCTGAGGGAATGGAAGAGGAAAGTCCGGTTCGGGCGGAAGGAATCTTTGCCGGGGAAAAGGGCTTATATCTTCTGTTTGAGGATCGGCTGGCCTGTGCCTCCTTTGACTACCGGAGGATTGTGGAGCCCTTTTTAAATTACGGGGCCCAAAACAGCGTTTTAACGGCGGCAGCCCGGGATATTCCCCTGTTTTATACCAGGGTGCTAAAACCCCTGGAGTCCTGGGGGAGGATTCGCCAGCAGGGCGTAAGGCTTGAGGACTATGAGCCGGAGCCTTTAAAGGCCTTGTTCCGCTTTGACAGCCCTGGCCCCAATGAGGTGGTGATAGAGCCGATCTTGTCCTACGGGGACCTTCGTTTTCACCCTATCGAGGACGAGAACCTGCCAAGAACCTTATGCCGGGACGTGCCGGGGGAATTTCGGGTCAGCCGCCTGATTAACCGGTATTTCCGCTATAAGGACTCAGAAGGGATCCGGGCGGTAGTCCGGGATGACGAGGAAGCCCTTTACCGCCTTTTGGAGGAGGGCGTGGGGGAGTTCGCCCGCCTGGGGCAGGTAGAGGTGAGCCAGTCCATGGAGCGGATGAAGGTTCTGCCGCCTCCGGTGCCCAAAATGTCCGTAAGCGTGAAGGAGGGCTGGCTGGAGCTGGCTGTGGACACGGAGGGCTTAAGCCCTGGGGATCTGGAAGGAATCCTGGAGGCATATGGGGAGAAAAAACGCTATTATCGGCTGAAAACGGGGGAATTTCTTACCCTGGGGGAGGACGGTCTGAAGGTAGTGTCCGGCCTGGTCCGGGATATGGGAGTTTCCAAAAAGGAGCTGCGCCAGGGGCGAATCCGCCTGCCTTCCTACCGGGCTTTGTATCTGGACCAGCTGCTTCGGGGAAATGGCGGCAAAGTACGTTACGCCCGCAGCCGGGAGTTTATGGAGCGCGTTCTCAGAATGGGGGAGGACAATCCGGATTACGCGGCGCCGGAATCTATGGAAGGTGTGCTGCGGGACTATCAGAAGGACGGCTTTTGCTGGCTGAAGGCTTTGGATGAAAATGGCTTTGGCGGAATCCTGGCCGACGACATGGGCCTGGGAAAGACCATCCAGGTGATCGCTCTTTTGCTGGACGTCTACGGAGGAAAGGAGCGGACCGAGGAACCATCCCTGGTGATCTGCCCCGCCTCCCTGGTCTACAACTGGCAAAAGGAGATCCGGCGTTTCGCTCCAGAACTGAAAACGGCGGCGGTAATCGGACCGGCGGGACGCCGGGCGGAGATTTTAAAGGAGATTCAGGAAAATGAATCTTCCCCTGTGATTCTTATTACCTCCTACGACCTGTTTCGCCGGGATGTGGGGCAGTACCGGGCCATGAAGTACCGCTATGAGATCCTGGACGAGGCCCAGTATATTAAGAATGCCTCCACTCAGAATTCCAGGGCAGTGAAAGCTATTGAGGCCAGGACGCGGCTGGCGGTGACCGGCACGCCCATGGAGAATCATCTGGGAGAGCTGTGGAGCATTTTCGATTTCCTAATGCCCGGCTTTTTGTTTAGCTACGGGAAATTTCACAAGGATTACGAGCTGCCCATCCTTGGCGGCGACGGGGAAGCACTGGAGCGCCTGAGACTGCTTGCCGCCCCCTTTATTCTGCGCAGGGTGAAGGAAGATGTGCTGCGGGAGCTGCCGCCGAAGGTGGAGCAGGTGATCTATGCCGGCCTTGAGGGAGAACAAAAGAAGCTGTACGCGGCCTGGGCTCTGCGGCTGCGGAAACGGCTGGAAAGCGCCCGGGGAGATCTGGGAGCCGAGCGTTTTTCCATCCTTGCGGATCTGACGCGGCTGCGGCAGATCTGCTGTGATCCCAGACTGAGCGTTGACCGCTACAAGGGCTCAAGCGCCAAGCTGGACTGCTGCATGGAGCTGGTCCGTCGGGGACTGGAGGGGGGACACAGAATCCTTCTTTTTTCTCAATTCACTTCCATGCTGGAGCTGATCGAGGAGCGGCTTTGCAAGGAAGGCGTACCATTCTTAAAGCTGACGGGGGCGACGCCGAAGGAAGAGAGGGAGCGGCTGGTGGGGCGTTTTTCCCAGAATCAGGAGCCGGTGTTTTTAATCTCCCTGAAGGCCGGGGGCACCGGTTTGAATCTGACGGCGGCGGACATGGTGATCCATTATGATCCCTGGTGGAACGCGGCGGCTCAGGATCAGGCCACGGACCGTACCCACCGCATCGGCCAGAAGCGGCAGGTGATGGTGTACCGGCTCATCGCCAAGAATACGGTGGAAGAAAATATGCTGGTCCTTCAGCAGTCCAAGGAGATGCTTTCACGGCAGCTGATCGGAGCGGCCGGAGGGGAGCATTCCTGGAGTAGGGAGGAACTGCTGAGGCTTCTGCAGGAAGAGCCGGAGTAAAATTGTATTTATTTATGTACAATTTTGTAGAAATTAACAAAAATTTAACAAGAAAGATAAAAATATAACGAAATAAAATGTAATTGTATACTGTATTAAAGTGTGTTATACTATAAAATACGAAACAGGCAGGAAGCTGCCAGAAACTATAGGAAGAAAGAAGGTTAGGAACCATGGGTTTGGCGACTTTTATAGGCGGCGTCCACCCCTATGAGGGCAAGGAGCTGTCAGAGAACAAACCGGTGCAGGTGCTGGAGCCTAAAGGGAATCTGGTATACCCCATGTCCCAGCACATTGGCGCCCCGGCAAAGCCGCTGGTGTCCGCAGGCGACCGCGTGCTGGCAGGCCAGAAGATCGGCGAAGCCGTAGGCTTTATCTCGGCCAATGTGATCGCCTCCGTTTCAGGGGTGGTGAAGGCCATTGAACCCAGAAGGGTAGCGGGAGGCGGTATGTCCCTCTCCGTGATCGTTGAGAACGACGGCCAGTATGAGACAGTGGAGGGGGTAGGACAGGAACGGAATCCTGAGAGCCTTTCCAAAGATGAGATCCGTTCCATTGTAAAGGAAGCGGGGATCGTAGGTATGGGAGGAGCGGGCTTCCCCACTCATGTGAAGCTGACTCCCAAGGATGATCAGGCTATCGACTACATACTGGTAAATGGGGCGGAGTGTGAGCCTTATATCACCGCCGATTACCGCCTGATGATGGAGAATCCGGAGGCCATTGTGGGAGGCCTGAAGGTGATTCTCCAGCTGTTTGAGAATGCCAAGGGCGTGATCGCCGTTGAGAACAACAAGCCGGAGGCCATTAAGAAGCTGGAGGCACTGGTGGCGGGAGAACCCCGCATCAGCGTGGCCACGCTCTTAACCAAGTACCCCCAGGGAGGCGAGCGCTCCCTGATCTATGCGGTGACGGGACGGAAGGTAAATTCCTCCATGCTTCCCGCAGACGTAGGCTGCATCGTGGACAATGTGGATACGGTGCGGGCTATCTACGAGGCGGTCTGTAAGTCCACTCCCTTGATGGAGCGGATTGTCACCGTGTCCGGAGACGCGGTGGCAGAGCCCGGAAACTTCCGGGTGAAGCTGGGGACAAACGGACAGGAATTGATCGACGCGGCGGGTGGATTTAAGAGCGAGCCGGAGAAGGTGATCTCCGGAGGCCCCATGATGGGCATGGCTATGTTCACCCTGGACGTGCCGGTGGCAAAGACCTCGTCGGCGTTTACCTGCTTTACCAAGGATCAGGTGACGGCTATGGAGCCTACCCCCTGTATCCGCTGTGGGCGCTGCGTAAGCGTATGTCCCAGCCATATTATTCCGGTTAAGATGATGAAGGCCGCTCTCAGAGACGACTGCGAGGAGTTTGAGCGCTTAAATGGCATGGAGTGTATGGAGTGTGGAAGCTGCACCTACATTTGTCCGGCTAAGCGGCCTTTAACCCAGGCGTTTAAGGAAATGCGGAAAAAAGTAGCGGCTAACCGAAGGAAGAAAGGGTAGGAGGGGCAAGGATTATGAACAATTTATTACATGTATCCTCATCTCCCCATGTGAGATGCAAGGACACCACCCAGAACCTGATGCTGGATGTGGTGATCGCCATGCTGCCTGCCGCCGCTTTCGGCGTCTACCGCTTCGGGCTTTACTCCCTGGCGGTGATTCTGGCTACGGTAGCGGCCTGTGTGGCCAGCGAATATGCATATGAGAAATTTATGGGTAAGCCCATCACCGTAAGCGACTGCAGCGCGGTGGTTACGGGCATGATTCTGGCGCTTAATATGCCGCCGGAGATTCCTATCTGGATTCCTATGCTGGGCGGCGTTTTCGCTATCATCGTGGTGAAGCAGCTGTACGGCGGCCTGGGGCAGAACTTTATGAATCCGGCGCTGGCGGCCAGATGTTTTCTTCTGATCTCCTTCGCGGGACTGATGAACAACTTTTCCTCTTCGGCCATCGGATTTAACGCCCTGACGGGAGCTACCCCCTTAAAGACCATGCGGGACGGCGGCCTGGTGAACCTGACGGATCTGTTTTTGGGCTTTATCCCCGGAACCATCGGCGAGGTCTCTACCCTGGCGCTGCTCATCGGCGGGGCCTATATGATCGTGAAAAAGGTGATCAGCCCCAAGATTCCCCTGGTTTATATCGGAACCTTTGCGGTGTTTGTGTTCCTCTTCGGAGGCTTTGACGTAAACTACACCTTAAATCAGGTCTGCGCAGGCGGCCTTGTATTCGGAGCCTTCTTTATGGCCACCGACTACGTGACCAGCCCCATCACCCCCAACGGACAGATCGTCTACGGCGTGATTCTGGGCCTGCTGACCGGCGTTTTCCGTCTGTGGGGAGCTTCCCCGGAGGGAGTGTCTTACGCAATCATCTTGAGCAACCTCTTTGTTCCCATGATTGAGCGCTTTACGCTGCCCAAGGCATTTGGAAAGGAGGGGAAGCAGTCATGAAAGGAATTATCAAGGATGCGGTGATCCTGTTTATCATTACCGTAATCGCGGGCGTATGTCTGGGAGCGGTTCACGATATTACCCTGGAGCCCATCGCCAAGGCTCAGGAGGCGGCCAGAACGGCCACTTACCAGGAGGTTTACCCGGATGCGGCTTCCTTCGCGGCCAATGAGGAGCTGACTCAGGCCATCGCCGCCAGCGCTCAGGACATCGCGGCCCAGGGCTTTGGAAATGTAACCGTGGACAGCATCGAGGAGGCGAAGGACGCCTCCGGAAATGTAATCGGCTATCTCCTTACCTCCACCTCAGCCGAAGGTTACGGCGGTTCGATCCAGATTGCGGTAGGCATTACAAAGGAAGGCAGCCTGACGGGCATCGGCTTCTTAAGCATATCTGAGACAGCTGGTCTGGGTATGAACGCCCAGAAGCCGGAGTTTAAAGATCAGTTTTCCGGAAAAGCGGCTCAGACTTTCGAGGTGACCAAGACCGGCGCGATGGCGGACAATCAGATCAACGCCATCAGCGGCGCCACCGTTACCTCCAGCGCGGTGACAGGAGCCGTAAACGCTGCGGTTTATTTCTATGAAAACTGCGTTGCACAGTAGGAGGTGGGATGATGAACAAGTATGTAGAACGTATTTATAACGGCGTATGGAAGGAAAATCCCAGCTTTGTGCAGATGCTGGGACTCTGCCCCACCCTGGCGGTTACCACCTCGGCCATCAACGGCATCGGTATGGGATTGTCTACCACGGTGGTGCTGATCGCGGCGAATATCGTCATTGCCGCCTTAAGAAACCTGATTCCGGAGCGGGTGCGCCTGCCCGGCGAGATCGTGGTAGTGGCCTCCATGGTAACAGTAGTGGACATGCTGATGGAGGGCTTTACGCCGGATCTGTATAAGTCATTGGGAATCTACATTCCCCTGATCGTTGTAAACTGTATTATTTTGGGACGGGCGGAGGCCTACGCTATGAAGAATGGTCCGGTGCTCTCCGCATTTGACGGCATCGGTATGGGTCTGGGCTTTACCATCGCCCTGGTGCTGATCGGTTCCTTCCGTGAGATTTTGGGAACAGGCTGCGTTTTCGGCGTGCAGGTGCTGCCGGATTCCTATGAGCCCATCACCATCTTTATCCTGGCTCCCGGCGCATTCTTCGTGCTGGCGATGCTGACGGCGATCCAGAATAAGTTAAAGATGCCCTGCGCCACCAACGGCTCAGTGAAGAAGAAAAAGAAGGGCGGCTGCAACGGCGACTGCTTAAGCTGCCCCAGCCACACAGATCATCAGGCGGAACAGGAGGGGAAGTAATTAAATGAAAGAATTATTGATTATCGCCATCAGCTCCGCGCTGGTCAGCAACGTGGTGTTAAGCCAGTTCCTTGGAATCTGCTCCTTCGTAGGCGTATCCAAGAAGGTGGAGACAGCCGCCGGTATGGGCGGAGCTGTTATCTTTGTTATTACCATTGCGGCCGTGGTGGCCAGCCTGATCTACGACTGGATCCTCCATCCGCTGAATCTTGATTACCTGAATACCATCGTGTTCATCCTGGTAATCGCCGCTCTGGTGCAGATTGTGGAGATGTTCTTAAAGAAATGCATGGTTTCTCTGTACAACGCTCTGGGTGTTTACCTGCCCCTGATCACCACCAACTGCGCGGTGCTGGGCGTGGCCCTGACCAATGTGCAGGACGGCTATAATTTCTTTGAGAGCGTGATCAACGGCTTCGGAACCGCGGTGGGCTACACCATCGCCATCGTTCTTCTGGCCGGCATCCGCGAGCAGATGGAGGGAAACGACATTCCTTACAGCTTCCAGGGCTCCCCCATCGTATTGGTAACCGCCGGATTGATGGCAATCGCATTCTTCGGATTTTCCGGATTGCTGTAGAAGGAGAAGGAGGATACGAATATGGATGTAACGGCAATTATCATCGCCACAGTGGTGGTCGGCGTCATCGGTTTGATCGTGGGTATCGGCCTGGGGCTGTTTGGCGAGAAGTTTAAGGTAGAAGTAGACGAGAAGGAGATGGCTGTCCGGGAAGAGCTTCCGGGAAATAACTGCGGCGGCTGCGGATACGCGGGCTGCGATGCCCTGGCAAAGGCCATCGCCGCCGGGGAGGCTCCGGTAAACGCATGTCCCGTAGGAGGAGCCCCGGTAGGGGAGCGCATCGCCGCCATCATGGGCGTGGAGGCCCAGGAGGGCGAGAAGCGGGTGGCCTTTGTCAAGTGCAGCGGAAGCTGCGACAAGGCAAAGGTGAAATACCAGTATGCCGGAATCGATGACTGCTCCAAGGCATCGGTGGTTCCCGGCTCCGGTCCCAAGGCATGTTCCGCCGGGTGTATGGGTTTTGGCTCCTGCGTGAAGGCATGCGCCTTTGACGCCATCCATGTGGTGGACGGGGTAGCGGTTGTAGATGAAGAGAAGTGCGTGGCCTGCGGCAAGTGCGCGGCGGTCTGCCCTAATCATCTGATCGAGATTGTTCCTTATAATTCCAAGCACAGGGTTCGCTGTAACTCCCATGAGAAGGGCAAGGCGGTGAAGGAAGTCTGCTCCGCCGGGTGTATTGGATGTACCTTATGTACCAAGCAGTGCGAATCTGACGCGGTACATATGGAGAACAACCTGGCCGTCATTGACTATGAGAAGTGTACCAATTGCGGCAAGTGCGCGGCTAAGTGCCCGGTGAAGGTGATTTCTTAGAGAGTGGGATAATATTTATGATTGTTTCTTTCCTTTTATATCCTAAACAATTCCCTCATATCCTAAACAGAGGGAAAAAGTTTTCCTTTTATTTCTTAAACAATGGGATATAAATGGAAGAACGAGTTTTCCAATCTATCCTAAATAAATGGTCAAAAGTGTAAAAACAGGTTTTCCTTTTATATCCTAAATAAGATGGATGGAAAACAATATGCAAATAGAAAGCGTCATGGGTAGTCAGAAAAACTCTGATTGCCTGTGGCGTTTTTATTTTTGCATATCAAGAGTTTCACAGAACGAACAGATTATAATTTAGCTGCAAGTACAATACAAAATGGTCTTATTTGGTATATAATAGAATACGTGATATAAAAACAAAGGTAGGGAGACATTATGTCTATTTACATTACAGGGGACTGCCACGGGGATTACCGCCGGTTCAGCACGGAGATATTCCCGGAGCAATATACGATGGGAAAGAGCGACTACGTAATCGTCTGCGGCGATTTTGGTTATTGGTCGGAAGATAGGGAGCAGCTGTGGTGGCG
>CALWQV010000088.1 GCA_944383785.1 uncultured Enterocloster sp. | reverse complement strand
TCCATCCCGTAGCTATGGAGCAGGGACTTCGTTTCGCTATCCGTGAGGGCGGCAGAACCGTAGGATCCGGAAGAGTTGTTTCTATCATCGAGTAATTTATATTGAATTTTTAAACCCTGGAGAAGGTTTCTTCTCCGGGGCTTTTTTCATGCACTGATTTAGAAGCATGGAATAAAATTAGGCTGCGTGTATCTTGCGGTATAGGGAGAGGGATGGTAAGATAAAGCTATGGGATGAAGAAATTTCCGTGGGAGGGAGGCTATAAAGGATGGATATGGGACTGAAAAAATTGCCGGTGGGGATTGAGAGCTTTGAGAAGCTGCGTCAACAGGGCTTCTATTATGTAGATAAGACGGCGTTGATACGGGATTTGCTCCAGAAATGGGGAGAGGTAAACCTTTTCACCCGCCCCAGACGTTTTGGCAAGTCTTTGAATATGAGCATGCTGAAGGCTTTTTTTGAGATCGGCTGCGATCCCGGGCTTTTTGAGGGGCTGGAAATTTCAAAGGAAGCGGCGCTTTGCGAGGCGTATATGGGAAAATATCCGGTGATTTCCATTTCTTTGAAAGGCGTGGATGGCCGCAGCTTTCAGGAGGCATGCGGAGCGCTGCGCACAATTATCGGAATGGAGGCTATAAGGCTCCAAGTTCTTAAAAACAGCTCCGAATTGTCCAGGGAAGAAAAAGAAATGTATGCACAGCTGATTGAAGTGGGCGGCGAACAGGGTGGGGTGTTTGCCATGACGAATACGGTTATGCAGGCAAGCCTGAAAGTCCTTTCACAGCTCCTTGCGAAGCACTATGGCAGAAAAGTGATCCTTCTAATAGATGAATATGATGTGCCTCTGGATCAAGCCTTCCAGTACGGCTATTATGACCAGATGGTTTCTCTAATCCGAAACCTCTTTAACAATGCCCTAAAGACCAACGATAACCTGCAGTTTGCCGTCCTTACCGGCTGCCTGAGAATCTCCAAAGAGAGCATTTTTACCGGCTTAAACAATCTGAATGTCCTCTCCGTAACCGACGTCCAGTACGACGAGTATTTCGGCTTTACCGATGGGGAAGTGCGGGAAATGCTGGCCTACTACGGAATTTCCGATTCTTATGATTCCGTGAAGGCCTGGTACGATGGCTACCGGTTCGGGGAAACGGAGGTTTACTGTCCCTGGGATGTGATCTGCTACTGCAGCAAGAGAATCGACAACCCCAGGCTCTTCCCCCAGAATTACTGGTCCAACACCAGCAGCAACGAAATCATCCGCCGGTTTATCCGGCAGACAGGAAATGGACTGACCAAGAGCGAGGTGGAAGCATTAGTAGCAGGGGAGACATTGACCAAGGAAATCCATGAAGATTTGACCTATAACAATCTCTATGATACCATCGCCCACCTCTGGAGCCTGCTGCTTGCCACCGGTTATCTGACCCAGAGAGGAACCTTTGACGGACGCAGCTACCAGCTGGCGATCCCCAACATGGAGATCCGAAGCCTGTTTGAAGAGCAGATCCTGGCGCTGTTTAAGGAGAATGTCAAGAAGGACGGGGAGCGGCTGGCGGACTTCTGTAAGGCCCTGGAGACGGGGGACGCCCTGGAGACGGAACGGCTTTTTACGGAGTATCTGAAGCAGACCATCAGCATACGGGATACCTTTGTGAGGAAGCCTACAAAAGAGAATTTCTATCATGGCATTCTTTTAGGCATCCTGGGCTTTAAAGACGGCTGGTTCGTGAAGTCCAACCGTGAGTCCGGGGAAGGCTACAGCGATATCCTAGTGAAAATCGAGGATGAGGACATCGGGCTTATAATCGAGGTGAAATACGCCCAGAGGGGCGAGCTGGACACTGCCTGCGAAAAAGCCTTGGAGCAGATCGATGGAAAGGGGTATATCTCTGAACTGCGGGAGGAAGGCTACCACACGGTTTATAAATATGGCATCGCCTGCTTTCGGAAGCGGTGCAGGGTGGCGGTGGAGAAACGAGAAATTTAATATAACAGTTCAGGACGGCGGGAAAACAGGGGCAAAGGCAGGCGTTAAGCTTGCTTATAAGCATGTTTTTGCCCCTGTTTTCACATCGGATGGACATCCGATGCTTCTTGTCCGGCCAAAGCCGGACAAGAAGATGTGCCGTCCTGAACCGCTACGAAATTTAATAGACAAAAGCGGTTCCTTTTTGGGCTGCTTTTTCTTGAATATGTCTGATCTTGCGAGTATAATCGAATGGAAGACTTTAAAATTTTTTCTATAGGGTAAAACCGTTGCTCTGCCTATTGCGTCTTATGGGTAAGAGGGCTGAATGTGTCGATTTATGCCAGGTCAGCCGCAATAAAGGAGCAGAAGGAGAATTTGGATGGAACAGACGATGAAAACACTTGTAGAAGCAGCCCAGGAGGGAGACCAGCAGGCCATTGCACAGTTGTATGAGAAGACCAGCAAAAAGGCATATTACCTGGCAAAGCAGCTGTTAAAGGATGAGGACGCGGCCCAGGACATATTACAGGATTCTTATGTGAAGGTGTTCGCGAACCTCCACATGCTGCGTCAGCCGGAAAACTTCCAGGGATGGCTG
This sequence comes from uncultured Enterocloster sp., assembly GCA_944383785.1. Taxonomy (GTDB): domain Bacteria; phylum Bacillota; class Clostridia; order Lachnospirales; family Lachnospiraceae; genus Enterocloster. The sequence goes on along the minus strand of CALWQV010000088.1, from coordinate 8,528 downwards.
GATACGATTGTGGTGAATAAAAGCAAGGACTATCTGAGGAAAAAGAAGCCTATGCTGTTTTCCCAGCTTTCCTCCGAGGAAGAGCCGGATCAGGAACTGGATTTTGAGGACGAGAGAGGAACCTTCCGGCCGGAGGCCCAGGTGGATTATAGGGAAACCAAGCGTCTGGTGCAGGCTATGATCGACGCCCTGCCAGAGGAACAGAGGATGGCGGTGGTGCTGCGCTATCTGGAGGATATGCCGGTGAAGCGAATCGCCCAGATTATGGAGTGCTCCGAGGGAACGGTAAAGAGCCGATTAAACTATGGCCGAAAAGCCATCAAGGCCCAGGTGCTGGAGCTGGAGAAGAAGGGAACCAAGCTCTACTGCATGCCTCTTATTCCATTCCTTTACTGGATGTTCCGCCAGCAGGCATTGTCTGCGGTGGTACCGGCTTCTGTTGGCGCCGGACTTTCGGCTTTTACAGGCGGAGCGGCAGCCGGGAGTGCCCAGGCTTCGGGAACAGCGGGCGCTTCGTCCGGAGCGGCGGGCGGGGCAGGCCAGGCGGCAATTTCAAGCCAGGGAGCGGCAAGCAGTGCGGCTCAGAGCGTGGCAGCTGCTGCGAAAGCAGGGGCCGCGAAGGCAGGAGCGGCAGCGGCGGGTCATGGCATCGCGGTAAAAGCGGCGGCAGTGGCGGCGGCTGTATGCATCGGCGGCGGGGCTGCTGCTGGGGGCGTATACCTGGCTTCTAATGTTTCAAGGACCGGGAGAACCGAAGTATCTGCTGAAGTGGAAGACTTGAAAGAACAGACCTCTCTGGAGGAAAGCGTCACAGGAGAAATTGCAGAAAGCAGCGTAGATATGGGTAAAGAGCAGGTTTTGGCTGCGGTAGCGCAGGCAGCCCGCACTGAAAATTTCATCGAACTTTCGGAGCTGTTTACCAGCAATTTTGATCTTCTCTATGAGATATCTGTAAATGATTTTCAGGGCGAATATGTGCTGTTCGATGGGGAAAATTTCCTTCCTGAGGTGGAGGGAGAGGGACTGCTTTTAAGAACCAGGAGCCAGTTGATACATACTTCTAATCGAGAAGGGGAAAGAGAGGATAAGACAAGATATAGACTTTATGGCTATTATGGAAATTTTGTGGACGGCATCCCGGAAGGGAGGCTTCTGGCATTCCGCTCTTCTCGATTTTTAGATCGGACGGAGCCACCAATCGGCATTTCAATTACGCGATGCCTCTATAGACAAGGAGAAAGCCAGGGAACTGTTACAACTCAGGAATATGCGAAAGAGGATGCGTGGACAGTAGTGACTGAAACAACAGGGGACTATATTGATTCTGATTCCGGATATACGGGACATTACGATATTACGCTGGATGCGGATTATTGGGAGCCGGACATTTTCGGGGCTTCTGGTGATGAAGAGAGTTTCTGGGAATATCCGGAGGGAGCTTTGCCTGATACCCTGGAGTTCAGCCTGGATGTAAGCGAAGGGATGACGGAAGGCCTATTGGAGAACAGTGACTACTATTATGGAATAACGGAGGGAGAACTGCGAATTGATGATAGCGTATCCGCGACTTTCAAGGTTTTAGACAGTACAGGGAATTACGGAATGGAAGATATATGTATTTATGAGGATATTGTCTACAGCGCTGTTTTCTGGTCCGACCGGGCCTTCTACCAGGAAGAGGGGACGGTTCCTTTTGAAGTTTCATCTGATGCGGAAAACGGGGCAGAAAAGTCCGTTGTCCAGATTGCCCAGCCATCCTACGAAGGCGCAGAAGAAGTGATCCAGCTGATGGAACAGTCCGGTCAGACGACCCTTCAGGCCAATATCGGTTTCGACGGTATTCAGAAGACGGAGGACGGGTATCTGATTCCGGTACAGATCTTGGTTCCCATCGTATTTGAGCAGGATCCCATGGAAGGAAAAACCGAAGGGGATGTGATCAACGTGACAGTCAGCGATGTGACCGGACAGACGGCGGAATTTGAAGTAAATGGAGGCGATTCCCTGGAAGAATTTGGACTATTTTGGTCTTCAAATGATTACGAGGATGGGAAATGGCGGGCTGTCACCAACAATGACTATGAGCTGGCTAAGGAAGTATATCTTGGATCGATGCTGCTGAAAAAGGACGCCCAGATTCGAGTATTGAAAGACTGGTATACAACCGACGTGGAATCTGCCACGATTGAGGAGTTTGTGAAGGCAGATGAAAACTGCCCCTGGTATACCCAGGAAGAACTAGGGCTGAAGGAACCGGAACAGGCAGAAGGCTACGCCTTTAATCCGGAGACAAACCGGGTTGAGAGCGCAGGCTTGGTTTGGAACTACGATTATGAGACGGTTTCAGCCAGATTTGAAATTACGCTGGATGAGCAGGGAAATATAGCGGCGGTGACTCAGAACTGGCATCCGTAACGCGCAGGTTGATTCTGAGGGATTCTGAGATAAGAATAAAATAGAATTGCAGGAAAAAGTGCTAGATGATATAATTAGCATTATGGACATTACAAAGGATTGGATCAAGAACAAAGGACTACAAGGTATGATGGTTGAGAAGCAGGAATATGTGTATGCCGGTACTGTTTATAAGGTAGACGGCAAGCGTGTGGTGCTGCAGCCAACAGACCAGGAAAGGAAGATTGCGGCTTTACTGAGCAGTGAATACGGGAAAACAGTGGAGCTTGTGCCACAAGTGCTATATCCTCAGGGAATACAGACTCCAGACTATCTCATTGACGGAGAACGGTTTGATTTAAAATCGCCTATAGGAAAAGGGAAAAATTTGCTTTATGGACTGATCGCAAAGAAGCGGAAACAATCGCATAATTTTATTATTGATGTTACGAATTGTCCATTGAGAATAGAGGAACTGGAAAAGCAAGCGGAAGATTTATACCGGTCACCAAGGGTTGGATTTCTGGAAACCGTTGTTTTTATGAAAAACGGCGAGGTGAGGAAGGTGCTTAGCCGAAAAAGAGGATAAAAAAACCGTCCATAGAACCAATCAACTGACTCCGAAGAACCAGGACATGGGGTTCGAGAACGGTTTCTTTACTTATTATATACCATTTTTCTAAGTAAAATGCAACGGTATTTTGTTGTCTCTTGGCATTTGATTTACCTCTTTTCCGCGCCCGCCCCAATGGCGTTCCAGCGCCATTGAAAAATCCCTTGCATTTTCCCACCGTCCGTACTATAATAAAAAACCGACAAATGAATGATTTTTCCCGGGGTGTCGCGTAAGCGGCTGAGACGGCTTTGTAAGCCGGACCCGTTAAACCTGATCCGGTTCATACCGGCGTAGGGAGTGAAAGACGAAGTAAGAAGCCTCTTTTGCTGCGGCCATCGCGGGAAGTTCAAAGGAGGCTTATTTTTATGTCAGAAAATGAAAAGAAACCTTATGTGACCTACGGTTCCTGCGCCTGCGGCTGCAGCGGGGCCAGCAAGGAGATTACCGGCTGTCGTTTTTCCTTGTCTCCCATGACAGACCGCTTTATCGAAGTGATTTTAGGAGCCATTGAGAAGGTTCACACGGAGAAGGTGTGGTCCACCACGGACAAGCTGTCCACCATTTATCGGGGAAAGAGAGAGCATGTGCTGGACGCTTTAAAGGCCTGTATGATTCATGCTTACCAGGAGGGCGTTCACATGACCATGGAGGCTACTGTTTCCAAGGGCTGTCCCGGGGACACGGATGCGGAGAGCTACCTGGCTGAAGACGATGCGCTGTTAAATGAGCCGGAGATCAAGGATATCCATTTTCCGGTAAACTGCAAGATTAGCCTTTATCCTATGGGCGTGCCGGATTACATGAAATATATCGCCGATGTGGTGAATATGTCCATCGACTGCGGCGTGTATGACCGCTCCTACCACTACGCTACGATTCTGGAAGGGGATGTGCAGGATCTATTCGCTTACTTTGACAAGGCCACCGACTACTGCGGGGCCAATTTAAGCCACTACATTTTGGAAATCACATTGTCGGTCAACAGCCCCACGGCGGACTAAAAATCGGCGGGAAATCAATGTTGAAAGGAATGACGGATTATGAAATTCGACTGGAAATTAAAAGACATTTTGATGGTAGGCATCTCGGGAGTGCTGTTCTCCTTTTTGTATTTGGGAATGGTGTACGTAGGCACAGCACTGTGTACGGCTATGACGCCCTTCGGCATGGGAGCGGCAGGCTATGAGCCCATCTACGGCATCTGGTTTATGGCGGGTGTGTTCGCCCTTTACGTGATCCGCAAGCCGGGAACCGGCGTGGTGGCGGAGATGCTGGCGGCCCTTTTGGAGGTGCTGATGGGAAATATGTTCGGCCCCAGAGTATTTCTCACCGGCTTTTTCCAGGGCATCGGCACAGAGATCGGCTTTGCCATGGGCGGTTATAAGAAATACGACATGAAGACGGTGCTCATTGCCTCTGTCTGCACGGCGGTGATCAGCTTTATCTGGAACATCTATACCTCCGCTTACTACAAGTTGGAGCTGTGGCTGGTACTCTTTATGCTGGCGGTGCGCCTTGTCAGCGCCCTGATCTTTTCTGGCGTGATCACCAAGAAGCTGGCGGACGGCCTGGCTAAGGCCGGCGTGCTGAAAGGCTACGCCATTGGCCAGCAGTACGATAATTTTGACGAGGAATAAGTCTCGATGGAAGCAAGAAATGAAAACGCGTCACATGTTCCGGCCATTGAACTGGAGCATGTGACCTTCCGCTATTTTGAGCACGGGAAACACAATGTGCTGGAGGATGCGAGCCTTTCCATCCCCCAGGGAAAGATTACGGTGATTGCGGGGAACAGCGGCTGCGGCAAGAGCACTTTGGCGGCGGTGGCCGCCGGTCTTTATCCGGAAAATGGCGGCGTCCTTTCCTCCGGCTCTATCCGCCTCTTCGGCCAGCCGGTGGGGGAGCAAAATCCCGCTGCCAGAAGCCGTTATCTTTCCATGATGTTCCAGAACCCGGATCTGCAGTTCTGCATGGACACCCTGCGCAAGGAGATGCGCTTCTGCCTGGAAAATATTTGCGTTCCCATGAAGGAGATGGACGCCGCCTGTGAGCGCTGGGCCGGGAAAATGGATATGACATCCTTTTTGGACCGGAAGCTCTACACTCTTTCCGGCGGTGAGAAGCAGAAGGCGGCTCTGGCTTGTTTGTTCCTCCTGGGCTCCAAGGCCATTCTCATGGACGAGCCCTTTGCCAACATCGACGAGGACGGGGCGAAGGAGATTGTCCGATGGATCGTAAAGCAGAACCGGGAGCAGGGCCTGACGGTAATCGCCATCGACCACCGGCTGGATTACTGGCTAACCGTGGCGGATGAGGTCATTGTCATGGGAAAGGGCGGAAAGGTTTTAGAGCGGGGAATCAACCGGGAAAATTTTGAAGCCCACAAAAGTTTTTTTGACCAGGAGGGATTGTATTACCCTGGCCGCTACCAGCGGGAGGACAGTCAGGAGCAGGAGGCAGAACCGGCCCTGGTGCTGGAGGATGTTTCCATGGAAGGACTTTTACAGGGAGCTTCCGCAACGGTTCCTAAGGGCAGGATTACGGCCATTCTCGGGCCATCCGGCTGTGGAAAAACCACGCTGTTTCGTACTCTTTTGGGGAAAAAGCGCTACAGCGGCTCCATAAAGGCGGATTTCGGACAAGGATTAACAGAGATGTCCTCTATTCCCAAAAAGGAGCGCTTTCTCCATATGGGGATTGTATTTCAGAATCCAAGCAATCAATTTATCACCCAGAATGTGTACCAGGAGGTGGCGGAGAGCTACCGCCGGTGGCAGCCGAAGCAGGGAGAAGAAACATTAAAGGCGAAGGTGGAGGAGCAGCTGGCCTCCTACGGCCTTGGCCAGTACCGGAAATATTCTCCTTACATGCTGAGCCAGGGGCAGCAGAGGCGTCTGGCGGTGCTGGCGGCCTTGGCTGGGGAGCAGGATGTTCTGCTTCTGGACGAGCCTACCTATGGGCAGGATTACCGGTCCACCATGGCGATTATGAGGGAGCTTCAGGAAAAGGTTGAAAAAGAGGGACTGACCGTCCTCATGGCTACCCATGACCGGGCCTTGGCCCGGGCGGTGAGCAGCGTAATTTATGAGGTGAAGGATCAAAAACTGGTAAGGGTGATGAATTCCAAGGCAGAGGCCAGACAAGGAGGGAAAGATGGAGCAGAAAATTGATATCCGTTTTATGAATGGGCTGAATCCATTTTTGAAGGCGGTATCTGTTCTGATTGCGGGGCTGATGCTGGCATTTTCCTATCTGGTATCTTTAAACCTGGCGGTCTGCGGCCTTTGCCTGGCGCTGCTTTGCTTCTTTTCCAGGGCAAAGCTTTCTACTATGGCAAAGATCCTGATTCCAGCCATGATTGCCGCAGTCAGCCTTTTCATGACGGGACTGCTTCACTCAAGCGGCGGCGGTGGCAGCGTGGCCGGATCGGAAAACTTTCAGGTGGCAATGAACTCCAGCCTGTCGGTGTATAATGCCATGCAGCTTTCCACCAGGGTGCTGGCCTTTGCCATGCTGGGCATCCTCTTTTCCCTGACCACTGACGGGGAGCTGTTTATCCAGAGCCTGATGCATCAATGCGGCCTAAAGCCCAAGTTCGCCTACGGAATCCTGGCGGCATTTCACCTGATGCCCCATATCGGGGAGGAGTATCGCAATGCCAGGCTGGCCTTCGAAACAAGGGGAATCAAGGTGGGGATTTTTTCTATGAAGCCCCTTTTCGCTGCTATGGTCAACTGCCTGCGCTGGTCCGAGAGCATCGCCATGGCGATGGAGTCCAAGGGCTTTGACGGGGACGGGAAGAGAACCTATTATTATGTGACGCGGATTCATTGGTATGACGTGGCTTTTCTGGCGGTTCTGAATCTGGCGGTGGGAGCAGGGCTGTTTTTGCTGAGCTATTGAGAAGGCTTGACAGGCAGGACAAGGAGTGTTACCATTAGCTCAGCAATAAATTCAGAAAGCGCTGAATCAGATGAGACGAGCCAAAAGAGGGAAGCTTGGGATTCCCCGTATTTTAAAACTGCACAGGAAGACAAAACACAGGGACGGCTGAAAACAGCCGTTCTTTTTTTGCGGATTTTATTCTGATAAAGCAAGAAAGGAGCAGATACAAATGGAGAAAAATGATCGATGGAGAGGACTAGTGAAAAAAGCGGCTATGATTACCCTTGGGAATCTGATGTATGCCTTGGCGGTAAACATGTTTATCGTGCCCAATGACCTGATTACAGGGGGAACTACAGGCCTGGCCCTGTTTTTTAACCGCACGGCCGGAATCCCGGTCAGCGCCTTTGTCTGGTGCTTCAATATTACGATGTTTTTATGGGGAGCATGGGTGCTGGGAAAGGAATTTGCCGTCTCCACGGCGGCCAGCACGGTGATTTATCCCCTGATGCTGAGCATTCTGGAATGGACGGGAGCCGCCGGATTTGTGATGGAAGAAAAGTTGGTGGCGGTTGTCTATGCGGGTCTTCTGATCGGAGCGGGCATCGGCGTGGTGATGCGGGCCGGGGCCTCCACCGGGGGCATGGATATTCCCGCCCTGATCGGCAAGAAAAAGTGGAATTTCAATGTATCTTTTGTAATTTACCTCTTTGACTGTATTATCCTGGCTTTGCAGGTAGCGGCGGCGGACATCTATTCTATCCTTTACGGTATTTTGCTGATTATGGTTTATACCCTTGTGCTGGACAAGGCGCTGGTGATGGGAACCGCTAAGATTCAGGTTAAGATCGTCTCTAGAGAGTATCGGAAGATCAATACGCTGCTGGGGGAGAGGGTTGACTGCGGCACGACCCTGCTGCACATGGAGAGCGGCTATCTTCATAAAGAGCAGGAAATGATTTTGGCGGTGATTTCCAGCCGGGATCTTCCCAAGGTCAATCAGCTGGTGTTAGCTGCGGACCCCGAAGCCTTTATTGTGGTCAGCCAGATCAATGAGGTAAGGGGAAGAGGATTTACGTTAAGCAAGGTGTATCGGGCGAAAAAGGATTGACAAATCATTAACAGGAAGTACAATAAAAGAGGATTGGAATGATTTGAAAGGATAATGCTATGAGCCTGATTGTACAAAAGTTTGGCGGCACATCCGTAGCGGATGGGGAACGTCTGCGCCATGTGGCGAAGATTATCACGGATACTTACGCAAAAGGACACCGGGTGGTGGCGGTTCTTTCCGCTCAGGGGGATACCACCGATGAATTGATTGAAAAAGCGAAGGAGATCAACCCGAATCCTTCCGCCAGGGAGATGGATATGCTTCTCTCTACTGGAGAGCAGATTTCCGTTTCTCTCTGCGCCATGGCCATTGAAGCCCTAGGATATCCGGTGGTTTCCCTGACCGGCTGGCAGTCCGGCGTTGTTACTAACACCGTGTCTACCAACGCGCGGATTAAGCGCATTGACGCGGAGCGGGTGGAAGCGGAGCTGGACCGCAGGCGAATCGTGATTGTGACGGGGTTTCAGGGGATCAATCGCCTGGGGGATATTACTACCCTGGGCCGGGGCGGCTCCGATA
>CALWQV010000087.1 GCA_944383785.1 uncultured Enterocloster sp. | reverse complement strand
TATGACGGGTATCGTTTTGGAGAGGCAGACGTATATTGCCCCTGGGATGTGATTAATTACTGCGATGAGCTGCTGGCGGATCCGTGCGCGGAACCGGAAAACTACTGGGCCAACACCAGTGGGAACGATCTGATCCGCCGCCTGTTAAAAAAAGCGAATCAAAGCGTCAAAAGTGACGTCGAGCATCTGATCAATGGTGAAACCATCACAAAAGCCATCCGCCAGGAATTGACCTACCGGGAGGTGGAGGATTCCATTGATAATATCTGGAGCGTCCTTTATTCCACCGGGTATCTGACCTGCCGCAGGAGGGTGCCGGGAAAGAAAATGGAGCTGGCACTGCCGAATAGGGAGGTAAGGGAACTGTTCATTGAACTGGTAAAGGACTGGTTTGAAGAAACGACTCAGGCGGACGCTGGAAGGATCAGCCGCTTCTGCGCGGCGTTCCCGGCAGGTGATACGGATACGATCCAGGAGATGCTCGGCGATTACCTGTGGAATTCCATCAGTGTACGGGACACCGCAGTGCGCAGGAATATGAAAGAAAATTTTTATCACGGTATGCTGCTGGGACTTTTGCAGAACCAGGACAGCTGGCTGGTAAAGTCCAATGCGGAGACAGGGGAAGGCTACAGCGACATTTCCATACAGACACCGGAGAGGGTTGGGATTGTAATCGAGCTAAAATATGCGGATGACGGGAATCTGGAGAAAGCGTGCAGGGAAGCCCTTGAGCAGATCGAAGAAAAGAAGTACGCGCAAGGCTTAAAGCGCCGGAGCATGAAAAAGATCATCAAGTACGGGATCGCTTTTTATGAAAAAGACTGTATGGTGGTGATGGCATAGGCGAAAGGAAAGGAGCGCATCAATGAAGATTTTAATAACCGGCGCAAAGGGCATGGTAGGCACCGCCCTGGCGGCCAATTTGAAAAATATAATGGAGAACAAGAACCGCACCCGTCCCGGCCTTCAGATTGAGGCGGTTTACGAGTACGACGTGGATTCGACACCGGAAGAGCTGGACGATTACTGCGCGAAGGCGGATTTCGTGTTTAACCTGGCCGGAGTGAACCGCCCGGAGAATCCCGAGGATTTTATGAAGGGGAATTTTGGCTTTGGGAGTATTTTGCTGGATACGCTTAAAAAACACCGAAATAAAGCCGGTGTTATGCTTTCCTCTTCCATTCAGGCCACTCTGGCCGGGCGTTTTGGCGACTCGGAGTATGGGAGAAGCAAGCGGGCAGGGGAGGAGCTGTTCTTTGAGTGCGGCAGGGAGACTGGAGCAAAGGTGGCGGTTTACCGTTTCCCTAACCTGATGGGCCACTCCAGGCCCAAGTACAACAGCGCGGTCAGTACCTTCTGCTGTGCCGTGGCAAATGATCAGGAGTTCCATGTGAATGACCGGAGTACGCAGCTGGAGCTTCTCTATATTGATGATCTGGTAGAAGGGATGTTTGATCTGCTGGAGGGGAAGGAGGTTCACTGCGAGTTTGACGGCGCAGAGACGGTTGTGGCGGAAAATGGCCGCTACTGCTGCGTGCCTGTCACCCACAAAGTGACCTTGGGAGAGATAGTGGATTTGCTGCAGGAGTTTAAGCAGCAGCCGGTTACCCTGATGATGCCAAAGATGCCCGAAGGTTCCTTTGCCAAGAAGCTCTACAGCCTGTACCTGACTTATCTGCCGGCGGAAAAGTTTAAATACGCCCTGAAAATGAATGTGGATGACCGGGGCAGCTTCACCGAGCTGGTTCACACGGCGGACTGCGGCCAGGTGAGCATCAACATCAGCAAACCAGGCGTCACCAAGGGCCAGCACTGGCACAATTCCAAGTGGGAGCTGTTTATCGTGGTAGCGGGCCATGGCCTGATCCAGGAGCGCAATATCCACACCGGCGAGACGGTGGAGTTTGAGGTTAGCGGCGACCGGATCGAGGCGGTTCACATGATTCCTGGCTGGACCCACAATATCATCAATTTATCGGAGACGGAGAACCTGGTGACGGTAATGACCTGCAATGAGATTTTTAACCCGAACCGGCCCGATACGTTTTTTGAGCCTGTGTAGGCGGCGGGCCGCTGGGTGATTTTAACCAAGAGGATGGAGAAAAAGAACATGAACGAAATCAGGACAGATTATTCGGATATTCATTTTAAGGACAATGGAAAGCTGAAGCTTCTCATCATTGTCGGCACCCGGCCGGAGATCATCCGCCTGGCGGCTGTGATCAATAAATGCCGGAAGTATTTTGACGTGGTGCTTGCCCATACCGGCCAGAACTACGACTATACATTGAATGGGATTTTCTTTGAGGATCTGAAAATTGATAAGCCGGAAGTATATATGGACGCAGTAGGAGATGATCTGGGAGCGACGGTAGGGAATATTATCAACTGCTCCTACAAGCTCATGACCCAGATCAAGCCGGATGCCCTGCTGATTTTAGGGGATACCAACAGCTGCTTGTCGGCGATCGCGGCAAAACGGCTGCATATCCCCATTTTCCATATGGAGGCAGGAAACCGCTGCAAGGACGAGTGCCTGCCGGAGGAGACAAACCGGCGGATTGTGGATATCATTTCCGATGTGAATCTGGCCTACAGCGAGCATGCCAGGAAATACCTTCACGAGTGCGGCCTGCCCAAGGAGCGGGTCTATGTGACGGGGAGCCCTATGGCGGAGGTGCTGCACCAGAATCTGGAAGAGATTGTGAACTCGGATATATTGGGGAAGCTGGGGCTGGAACCTGGCCGCTATATCCTTCTTTCCGCCCATCGGGAAGAGAATATCGATACGGAGAAGAACTTCCTGAGCCTATTTACCGCGATCAACAAAATGGCCCGGAAGTATGATATGCCTATCCTCTACTCCTGCCATCCCCGTTCCAGGAATCGCCTGGCGGCTTCCGGCTTTCAGCTGGATGAGCGGGTGATCCGGCATGAGCCTCTGGGATTTCACGATTACAACCATCTGCAGATGAATGCTTTTGCGGTTGTTTCTGATTCCGGCACGCTGCCGGAGGAAAGCAGCTTCTTTACATCTATCGGCCATCCCTTCCCGGCGGTATGCATCAGGACCAGCACCGAGAGGCCGGAGGCTTTGGACAAGGCTTGCTTTATCCTGGCTGGAATCGATGAGAAGAGCCTTCTGCAGGCGGTGGATACGGCGGTGACCATGAACCGGGAAGGGGATCACGGGATTCCAGTGCCGGATTATGTGGAAGAAAATGTAAGCACGAAGGTAGTAAAGATCATCCAGAGCTATACCGGTGTAGTAAACAAAATGGTATGGAGAAAGTGAAACATTTAAGAAAGGTTAAAAGGTAAAAAGCTATGCACCAGAAAAAGATTACATCCCCCATCCTGCGCCAGGCGGCGCCTCTGGCGGCGGCCCTTGCGCTGTCCGCTCCCTTCGCAGCCTATGCCGCCACCGGCTGGCAGCAGGATGCCAATTCCAATTGGACTTATGTGCTGGACGACAAGAAACAGGTGAACCAGTGGATTCCCTGGACCGACGGCACTCTCCGCTATGTAGGGGGAAACGGCCTTATTGTCACCAACAACTGGGTGAGCTACCAGGGAGGCCGCTACCGGGTGAAGGAGGACGGAACCCGCTATGAGAATCAGTGGTTTAGCATTACCTCTGTCCCAAATAACCCCAACAGCCGTCCCAGCACCGCCTGGTATTACGCCGGGCCCGATGGGAAGATCTATACCAACGGCTGGTATGAGATTGGCGGAAGACAGTATTATTTTTACGGCGGCGGAAATTCTCCAAGGGGGACTTTTTTCAACCTGGAGGACAAGCGCTACTATGTGGATGAGAACGGCGCCAGGGCCAATCCAGGATGGCTGTCCATAAGCGGAGTTAACAGCGCTGGAAATGAGTATACCAACTGGTACTATGTTCAGGCCGACGGCTCCCTGCTGAGGGACGGCTGGCACACGGTGGACGGACAGCTGCGTTACTTTGACGCTAACGGCCTTAACTACCGGAACCGTTGGTTCAACCTGGAGGACAGCCGCTACTACGCGGATGCGGAGGGAAATTTTTCTGCCGGCTGGTTTTCCATAAGCGGCGTCAACAGCGCGGGGAATGAGTACACCAACTGGTACTACGCCGACGCCAATCACGCGGTATGGAGGGGCGGCTGGGCCCAGGTTGGAACGGACTGGTACTATTTTGACGCCAACGGTCTCAACTACCGCAAGCGCTGGTATACCGATGGCAATGGGGACCGTTTCTATCTGGATGAGAACGGCGTTCTTATGGATGACGGCTGGTTTAAGATTGAGAACACCAACGCCACAACCGGCGTTACCACCCAGAGCTGGTATTACGCCCAGGAGTCCGGGGCAGTGTTAAAGGGCGGCTTTAAGGACATCGGCGAAGAACGCTATTATTTTGACAATAACGGTTACAATTACCGGAACCGCTGGGTGACTTATGAAAGCGGCGACCGGCGCTACCTGGCTGAGGACGGGACTTTGTGCCGGAACGAATGGTTCGTGATCAAGGGCCTCGATTCCCGGGACGCGGAGTACCACAACTGGTATTACGCCGGTTCCGATGGGGATGTGTATATGGACGGCTGGTTCAAGATTGACGGGGAGTCCTATTGCTTTAATACCTCCGGCGTCATGCGCACCGGCTGGTTTTCGGAAACAGACGATGAGGACGAGGATGAGACTTCCTACTATTACTGCGGCGGGGACGGAGCCAGAGCGAAGGGCTGGCAGTACCTGGAGATCCCGGAGAGCTGGGCGGAGGACGACGAGGAGGTGCAGGATTACATCGATAAACACGGCCAGTACGCCTGGTTCTATTTCAACCGCACTTCCGGAAAGAAGCGCCGTTCCTCCGGAGGCTTAAAGGAGCTGAACATCGAGGGGAAGACCTACTGCATCGATGAGGACGGCATCATGCATTATGGCTGGGTGAAGCTTTCCAATACAACGCCGGAGATCCGGGGCTATAAGTATTTCTACGAGCCGCAATCGGAGAAGGATCAGACACTGGTACTGGGCGAAGTGGCAGAGAGCATGTGGCTGCAGATCGAAGGGCCTGATGATTTAACCACCGGGGAGAAGGAGTGGTACTATTTTGACAACAATGGCCGCCCCGCCTACGCGGATGAGAACAGCTATGAGGTGCGGGAGATCCGGGGCGAGCGGTATGTCTTTGACATGTACGGAGTTGCCCAGCACGGCCTGATTGAAGTAGATGGGGAGTTTTACTACTGCGGGGAGGCGGACGGCGACCGGGCCTGCGAGACTGGGAAGGTGAGCATCGCCGACGGTTTGGATTCTGGGCGTTCTACCTATTACTTTGACACGAAGGGAAAAGGCATTACCGGGGAAAAGGACGGCTATCTGTACTATAAAGGAAAGCTTCAGAAGGCGGATTCCGCCGCCCGGTACGAGGTCTTTGAGGTTCCGGGAGAAGGAAAGCGCCTGGTGAATTCTTCCGGAAAGGTGATGAAGAACCGAAAAGTCACCGATGGAAATGACCAGAAGTGGGAGCTTGGCTCCGGCGGGCGGATTGAGGTTTACGGCTCTGACGAGGTGGCGGAGATTGTTGCGCCGGAGGCGACCACCAGCTATTAAGATCGGGAGGTGAAGCCCCACGGATATTTATCAGATCATCGTTACCCATAATCGGGCCTGGACGGTAAGAGAAGCGATTTGCTTTCTTTTGATTTTTATGGCTGCGCTGATTTTGGCGGGCTGGCTTTTGCGGCGGCGCAGGATCATCTTTCCCCAGGCGGTTTGCGGCCTGCTTCTGCTGATTTTTTTGGCGATTGTATTTGGCTCTACCGTATTTACGCGAAATCCAGGGAATAGCCGCAGCTATGAGCTGGAGCTGTTCTGGTCCTGGAAGAAAGTGATTTTTGAGCAGAGCCAGCCGCTTCTGAAGGAAAATTTGCTCAATATGGTTCTTCTCTTCCCGATGGGATTGCTCCTGCCTTTTCTATTCTGGCGGAAGCTTTCCTGGCGGCGGGGATTTCTTTTAGGAGCGGCTGTTTCAGCAGTGATTGAGGTGTGTCAGCTGCTTTTGAAGCGGGGACTTTTTGAGTGGGACGATATGATTCATAATGGGCTGGGCTGTATGGCGGGCTGCATGATCGGCGGTGTGCTGTTTAAAATCCTTCGGCGTATGGAGCATTGAGCGCTTCAGTGCTCCTTTTTTACGTTTACATTTCCACTCCCATATAGTACAATAGTGGGAGCAGAGAGAAGGAGGCGGATTTGACGATGAAGAAATACGACTATGTTTTAGTGGGCAGCGGCCTGTACTCCGGCGTTTTCGCCTGGTACGCCAAGCGGCATGGGAAAACTTGTCTGGTGGTGGAGAAGCGGGACCACATCGGGGGGAATGTTTACTGTGAGGACGTGGAGGGGATTCACGTCCACAAGTATGGAGCCCACATTTTCCATACAAGCAACCGCAAGGTCTGGGATTTTGTAAACAGCCTGGCGGAGTTTAACCGCTACACCAACAGCCCGGTGGCGAATTTCAAGGGCGAGATGTACAACATGCCCTTTAATATGAATACCTTCAGCAAGATGTGGGGCATCTCCACGCCGGCTCAGGCGAAGGCTAAGATTGATGAGCAGCGGGCCGGGGTGACGGGGGAACCTAAGAATCTGGAGGAGCAGGCCATCAGCCTGGTGGGCCGGGATATTTACGAGAAGCTGGTGAAGGGCTATACGGAGAAGCAGTGGGGCAGGGACTGTAAGGATCTGCCGGCCTTTATCATCAAACGGCTTCCGGTGCGCTACACCTATGACAACAACTATTTTAACGATCTTTACCAAGGGATTCCCATCGGCGGCTACAATGTGATCATCCGCAAGCTGTTTGAGGGCTGCGATATTGAGACGGGCGTGGATTATCTGGAGCATAAGGAACATTACGATAGCCTGGGGGAGAAGGTAGTTTACACCGGTACCATTGACGCCTATTTTGGGTATGCTTATGGGAAGCTGGAGTACCGCAGCCTGCGCTTTGAGTCTGAGGTTCTGGATGAGGAAAATCATCAGGGTGTGGCGGTTGTGAACTACACAGACCGGGAGACGCCCTACACCCGGATTATTGAGCACAAGCATTTTGAGTTTGGAACCCAGCCCAAGACGGTGATCACCAGGGAGTATCCGGTGACCTGGCAGGAGGGGATGGAGCCTTACTATCCGGTGAATGACGAGAAAAATCAGCAGCTTTATCAGAAGTACGCCGGACTGGCGAAGAAGGAAGAGCATGTGATTTTTGGTGGTCGCCTGGGAGAGTATAAGTATTACGATATGGATAAGGTGATTGAGTCTGCCATGAAGAAAGCGGAAGAAGTGTTTGCATGAGCGTGAAGATTCTGGTTCTGGTGGCGGCTTTTAATGGGGAGCGGTATATTGGAGAACAGCTGGACTCGATTCTCGGTCAGCGTTTCTCCGGTCCCTGGAAAGATGCTGGGAGAAAGCCGCAGATCCATATTCGGGTGTCGGACGACTGTTCTGCAGACCGCACGGCCGCTGTTGTGGAGGGCTATGTCCGGCAGTATCCGGGCAGAGTATCCCTTTGCCGCCGCAGGGAGCCTTCCGGCGGTGCGGCCGCCCATTTTTTAAGCCTGCTGGCAGAGGCATCTACGGCCAGTGAAAAGCCGGACTACGTGATGCTCAGCGATCAGGACGATGTGTGGCTGCCGGATAAGACACAGAAGCTTTTGGAAAAGATGAAGGAACTGGAGAGCCGCCTGGAATCCGGAACCCCTGTTCTGGTTCATTCGGATCTTTCGGTTACAGATGAAAAGCTGCGGATCATTGCCCCCAGCTTTTTTGCTTATCAGAAGGTGTCCCCGGAGCGGACGGCCCTGCCCCAGCTGTTGGTACAGAATAATGTGACCGGCGGGGCGGCCATGATCAACCGTCCGTTTCTGGAGCTTTTAAAGACTCCCCCCGAGATTTGCCTGATGCATGACGCCTGGATCGCGCTGCTGGCCAGCTGCTTTGGACGGATCGGCTGGGTGGATGAGCCTCTTTACTATTACCGGCAGCACGGGACCAACGCTCTGGGAGCTGAGAAGGGGGACAATGCAGCTGAGGCGGTAGGCCGGCTGAAGGACGGCAGCAAGGCCAGAGAGAATTACGTCCGGATGTTCGGACAGGCCCGCTGCCTTTTGGAGCTGTTCGGGGACCGGCTGGACGGACGGCAGAGGCAGGTACTGGAAGCCTTTGTGCGTCTTCCCAAACAGAACCGTTTGATGAAAATGGCGGAGATTCTCCGCTGGGGCTTTACGAAGAATACCTGGCTCAGGACATTGGGCCAGATGTTTATGATCGGAGATTAGAGGATGGAAGTGGAAGAGAGAGAAAACCGTCATATGAGCCCCGCCGCTGCGGCCTGGCGCCAGGCGGTCAGGGAGGCGAAGGAGGAAGAGGCAGGGAAAATGGCGGCTGGGGTTAAGGCTTATCCCCGCCCGCTGGTGAGCATCTGTTGTATTACCTACAACCATGGCCCCTATATCCGCCAGACGCTGGAGGGATTTCTGATGCAGGAGACAGATTTTCCCTTTGAGATCCTGATCCACGACGATGCCTCCACCGACGATACGGCAGAGATTATCCGGGAATACGCCAAACGCTATCCACAGATGATTCGCCCGATTTTGCGGGAGGAAAATCAGTATTCCAAGGGGATTTCCAATATCAGCATTTTTAATTTCCCCAGGGTCAGGGGGACCTACATCGCTATGTGCGAGGGGGACGACTGCTGGACGGATCCAAAGAAGCTGCAGATGCAGGCAGACTATCTGCAGAGCCACCCGGACTGCGCTCTTTGCTTTCACAGCGCCAGGATTGTTTCCGTGGACGGCTCCGTGACCGCCGGGCGGATGCGCCCCTACCGGGGGGACAGACGGGTGGAGCCGGAGGAGATTGTGGACAAGACCTCCGGTTATCCCACCGCTTCTCTTGTATTTCCGGCCCGGATTATGAAGGAGCTTCCGGACTACTACCTGGATTGCCCGGTGGGGGATATTCCCATGCAGCTGATGATGGCCTGCCAGGGATATGCCTGGTATATGGACCGGGATATGTCCATCTACCGGGTGGGAGCCGTCAGCTCCTGGACGACCCTGATGAAGCAGGGGGATTATGAGGAAAAGCAGCGGAGGTACTGCCGGCAGATGGAGTGGATGTACCGTGCCTTTGATCAGCAGAGCGGCGGGCGGTTTCACGCCCAGGCGGTACGGGCGGCCAGGCGCATCTATTTTCTGACCCAGGTGAATACCAAGCATTACGAGAAGGTTTTGGCTCCCAAATACCGGGAATTTTACAGGGAGCTGGATGTTCGGACCCGCTTTTTTATCCGCTTTGAGGTATTGGCTCCGGGGCTGTACCGGTGGCTGCAGAGAAAGGTGCGGGGAAGAAATTAAAAGGCGGTAAATCGCCGGGGCAAAAGGCGCTGCGGGCGGGCGAAAGAAGCCAGGAAGGGAAGAGGAACATTGGCGGAAATCCAGATGAAGGACAAGGTCTTAAAAGGCCTGTTTTGGAAAATATTAGAGAACGGCGGAGCTCAGGGGATTCAATTTGTGATCGCGATTCTCCTGGCCCGCCTTTTGACCCCGGCGGAGTACGGTCTGGTGGGGATTATTATGATCTTCATCACCATTGCCAACGTGGTGGTTCAGTACGGATTTTCCACCGCTCTGGTTCAGCGGCCCCGCTGTGATGAAAAGGATTTTTCTTCTGTCTGTTATTTCAGCCTGTTGATCGCCCTGGTGATGTACGGCCTTCTTTACCTGGCGGCCCCTGGGATTGGGGCGTTTTACCGCAATGAGATTTTGACCTCCATTGTCCGGGTGTTAGCGGTGGTGCTCTTTCCGGGGGCTGTGATTTCTGTCCAGACCGCCTACGTTTCCAGGAAGATGGAGTTTCAGGGCCTTTTTAAGGCTACCATGGGAGCGGTGATCGTGTCAGGAGCCATTAGCATATGGATGGCTTACAGCGGTATGGGGGTCTGGGCCATGGTGGGCCAGCAGATCGCCTATTACCTGGCACTGATGGCGGGGCTATTTCTTACGGTCAGCTGGAGGCCTCAGCCGGTATTTGCCATGAGCCGTATCCGTTCGATGCTGATCTTTGGCTGGAAGCTGTTGCTGGCGGCCTTGATTGATACCCTGTTCAGCAATCTTTACGGGCTGATTATGGGAAAGATTTACAATGAAGAGCTGCTGGGAGCATACAATCGCGGGGATCAGTTCCCAAAGCTGATTGTCAATAACCTGGGCGCGGCCATTCAGGCGGTGCTTCTGCCTGCTTTTGCGGCCCGGCAGAATGACGTGGCCCAGGTGCGCAGCATGGTTCGCCGGGCCATCCGCACCAGTTCCTTTCTGGTGCTCCCTATGCTCTTCGGCCTTTTCGCGGTGGCGGATACCATGGTGTTAGCCCTTCTGGGGGAGAAATGGCTGATCTGCGTCCCTTACCTGCGGATCATGTGCGTGGCTTACTCCTTCTGGCCCATTCATATTACGAATCTCCAAGCCATCAACGCAGTGGGGCGCAGCGATGTGTTTTTAAGGCTGGAGGTTATAAAAAAGGCGGTTGGGATTCTTGGATTGGTGATTGGAATCCGCTATAGCCCGATCGTGCTGGTGTCTATTAAGGCGGGGATTGATTTCCTCTGTACCTTTATCAACGCCTGGCCTAATAAGAAGCTTTTGGGATACAGCATCGGCAGCCAGTGGATGGACATTATGCCGTCCATGGCCCTGTCCCTTGTCATGTGCGCGGCGGTTTACGCCTTGCAGTTTGTGATTCCCGGGGGACCATGGGTGAAGCTGGTTCTTCAGATTCTGGCGGGGGCGGTTCTGTACGGGGGGCTGGCATGGGCCTTTCGGATGGAGAGCTTCCGATATTTGATGGGGATTGTGAGAGGGAAGAGATGAGAGGGTGAAAAGGGGCGGCAGAATTAAAGGGTTCGACTTGCGCCGCCCGCATTTACAGCGGTTTGGCATACCGGACACGCCGGAGGATTGGCTGGATGGCTTCAACACCTTCTCCATTTATCAGGTGCTGCCCCAGATCATTGAACTGTGGGGGATGAATACCCAAACGGAGGTACAGGCTAAAAAAACTTCGCGCAACTGACCGGGAAATGACGACTCCCTTGTTCCTTCTGCGCTGTGTACAGCTGGGGCTGTCTATCGGGGAACTTGACCTGCTGACCATCGGCCTGGTCAATGATATGTATGTGGAGAGCCGCAACGATGAGCATAAATATGCAGTTGTGGCGACGCAGAAGGATATGGATTTGTTCTGATGGAAAACAAAATATCCCGCCCTAGTGGGCGGGATATAGCAGCCTATTTATCACCGTAGTGCCCCCGGCAGTGAGCAATATAGATGCGTCCGTTTTCCATATGATAGACCAAGCGGTCTTTATCGTTGATCCTGCGGCTGTACTCACCTTGCAGGTCGCCGGTAAGGGGTTCGGGTTTCCCGATTCCTTCCATGCAGCCGTTGCGCTCAATATCCTTTATGAGT
>CALWQV010000086.1 GCA_944383785.1 uncultured Enterocloster sp. | reverse complement strand
TATTTTTTCGGATTGTAGGCTCCGAAAAGCCTTATATTTGCAGTTTTCCTATTTTATATGGCCCTTATGTAGATACAGGAGGTTTTAAAAAGGTTTTAAAAAAATAAAAATTTTTTCAAAAAAAATCGGCTCAAACAATGAACCGATTTTGCGTATATTTTTTCTAATAGCACACCTCTACCGGTTCGCCGATGCGCTCACCAGGGAATATCCAAATAAACTGTCTTCCTTTGGCGCGAATACCGCCTTCATGGTTCCCATTCCCTCTATGACCCAATCCCGGATGATGGTGTAGGTTCCCTGGATCACCAGGTTTTAGAAAAAATGTCCTCATCCCTATAATCTGCCGTCTCCATGGAAAAATCCGGCTCCTTCGGCCCAAGTTATCATGCTCACCATTTCAGCATATTTAAAAAATCGTTCATTGCTATTTTTAGAAAAATCGACTATACTATTGGTGAGAGAACATGAAAGGAGTAGATGCACATGGCAACACAGAGTATTAAAAAGAACATTGTAATCCATGACAAAGACTCCGCAGCCGCTTTTGTGGAAGCATTGGAAAAAGCCGCAGCTATTGCAACGAAGTCCGCTCCCCTTAATTACAGCGTAAAGGAATTAAAAGGTACGAAAAATATCAGAGCTTTTTTCGGAGATAAATTATAATGGATTATATAGAACTGAATCTTTTAGAAATGCTCGACGCATATGGAGAGGATAAGCTGCAGCCTGTCCTCTCCCGTTTCATGTGTCCCCAAAATAAAGATGTGGAAAATTTTATACAGTCAAAGGCAATTGGCTTTGCCAGACAGCGGCTTGCCATGACCTATCTTGTTTTTTCTAATGAAGAATCGCCTGGTTTCGTTGGCTATTTTACACTGGCAAATAAATTTGTTTCTATCAATGGGAACGCACTAAGTAAAACTCTCCAGAAACGTATAGAAAAATTTTCACAATATGACAAAGAACTTGACCGTTTTCTGGTATCTATGCCTTTGATCGCGCAACTCGGCAGGAATTTTAATCCCGGTTTATCTGCCTCTATACCCGGACAGGAATTATTATCCATTGCCTGCAGTAAAATCCGGGAAGCCCAGTTTATTATCGGAGGGAAAGCCGTTTACATAGAATGTGCCAGCAATCCAAAATTATATAACTTTTATTCCGCTTCCCAATTTGTCCAGTTCGGGCAAAGGGAAAGAGATACCGATGAGATTGCGGAAAGTCCGATATTGGTTCAGATGCTAAAATATTTCAGGGACTAGAAAAGAGTGAGAGAGGTGTATGCCTCTATGCCGAAAAAATAAGTTCAAAAAATCGGCACAGCCCAAAATCCAGGCTGTGCCTCATATTTCCTACCGGTTCGCCGATGCGCTCACCAGGGAATATCCAAATAAACTGTCTTCCTTTGGCGCGAATACCGCCTTCATGGTTCCCATACCCTCCATAACCCAATCCCGGATAATAGTGTAGGTTCCCTGGATCACAAGATTTTCACCCTCCATATGGCAGTCCTCAAAGCCAAATTCAAATTCACGGGGCGGGCCGTCAAGGTAATCCACCTCCATCTCCCCGTCCTCTGCGTAAATCCCCTCAAACTGATTAAGGGCCGACGGGTTCTTTACCTTCACCCCATAGGCCTGCTCCATCCGTCTCAAAGCTTCCTTCCCGTCGATCCAGCCTGCGGCAAGCTCCGGGTTTTCATACTCCCGCCCCTCCCGCTCCCCTGCCTCAGGCAGTAAGGCCAGCCCGCTTCTCCACTGGCGGGCAAAGTATGCCAAGTTGGAAAAAATATCCTCGTCTGTATAATCCGCCGTCTCCATGTCAAAATCCGGCTCTTTTGGGCCAAGCCTGGCAAATACCGGTTCCATGGCCTCAGACATCAGCGTTTTCTGCTCCTGGGTCAATGGAACCTGTGGGCTGGACGGGGCTTCCCGCTCGTAGGTATCAAACCAAATCCCGTCATCCACCCCGGTTTCCTTCCCCTCTCCGCTTAAAAATTCCTCCAGATTGGCCTCGGAGGCGGACACCATCCGGGGCGACACGCAGGCAGCCTCCAGCTCCTCCACCCTCTGCCGGTCTTTTTCGTTCTCTTCCGGGTCAAGCCCCAACCTTTCGACCGTCTCTTCGTCGTGCTCATACCCCAGCGTCTCTAAGAGTACCGGCCCGTCCTCCTCCAACCGGTAATATTCCATAGTAATCGCCATATGGGCATATGCCGCGTAAAATTCCGGCTTCTCCGGATGGATGCCCACTCCGCCCTTCTCGATCTGTATCTTTTTTGCCTCCCCATCCCGGTAGTATACAAAGAATTTGCAGGTCGTGCCGTTGGAATCCCCCGTCACATGGACAAACATCTCCAAAATCCCATCCTTGTCCACATCCGCCAGGGCAAACCGGGGCTTCGGATGATCGGCGGAGGTGCTCTGAAGCTCAGGGTCTTTTAAGAGCAGCTGACGGTAAAGCTCTATGGCCTTCTCTCCTTCCGTTTTCGTGGCCTCCCTTTCTTCCTTCTGCGAGGCGGCCTGCCTGTAAGATTCGCTGTCCTCTGCCGTCTTTATGAGGAAAACTGCCGTCCCCGACGCCACAACCACTGCGGCGGAGATCGCCGCGATTCCCGCTTTCTTCCACATGCTGCCCATATCTCTCATCCCCTCTGCCCGTGTTCCTCGATCGCCTGCTCCTCCCGCCTTGTTTCGATGCCGTATTCCCGGTCGTAAAGCTCATCGTAATCCAAGGTGTCATTTACCCTCAAAGCCCGCTCCTTGCTGACCTTATCCAGGGAAATATCATTGAGCAGAACTACTCTCCCATCCCTTAAGTCATATCCTTTTCCAAAGGGTTTGTCCACATTTCCCCCATGGGTCCACATGTAGTAATTGCCTTCTTCCGGTTTCGGTTCACCGTAAAGCTCGTCCACGTAACGGGCGCTCTCATAATAAACATCCAGCGGAAGATAGGCAACGGCGCTAAACTGATGCTCACGGGTCAGTTCAATATCATAGATCTTATCCGAGCTTACCAGATAATAGGTCACCGCATCCACCTCATCCGGCACGGAAGCCACGATCAGAACCGTAGTAAAATAACCAGGATTCCAATTATACCCTTCCTGGGCATAATGGTAGACCGCCGGTTCTGCTGCCTCCCATCTGTCAAGGTTAAGCTCATATTCACGATCGCCTGTGCTAATAAAATTCTCCCTCTGGCCCTCTGTCAGATCATATCCATCCGCCACCTCAATCCGCAGCTCCATCTCTCCATCTACCGTCAGCGTTTCCGGATATACATAGGAATAACGTCCCCCAAAGTCGGAAGGGGCTACAACCGACAGGGGATACTTCCCTTTTTCTAAAGTACCGCTCCACTCATAGCCCATATTGGGTTCCTGATGGTCAAATCTCAGGCGCAGCTGCTGGTAAGTCCCCAACAATAGGGTCACATCCTCATAATACTCATCCGGCACATCCAGGACAATCCGCACAGGAAATTCCGGCTCCTCCCCGTAAGCCTGGCTGGAAGCCAGTAAAATCCCGGCCCCCAGACCAAGGAGCATTCCTGCCATTCTAATCTTCCTCTTCATCCGCTCTCACTCTCCTGATGGCTTACGACCAGCCAAAATAATCGATGCCCAGCGCCAGCATCTGCAGCCAGATCTGCTGCGTTTTCAGATCCAATAAAATCAAATCGTCAAAGTAATCCGGCACGCGTCCCCTGGGATCATCCACTGTCTCTCCATCCGGAGCCGTATAACGGATAATCCCTCCATCCTTCCAATAAATCCGGTACTCCCTGCCGTCCTCCGTCACTGCCCGGCAGAAAACCGGATACCACAGCATACGCCCGTCCACTGCCGGGTTCTCATAATATACTTCCACCAGGACAGTACCATCTTCTCTGTCATATCGTTTCACCTGCTTGGCCGGACTGCCCTCTTCATTGTAATAAATCCGGCAGCCTTCTTCTTCCTCCAGCCCGATGGCCGCAATCCTCTTATCCTGAACCACCTCATACTGTTCCAGATGCTGGTCCGTGTAACGGCAGATGCCCTCAATCCGGTTCACCTCCGCCTCCACGTCAAAGAACGCCTCTCCCTCCCATTCCGGGAAAATTGGAAGCTCGCCGGTCTTTTGAAATACCATCCTTCTGGTTTTCCCATCCTGTTTCCAAGAATACTCCATCACGCCATCCCGAAGGCTTACCTGGAGGATTTCTTCTTCCGAATCTCCCCACTGTCCCTTCAGCCAAAGCCCTGTTCCGGGAGAAACCTGCTTTTCCAGCGCCAATTCTCCCCGAGCCAGAAGAACATCTCCTTTTCCTTCTATCCCGTAACGGCTATACTGGGGCAGTCTGCCTAAAAGCCGGTATCCGCCGTCCATCTGGTACAAATAGGCCGTATCCTCCCCCATTTGGTAGACTCCCAAATAGGGATCCTCCACCGCCTGGCGGTACTCCTTTTCAAAATTCTCCGCCCGGTAAAGGATTTGTCCGTCATTCCCAACCTCCGGCTCAAACAGCAGCCGATTGCCATCATAAGATAGAAAGCCCGCGCCGCCATAGGTGTGGGAGGGAACCCATTCCACCGGTATACCGTCCGGCAGCTCCTCTACATAGGCAGCCTGGGAATCCCCCGGCTCAATGCGCCAGACAACATACCCTGTTCCATCCGGGGCTTTCTCCACCTTCCAGAAACCGTAATGCAGTCCATCCTGATCCCGGATGCTGAAATTTTCTCCCGGTACATAGTAACCGCACGGACCTGCGTATTCCTGGCCTTCCTGGGCGTCCTGCTCTTTCGGGTCAACGCTGCCGGACTCTTCCTTCCCTGCCCCTCCGGTTCCGTTTTGGGCCAGACCCAGATCTCTTTTATCCTCCAGCCCGGTATCCATTCCCGTTCCGCCAAGATACGTCTCCAGATTCTCTTCCGTGGCTTCCACCAGGCAGTAAATCTCCGCCTTTTCTTCCCAGGCCCATCCCTTCTCCCGCTCTCTGAGATAGGTAGGATTGGCGCGGTTTTCCCATGTCTCATCATCCCAAATCATCGCCTGGGCGTGGTCATAGTAGTAATCCCCTATAATTTCCGGCTTTGTGCCGTCAAATTCATAAAGCTCCCCAAAATAGGCGGAGGTTCCATTTTCTCTAACCCCGGCCAGAAAGCGGTTCTCCCCCGGAATCACGCCAAAGTAAGGGCCGCCCCCAATTCTTAGCCGTTTGGTCTGAAGCTCCCCATCCGCAAAATAGAAAAAGAAATTATTGGTACTCCCCTGAAAGCCGTTTGAAGGAACATGGACAAAGGCTTCATAAACCTGATCGCCGTTCACATCCGCCACGGCAAAATCCGTCTCCAACTGTTCTCCATTCCAGTCCAGGTTCAGCGCCGTAAAATACCACTCATCGTTGCGCAGGGCCTGCCGGTAGGCCTCCACCGCCTGGCGGTTTGTCTGGTTGTCGTAAGCATCCGGCTTTCGGTTCAGCCCATAGTAGCCGCCTACGGCAATCAGAGCGCCCACAGTAATCACAGCCGCCGCTTTTCCCGCGGTTCCAAGGCCCCCAGCCGTATGGGCGGCAGCCGCAGAAGCAGCCGCGGTCTTTCCAGCCCCGGCAGCCGCGGCCATCCCAGCAGCCGCGGCTGGAGCCGCCGCGTATACGTCCTCCTGGAAGGAAAGAGCCAGCAATGCGCCAACGGGAATCGCCGTAATCTCCAGTCCCCGCCTGCGAAACTCCCCTTTCATGGCCAAGAGCTTCTTCTTTCCCTGAAACAGCCGGGACTTAATGGTATTCTCCGACACCCCCAGGCTCTCCGCCATCTCCCGGATCTTCACGCCCTGGCCATAAACCATCCACAAAGCCGTCCGCTGATCCTCCGGCAGCAGGTTCATGATCTCGTCCACAATCCCTGCCACCGCCTTTTTATCGGCCACCGCCTCCGGATTATATTCCTCATTCTCATCCTCAAACTCCAGCGGGGCATCCTCCTCGTCTCCCTCTAATTGAGAAAACAGAGCCGGATTCTTCTTCATATTGCTGCGGATGGCAATATTGGCCGCGATCCGGTTAATCCAGGGCTGGACTTTGCCCGGTTCCTGAAGCTGGCGGATGTTCTGATGGACTTTTATGTAGGTTTCCTGGATGATGTCCTCGTAATCTTCCTGATTCCGGTTGTATTTACGGATTACAGCGGCCACAATGGGCCTGGTGGCGCGGTAAATCAGGTCAAATGCCTCCTGATCCCCTTTCTGAAGCCGCAAAACCGCCTGCTCAAGCTCCGTCAAAATCCATCACCCTCCATTCCCCTTCTTCCCTTGCGTATATCACCGTAAATGATCTCTCTTCTTCCTCTTCCAGCTTCTTTTCATCCCAGGGATGATCGCCGGGAACCGCTTTCCGCCACCGTCTGTAAACCTTTCCCTCGGCCTGTACCCGCACCCAGAGAATCCCTTCCTGATACCCAACTTCCTCTGCCTGAACGTCCAGATCCAGAAGCTTCATCTCCTTTAGCCGCAGCCAGAGAAACCCCCCGTAATCACTTTTCATAGAGTCAAAAGCCCTCAGTAACGTTCCCTCGGGATTATAAATCTGTGAACTCCACCGTTCTTCTTCGGACTGGATGATAAATTCCGGCGTTTCACCTTCTAGCATCCCATCCAGGCATTCCTGCCAGATCTGTCTGGTACGTTCCTTTAAGTCCACCAGCGTCTCCTCCGTCACATCCCCGGCCTCAGCGATCACCAGCTGACCGTCCTGGTTGATCACAGTCTCCTTTACAGTATCTTTTAATCCCTCATCCTCCCCCAGGGTTTCCACCTTATGGGTTCCCAGAAACAGATATGGAATCTGATAAGTCACCGTATTTTCCTCCCGGCTGGCCTCCTCTTCCTCCGTCAGCAAACGTCCGTCCACCTGCACCTTTAGAGAACCGTAAGCCTCAACCTGGATATCCTCAGCCCAGAACCTGGGAGAAACGATGCTCCACCTCTTCCAGATCCCATCCCATCCATCCGCTTCTGTCTGAAAAACGATCTCTTCATCCTGTCCCCCAGAACCTTCATAGGACACCGTAAACTCCGTCTCTCCGGTCTTTTTCACCTGAAAGCTTTTAAGCCCGGCCATAGGCCCTTTCTCCAAAGCCTCTCCCAGGGCCTCAGCAGTCAAAAACGGGGAATCAGGCAGCCTCAGGCATTCCCAGGCCTCCTCCCATTTCTCCTTCTGCACTGCCTTCACGAACTTTTCAACCGCCTGCTTGGGGCTGTTTTTCCAGTGCATCCAGCCTCCGAGGGCCGCCAGGATCAGAAGCCCGGCAAAGATGCCTATGAATATCCACTTAACAATCTCCCGTTTCCCCATTTTCTTTACCTGCCTTTAAACGCCGCCATCCCCGCGGCGGCCTGCTGTATTCAGCATATCACAGCCAGCAGGCCGCCGCAATCGGAAAGTTACTGCGCGATGTCCGTTTCGTAGTTCCAGTCGGCGATGTTTGTGGTGACTGTGTTGCTGAATAATGTTTCGTAATTCTCAAATCCGGGCACAAAATATGTATTTACTCCTATAGACACAGTAATATAACTATTAGTCTTCTGATAATCTGAAACATCTACCGAACACGTCCCATCAGCAAGCATTGTCAGGTCATAGTAACATACCCAAATATAGGTTTCCACATCCACAGTACCGACCGTATTCGCAACGGTAGCATTTATATGGTAAACATTATAAAGTGCGTTATTCCTGTTCATAGTTCCAGGAACCTTAGGTGACAACATAATATCCCCCACATGGGTAAGTTCATTTAATGTCACGCCTTGTCTTCTTGCTAGATCTGCCCGAATCACATCCTCCGACTGCTTCCTCATGCTCTCAGCCGTCTCTTCAGGGATCTCATCTAAGGAAGCCGCATAGCTGGCCAGTCCTTCCACCGTATAAGTCTTGCTGGTTTCCGAAACCACTACCCCGTAGTTCTCCGTCAGATACTCATTCATATTGTCACTGTCCAGATACAGGGTAACGGTATCTCCATTGGAAAGCCCTTCCTGGGGATCCAGCTCGTAAAGGCTCTGGCAGCTCTCCGGCCCGTTGCTGGCGTCCAAGATCGCCTCTCCATTTGGCGCGATGCCGCTGAAAGTTACATCAACTCCCTCAAAGGGATCGATCTCCTCCGGCTCTTCAAGTCCCTCAACGGTATACTCCTTTGGATCCCCGAATTTAATCTTTACCCCGAACAGCTCCTCAAGCAGTTCCTTGTCCCCATCGCTCAGTTCCCAGGCAAATACCACTGTATCCCCATTTGAAAGGTCTGAGGATGGAGTCAAGGAACGGGTCTGCCATACTTCGTCAAAAAATATCCCCGCCACTTCCCGGTCAGACAAAAACTGTATGGCCTGCATGGTCCGTCCTATCAGGAAAGCGGCCAGTTCGCTGTCCGATCCGGAGCTTTCATAGGCCATATCTTCCATCTTCTCCCATGTATCGTCTGATATTTCCAAATCCTCCAGGTTTTCCTCGTAGAAGCGGTCTTCATCCACCGTTACCCTTGCGTGTCCCACCGTATTATAGCCCTCGAACTCTACGGTCACATAGTCGTCCAGATTGATGGTAGGCTTACCTGACAGCATAAAAATCAGCACCAGCACCACCACAGCGGCTACTCCGCCTACGATGCCCAGCATTTTCTTATCCTTTAGAAAAGGCGCTCCGCTCCCAGAAGCCTTTGCTGGCGCATGTTCCGCATTTTGCTGCGCCCCGCAGTAAGGGCAGACCTTTGCCTGTCCGTCAATCTCTTTCCCACAATTTACACAATACATATTTACTCTCCTTTCGTTTGTGCAATTTATACATTGCAATTATACTTCCTCTAAAATTGATCGTCAATCCAATTTGCAATATATACATTGCACTTTTCTACTCATATATCAGTACAATACATATATCAGCCGTACTGCTGTCCTTACAGCAAATCCCAAAAGAAGGGAGGTTCCAGCTTGTCCCAAAAAATACGGCAGGATATCAATATTGGCAAAAATATCCGGGCGCTGCGGATCCGCTCAGGCTACACCCAGGAACAGACGGTGGCCAGGCTTCAGCTGGCGGGAATCCATACCATGTCCAGAAGTATCTATTCCCAGATCGAAGCCGGCACCTACAATATCCGGGTATCCGAGTTGGCAGCTCTGAAAACGATCCTGAAAGCCGATTCCTACGACGCCTTTTTTGCCGATTTATCAGAATCCCAAGAATAAAACCTCCCTGTTAATATTGATTCAAATTATCTCTAAAAAGTTCCCGGCCGGCAAAAGCCATGGCAATCAGGGAGGGCAACGCAGCGGGCGTCAGAAAAACTCCCATCTCCACAAAGGCTTCTGAGCGCTCAAGAAACCTTTGCCTGCCGCGGAACAACCGGGATTTTACGGTATTTTCCGGAACCTTAAGCTTTATGGCCGCCTCCTTGATGGAAAGATTCATCCCATAGACCATCCAGAGGGCGGCCCTCTGTTTACCTGGCAGTTCTCTTAAAACCTCCATGGTCATGCGGATGATCTCCCCACGAAAAACGATCACCGCCGGGTCTTCCAAAACCGTTTCCTCTGCGGCCAGCGCCTCGCCCCTGCAGCCCTCAATCCCTGAAAAGGGAAGAGGCCGCTTCTCCATGCTGCTTCTGACCGCCAGATTCGCCGCGATCCGGTTGATCCAGGCCTGTGCCTTGCGCTCGTCCCTCAAAGTCCCGATAAACCGAAATACCCGAAGGTAGGTTTCCTGAAGAATATCCTCCCATTCCTCCTTCTCCCCGCAGTATCTTCGAATTACGGCCAGGGCTTTGGCCCGGGTCATCCGGTAAAGCTGGTCAAATCCTTCCTCTTCCCGGTTTTTCGCCGCCCGCACCGCCTTTACCAGCTTCTCATCCCCGCCTTTCATGAATCTTGTTGAGCCCCTTTGCTAAAATCCGCTCCTCCTCCTCCTCCGTATCCCCCAGACGGGCAATGAATCCCATAAGAGGCACAAAGACCACCGGCAGCGCCATAGCGAAAATCAGGCCCATCAGAACGCCCGCCGCCATGATGATGGGCGGCAGAATCAGCTGCAGCAAAATCCCCAGCCCCAGCGCCCAGGAGGTCAGGGCAGCCATCAGGGCGGTAAACCCGGCCGCCAGCCTGGCCAAGAAGCCGGTAACCAGCACAAACGCGCCGATTCCATTACTCACATAGTACAGGCCCAAGGTCGCCACCCCCAAGATTATGGTCTTTGCCAGCAGAACCATTCTTCCGCCCCAGTCCAGATGCCCCCAGATTCCCCCGGTCAGGCTCGTGACCAACGGGAAATTCACAAAGGTCAGGGCCAGGGCCAGCCCATACACCGCCAGCCGAAAGATCCGCTCCCTTTTAAATCTCATTCTCAGCTCATTCATTCGAATATCCTCCTTTTATTTTCATTGGCAAGGCCGGCCGTTTTCCCTGCCCTTCACTTATGTAGATACGGGAGGTTTAAAAAAGGTTTTAAATTTTTGAAAATATATTAGCTTAAATTTTGCAAGGAATTAGCACTCACCTCTTGACAGTGCTAACAATCGTGCTATAATATGCTTATGAGCAAAGCGGAAGGAAACCGCCAACGCAAATGAATCTTATTTTTAGGAGGAATATACCCATGATGCTGATTCCCAGAGGTAACTACGGATTGAATTTATTAGACGACTTTTTTAATGACCCCTTCTTCACCAGCTCCAGTGAGAAGCAGGCTCCGGCCCAGAAGATGCCGATTATGAGAACGGATATTTTAGAGCAGGAGGGAAATTATATCCTGGAGATTGAGCTGCCCGGATACGGCAAGGACGAGATCCAGGCGGAGTTAAAGGACGGATATTTAACCGTAACCGCACAGCACGGCCAGGAGCAAAAAAACACCGGAACCTACCTTCACAGAGAGCGCTACACCGGCGCCTGCAAGCGCACCTTCTATGTAGGTGAGCAGCTGCGCCAGGAGGACATTCGGGCCGCCTTCGCAAACGGCGTCCTGCGCCTGACCGTTCCCAAGGATGCGCCCAAGGTAGAAGCTGCCCCCAAGTATATTTCCATTGACTAAATCCCATATCCTTTCATGAAAGAAGGGGCTGCCCCAGCAAAATACGCCAGGGCAGCCCCTTCCCGCGCAGGATACGCGCGATTTTCTCTTCATTTACTTTCTCCGGTAAACCGTCTCCCCCTCTTTCACCGTTTCCAGCACCCGGATCTCCTTTAAGTCCTCCGGCTCCGCTGTGAGAGGATTTTCTTCCAGAACCATCAGATCCGCCGCCTTTCCCGGCGCGATGGTTCCCTTTGTCTCTTCCTCAAAATACTGATAAGCCCCGTTTACCGTCACCGCCTTTAATGCCTCATAAACCGGAATCCGCTCCGTCTCGCCCAAAATTCGCCCGGACTTCGTCCGCCGGTTCACGGCGCACCATACCGTCTCCATCATATCAGGGCGGATCACCGGGGAATCCTGATGGAAGGTAAAGAGAATCTCCTTTTTTAAGGCCGTGGCCGCCGGGCTGATGGCTCCGGCCCGTAAAAGCCCCAGATTCTTCACATGAATTTCGCCCCAGTGATACACATGGGCCA
>CALWQV010000085.1 GCA_944383785.1 uncultured Enterocloster sp. | reverse complement strand
TACCAGCCCAGAAAACGGCCCACCTGAAAGGCGTGCTCCACCGTCAGGTTGACATTGGCCTCGCCCCGAAATCCATCAGTTCCGAAATATTTTCCCATTATTTTTTCTATCCTTCCTTCTTTTTTCGCCGCGGTGAGGCGGAGCTGTTACTCCGCCTCACTTAAAACCTTCAGATACCGTCCCAGGGCGTCCTGCCAGGAGGGCAGACGCTCAAAGCCGTTTTCAGTCAGCTTTTCCTTGCTCATCCGGCTGTTAAAGGGCCGTTTTGCCTTGGCCGGATAGGAAGCGGAATCTACCGGAGTCACCTTCACCTCATCCATGCCCGCCTGGCGGAAAATCTCGCAGGCGAATTCATACCAGCTGCAAAGCCCCTCGTTGGTGGCGTGGTAACGTCCGTACCGGTCCGTCTGAATCATATCCACCAGGAGCCTTGCCAGATCGTAGGTGTAGGTGGGGGAGCCGATCTGATCATCCACCACGCTTACGGCGCCCCGCTCCTTGCCCAGGCGAAGCATGGTCTTAATAAAGTTCTTTCCGTTAAGACCGAACACCCAGGCGATGCGCACGGTAAAATATTTCTTTAACAGTTCCTCCACCGCCAGCTCACCCTCGTATTTGGTCTGGCCGTATACATTAAGCGGCTCCCGCTCGTCGTCCGGCTCCCAGGGACGCTCCCCCTGGCCGTTGAACACATAGTCGGTGCTGATATACATCATGGGAATATCAAGCTCTGCGCAGACTTTCGCGATATTGCGGGTGCCCTGGCCGTTGACCCGGCGGCACAGCTCTTCATTATCCTCCGCCGCGTCTACTGCAGTATATGCGGCGCAATGGATCACTGCCTCAGGGGCAGCAGCTTTTATTACACGCTCGCAGGCCTCGGCGTCCGTGATATCCATCTCTTCCACATCCACGCCGATTCCTTCCAGGCCTCTCTTTGCCAGCTCGTTCATCACGTCATGGCCCAGCTGGCCTTTGACGCCGGTTACGAAAACTTTCATCCGAATTTCCCTCCTTTTACACTTTCCTATAAAGCACTATTTCTCCCTGTCCCAATTCATCCAATTTTATTTTTCCCAGAGTATAGGTTCTCTCCTCCAAATCAACGCTCAGGGTACATTGATCCGCGTTCCACTCTTCTATTATTTTTTGTATTTCCCAGTTATTCTGAGCCCGCATCGCCGCCAGATTTCCCGGAGAAATCGAGTGAATCCGGTCGCTGCGAAATGCAGAATGAAGGTGGATCTCCTTCAGCTTCATCCCCATAAAACCAGCTAAAGCCCGGCCGTTATAAATCCCCATGCGAAACTGATTTTTGCTCTTGGCAAAGGTATCTGTGCCTATCGTTTTCTTTAGTTCTATCACATGGAGATCCCATCCGTCTTCGTTTGCGGTAAACAGAAATTTATCCGCGCAGGCTCTTGCCCCCTTTATCGTTTCGTCCAGATACGGAAGCACATTTCTCTCCGGTGTAGGAAATACCAGGGTTTCCTCCTGGCAAGTACACTCGATGCTTGCCTTTCCGTCCTTACTCTTCTCGTTTAATAGGACCGAATCGCCAGCATTTACAAGGCAATATTTATCTGGAGCAAACAGCTTCAGCTTTTCTTCTATACATGCTTCCATTTACTCATATCTCCACATCATTTGTATTCCTGAATCATCGTTGTCCGATCCAAAATATCCATCAGCGCATTTGAAAATGTGGGAACCGGGAAACCGTCTTTACCGGCCTTCAGCTCTTCCACCACAGACACTTCCCCCTGATTGGTGAACTGATAGACCGCCACATCCCGAATGTTCAGACAATCGTCCTGATCAATCTGTGCTTCGCTAAGGAACTTTTCATCGTCTCGATATTCATATGCCTTGATCATATTGTTTACATGCTGCAAAATGATATCGCTGTGGGTGGTAGCTACTACTGCTATGCCCCGATTGACCAATCGGATCAAAAGTCTCCCCATCTGCAGCTGCAACTGAGGATGAAGACAGGTTTCCGGTTCTTCATAGCAGAGCATCCCCAAAAAACTCTCATATTTCAGGAACAAAAAAAGAGGAGCCAGCTCCGTAATCACAGCAGAAGATGAGCGCATCGGAATACCCCTCTCCGCTCCCTCTGGTACATACTGGATTTCCTTGGCCCCTACTTCCGTATACCGGATACTACCCTGAGCCATATGACTCTCCATCCAGCTTACCAGTTGTTCCCGCTTTGTATCTACCTCAGCATTGGATGACAGCTTTTCCAGAGAGTTTAAAAACTCAAGAATCGGTTTCGGAAAGGGCTGAACTCCTGCCGCTTCTTCTCCGGGGAGCAGATCATAGGCAGTCTGACGGCTCACTTGATTGATGATATCTTTGGCAAGTACAAAGCCTGTTCTGGCGGCCGGCAGATAAATGGTCTTCATGCTTTTCTGCTTCAGCAACCACTGCAAAACCGATCTTAATACATTTTTCTTTAATTGACTGTTCTCCGTCCCAGCTTCATCCTGCTGATGAGCAAATAACGAGGCCTTTTTTTGTTCAGGAGAAATCCTCCACATCACAATAGAACCATGGGCACTATCTGGTCTTTGTAATACAGAAATCGTCATCTGTATATCTTCTAAAGGTTCCAGGAAAAGACTCCCGATCGGCGTACCCTGAAAATTGAAAATACTGTCTATGATTTTCTGCTTATTTCTAGCCAGCAGAAGATTCAGTATTGGTACCAGCTCAGATGAATGAATCTGGACCGACTCTTCTTTTCCCGCGAAAACTGTCGAAATTCTGTCCCAGACCTGATCCAGCTGGGGCGATTCCAGCGACTCCAGCCCCTCAAAGAGAGGCAGATTATATGCCCCTCCATTGAGAGCCCAAATCAAAGATAACAGATAACTTTTCCCGCTGTTATTATCTCCCACAAATAAGGTAAGGGGAGCGACTACTACTTCCGCATGTTCTATTTTTCCGTAATGATCCACAATCAGTTTATATTTCATGCAGCCCCACCGCCTTTCCTCTTGCCCGTAAGGGCAATCCAATCAACCGTTTCTGGTTCTCCTACAGCCTGTCCCCATACATCTTATCAAAATACTTGCTGTACTCGCCGCTTAAAATATTCTTCCACCACTCCTGGTTGTCCAGATACCACTGGATGGTCTGCTGGATTCCTGTATCAAAGTTATATTTCGGCTTCCACCCCAGCTCCGTCTCGATCTTGGTGGGGTCGATGGCATAGCGCATATCGTGGCCCGGGCGGTCCTTTACGAACCGGATCAGGCTCTCCGGCTTATTCAGGGCCTTTAAAATAGTCTTTACCACCTGCAGGTTCGTCCGCTCATTGTGGCCGCCGATGTTGTACACCTCTCCCTCACGGCCCTTGTGGATCACCAGGTCGATGGCCTCGCAGTGGTCCGACACATGGAGCCAGTCGCGGACATTCTCTCCCGTTCCGTACACCGGCAGCTCCTCATCCGCCAGGGCGCGGCTAATCATTAAGGGAATCAGCTTCTCCGGGAAATGGTAGGGGCCGTAGTTATTGGAGCAGCGGGACACGGTCACCGGCAGCCCGTAGGTCCTGTGGTAGGCCAGGACAAAAAGATCCGCGCTGGCCTTGGAAGAAGAGTAGGGGCTGGAGGTGTGCAGGGGCGTCTCCTCCGTAAAGAACAGGTCCGGCCGGTCTAAGGGCAAGTCCCCGTAGACCTCATCGGTGGATACCTGATGGTAACGCTTGATGCCGTAGGTGCGGCAGGCGTCTAAGAGGGTGGTGGTTCCCATTACATTGGTGCGCACAAATGCCTCCGGGTCTGTGATAGAACGGTCCACATGGCTCTCCGCCGCGAAGTTCACCACCACATCCGGCTTTTCCTCCTCAAAGAGCTTAAAGATGAAGGCCCGGTCCGCAATGTCCCCCTTGATAAAACGGTAGTTGGGCTTATCCTCCACCGGCTTTAAATTCTCCAAATTTCCCGCATAAGTCAAAAGATCCAGATTGATGATCTCATAATCCGGGTACTTATTCACCATATGCTGCACAAAATTGCTTCCGATAAATCCGGCTCCGCCGGTAATGATCATTTTCATATTCACTGCCTCCTTCTACTGGTTCAGCTGATGAAGCTTATCCACATATTTTCCATCCAGCACGTCCTTTAAATATTTTCCGTACTGGTTCTTCTTAAGCACTTCGTAGGACTCCAGCACCTGCTCTTTGGTAATCCAGCCATTTAAGTAGGCGATTTCTTCCAGGCAGGCGATCTTCCGGTGCTGATGGGTTTCCACGGTCTTTACAAAATTGGTGGCCTCTACCAGGGACTCGTGGGTTCCCGTATCCAGCCAGGTAAACCCCTGGCCCAGAAGGGTTACGTCCAGCTCCCCGTTTTCCAGGTATATGCGGTTCAAATCCGTGATCTCCAGCTCCCCTCTGGCGGAGGGCTTTAATCCCTTGGCGTACTCCACCACCCGGTTGTCGTAGAAGTAAAGACCGGTGACGCAGTAGTTGGACTTAGGATGGGCGGGCTTTTCCTCGATGGAGACAGCCTTCCCTTCTTTGTCAAATTCCACAATGCCGAAGCGCTCCGGGTCGTCCACATAGTAGCCGAATACCGTAGCTCCCTTCTCTTTGGCGGCCGCTGCCCGCAACAGGCGGTTCAGCCCGTGGCCCTGGAAAATATTATCCCCCAGCACCATGGCCACATGGTCTGTGCCGATGAATTTCTCTCCGATGATAAAGGCCTGGGCCAGGCCGTCGGGACTGGGCTGGACGGCGTAGCTTAAATGGATGCCGAACTGATGGCCATCCCCCAAAAGAGCCTCAAAACGGGGCGTGTCATCGGGAGTGGAGATAATCAGGATCTCCCGGATGCCCGCGTTCATGAGAACGGACAGTGGATAGTAGATCATGGGCTTATCGTAAATGGGCAGCAGCTGTTTGGATGTGACCTTGGTTAAGGGATAAAGTCTGGTGCCGCTTCCGCCGGCCAGTATAATGCCTTTCATATGCGTTTCCTCCTGGACTTTTTGTATAGGGACTAAGCCCCCTAAACTGTTACGTTCAATATAACATACCGCGCCCACCATGTGAACCATGTGGGGCTGAATTAGGGAAAATTTAAGAAAGTATTCACTTTTAGGCTTCGCTCATCTTAGCCAGCTTGGCGCTTTGATCCGCAGCGATCAGGTTGTCCAGCAGCTCCTGGATGTCCCCATTCATAATGGAATCAATCTTGTACAGGGTCAGCTTGATCCGATGGTCCGTCACGCGGCCCTGGGGGAAATTGTAGGTGCGGATCTTCTCCGAGCGATCGCCGGTTCCGATCTGGCTGCGCCGCTCCTGGGCTTCGGAGTTCTGACGCTTCTCCAGCTCTATATCGTAAAGCTTGGAGCGCAGCAGGCGGAAGGCTTTCTCCTTATTCTGAAGCTGGGACTTCTCCGTCTGGCTGTAGATCACGATTCCCGTAGGAATGTGGGTCAGGCGTACTGCGGAGTCGGTGGTATTCACGCACTGACCGCCGTTTCCGGAAGCCCGCATGACGTCGATGCGGCAGTCGTTCATGTCGATCTGCACGTCCACTTCCTCCGCTTCCGGCATCACCGCCACCGTAGCGGTGGAGGTGTGGATCCGCCCGCCGGATTCCGTCTCAGGGACACGCTGTACACGGTGTACGCCGCTCTCGTATTTCAGCTTGGAGTAGGCCCCTTTTCCTGTGACCATGGCCACCACTTCCTTAAAGCCGCCGATGCCGTTCTCGTTCAGGCTGATCATCTCCACCTTCCAGTGCTGGCTGTCAGCGTAATTGCAGTACATGCGGTAAAGCTCCGCCGCGAAAAGGGCAGCCTCGTCCCCGCCGGCCCCGGCCCGGATTTCCAGGATAATGTTCTTATCGTCATTGGGGTCTTTGGGAAGAAGCAGAATCTTCAGCTGATGCTCCAGCTCCTCTACCTTCCTGCGGCTGTCGGAAAGCTCTTCCTTTGCCAGTTCCCGCATCTCCTCGTCATTTTCCTCTTCCAATATCTGTAAGCTGTCTTCGATGCTCTGCTTGGCCTTCTTGTACTCCCGGTAAGCCTCCACGATGGGGGCCAGCTCCGCCTGCTCCTTCATCAGCTTGGTAAAACGCTTGGTGTCGGAAGCCGCCTCCGGCTCCCCCAGCATGCGCATCAGTTCCTCATAGTGAACCAGCATATCATCTAATTTATCAAACATCTTTTCTCTCCTGACTTGCACTCTATTTCTCTTATCACGGTTCCAGTTCCATCTCTTTGCCTGGGGACGCTATGGCCATCCCGCCCGGACCACCCGGTCCTTTCCCGCCAGGTCCTTTACCGTGCGGATTTCCTGAAAGCCTGCCTGCCTCAAAAGCTCTTCCACCTTGGCGCCCTGATCCCAACCGATTTCCAGGTAGATGACTCCGCCAGGATTTAAAAATCCCCCCGCCTCAGCCGCCAGAATCCGGTAAAATTTCAGTCCATCTTCATCCCCGTCCAGGGCCATCCTAGGCTCATGATC
This sequence comes from uncultured Enterocloster sp., assembly GCA_944383785.1. Classification (GTDB taxonomy): domain Bacteria; phylum Bacillota; class Clostridia; order Lachnospirales; family Lachnospiraceae; genus Enterocloster. Next base: position 5,263 of record CALWQV010000085.1, on the reverse strand, counting down.
CCGCACCTCCGGCTCCAGGCCCTCGATCACCTCTGTGGGGATATAGGGTGGATTGGATGTCAAAATGTCAAACCGCTCTTCCTTCGGGATCCCCTCAAACAAATCGCTTTTCAGCAGGCGAAAATCCGCCTTGCTTTCTGCTGGATCCTTTAACAGCCCTTTTGCGTTTTCCTCCGCCACTTTCAGAGCTTCCTCCGAAAGATCCGACGCCCAGACTCTCCGGTATCCCCCAAGCCTGGCAAGGCTTAAGGCAATACAGCCGGAACCGGTGCAGAGATCCAGAACCGACTGGGACGGGTCCGGACGTTCCCTTAAAACCAGCTCCACCAGCGTCTCCGTGTCCTGCCGGGGCGTCAGCACATGTTCATTTACTCGAAACGGGAGGCCCATAAACTCCTGCTCTCCCAAAATCTGCTGGAGGGGAGCCCGCCCTGCCCTCCGGCCAATCATCTGCCGGTAGCAACGAGTCTTTTCCTCAGATTCGTCTCCAGGAAGGATTTGGCGCTCCTGCTTTACAAGAAGGGACGCCAGATCCAGGTCAAAGGCCGCCATCAGCAGGTACCGGGCGTCCAAGGCCCAATCGGCCACACCCGCTTTTTCCAATTCTTCTCTTCCTTCTTCCAAAAGCTGCCGCAGCGTCATGGCTTCCTCCTCACCTCAGGCTGCTTCCTTCCAGCCGGGAAAATTTTCATCCAGATAAGCTTTCCAGTCAAATACCTTCTCCACCGCCGCGATGGCCACCTCGATCATAGAGTCGTCAGGCTCCTTGGTGGTCAGTCCCTGCATCCACATGCCTGGGCGGCTGAGCAGATTGACGATCCAGGAGTCGTGACGTCCCGCGAAACGCAGGAACTCATAGGATACACCAGCGATCACCGGGATCAGCAGCACCCGGCTTAAGATGCGCATCCCCAGAGTCTCCGGTCGGATCACCAGGAAGAACAGGATGCTGACAATCATTACAAACATAATAAAGCTGGTTCCGCAGCGCTTGTGCTCCTTGGAGCTGGCGCGGACATTTTCCACTGTCAGGGGAAGTCCGTGCTCAATGCAGTTGATACACTTGTGCTCCGACCCATGATACATAAAGGTCCGGCGGATATCCTCCATCCGGCTTACCAGCTTGATATATCCGATAAAAATGGCGATGCGGATCAGTCCCTCTAAAAAAGCCATGGCCGTCTCCGATGGAATCACCTGCCGGCACACCCGGGCGATCAGCATCGGAAGAACCATAAAAATACCGATGGCCAGGGCAAAGGAGAAAATCATCACAACCGTCATGAGAATCCCCTCCAGCTTTTCGCCAAAGACACGGTCAAGCCATTTTTCAAATTTGGAAGGCTCCGTCTCTTCATCGTCCTCAAAAAAACTGCAGGACCAGGTCAGCGCCCTCATCCCTACAATCATGGAATCCGCAAAGCTGAAAATGCCCCGGACAAAGGGCAGCGAAAACAGCTTCACCTTTTTTGTTAAACTTGTATAGCGGTCCTCCATAACCTCGATCTCGCCGTCGGGCCTGCGGACCGCCACCGCGTAATCCGGGCCGTTCTGCATCATGATACCTTCTATAACCGCCTGGCCCCCGATTCCAGAATATTTCATCGTTTCAACCTTTCCAAAAAACAAAAGAGGCTGAGCAGTTTTAAGCTCAACCCCTTATCAGCTCCCTTATTTACCAGCGTTAATGCCGTACTTACGATTGAACTTTTCAATACGTCCGCGGGCAGCGGCAGCCTTCTGCTGACCAGTGTAGAATGAATGACACTTGGAGCAAACCTCTACATGGATTTCCTTTTTGGTAGAACCGGTTACAAACTCGTTTCCACAGTGGCAGACTACCTTTGCCTGGTAGTAATTAGGATGGATTCCTTCTTTCATGATATTTCACCTCTCCGATTTATTTTGCGGTTTCCGACCGCGGCTGTTTATGCCAATCTGCCTTTGTACATAGCCGCCCACAGTCCGGGAGGAATGTACAAATATCGGCATCTATTTCTAAGTCTCACGCACCCGACCCGTAAGGTTCTGACTCACGAAGATGCTAAAACTGCCGTCAATTCAGACAGCTTAATCAGTATAGCACAGCCGCGCCGGAAATGCAACCGGATTTTTCTAGAAAAACCGTATCTTTTTGGCCATCTCCACAAATTCCCGGTTGGTTCTGGTGCGGGCGAAAAGATCCAGGATCTTTTCCACCGCCTCCTCAGGCTTTAAGGAGCTGGTAGCCTTGTGGATAATATCCACGCATTCCGACTCCTCTCTGGTCAACAGCAGGTCGTCTCTTCTGGTTCCGGACTTTAAGATATCAACCGCAGGGAAGATGCGCTTCTCGGAAAGCTTCCGGTCAAGTACCAGCTCCATATTGCCGGTTCCCTTAAATTCCTCGTAGATCACATCATCCATACGGCTTCCCGTATCCACCAAGGCGGTGGCAAGGATGGTCAGGCTTCCGCCCTCCCGCATGTTTCGGGCCGCGCCAAAAAACCGCTTCGGCATATGAAGAGCCGCCGGGTCAAGACCGCCGGAAAGAGTGCGTCCGCTGGGGGATACCACCAGGTTGTAGGCTCTGGCTAGGCGGGTGATACTGTCTAACAGGATGATTACGTCCCGGCCATGCTCCACCAGACGCTTGGCCCGCTCGATTACCATCTCGGATACCCGCTTATGGCGCTCCGGCAGTTCGTCAAAGGTGGAATAAATCACTTCCACATTGGGGCTTACAATGGCCTCCTTAATATCCGTCACTTCCTCGGGACGCTCATCGATCAGCAGAATGATCACATGCATGTCCGGATGGTTGGTGGTAACGGCCTTGGCTACCTGCTTTAAGAGGGTAGTCTTTCCTGCCTTTGGCGGGGACACGATCATACCTCTCTGGCCCTTTCCAATGGGGGACAGCAGATCAAGAACCCGCATAGCGACAGAGTTGCGCACTCCAGGCGTTTCCATATGCAGACGCTCATTAGGGAAAATGGGCGTCAAGTCTTCAAAATTCGGGCGGTGCTCCGTGGAGCTTAAGGGATAGCCGTTTACCGTGCGCACATAGAGCAAAGCGGCAAATTTCTCCGTAGGCGACTTGACCCGCCGGTTTCCGCAGATGATGTCACCGGTCTTCAGGTTAAAGCGGCGGATCTGGGAGGGCGCCACATAAACGTCGTTTTCACCGGGAAGGAAATTCTCGCAGCGGATAAATCCGAATCCGTCAGGCATAACCTCCAAGATTCCGTTTGCCTCAATTCCGCTGTCCAGCTCTAAAAGATCCTGGTTGGTCAGGCCGGTGGCGTCATTTTTCACCTCGCTGCGGTAGGGGCGCTCTTCGCTGGCACCCGCAGGAGCCGCTGTAGCAGGAGCCGGGGCTGCCGCACTCGGCTGCTGGGCGTAGCCATTATTGTAGGTTCTAGGCTGAGACGGTCTGGACTGGCCGTTCTTATCGTAAGGCCTGGAGCTCCTCCTGGCCTCGTTTGCCTGCGTTTTTCCATCGTAGGATCCGCCATGCTCCCGGGACGGTCTGGCGGTCGTCTCCCTGGATGCTCTCGTTTCCTGGACGCCTGCGGATTCCTGGGCCGGTCCCGGTTCCGGATCCTTAGGCGCCGCCTCTTTTTTCTCATTTTTCTCCGCGTGAGCGCAGAGAATGTCTACCAGCTCAGCCTTACGCATGCTGCTGGTTCCTTTGATTCCCTGGGATTTTGCCATTTCCCTGAGTTCTGTTACCGGCAGGGTTTCTAATTTTTCTCGCATACGAATCTCCTTAATTTGCGTAGTTAAAAGTTATCCGAAACATGGGATTTTGATAAGACTTTGTGAAATCTTTCGAAACGTGGAAATACAGCTCAGATTGCTGCGTCCGCTGTTTATGTATTTATTATATACACAGTTAATGAAAAAAGTAAAGCTATATTTTAAAAGACCCCGTGCAGCATTCCACACGAGGTCAATCTGACATAATTTAGTCGCAGGTATAGGGCATCAAAGCAATGTGGCGGGCCCGCTTGATGGCTACCGTCAGGGCTCTCTGATGCTTCGCGCAGTTTCCGGTGATTCTTCTAGGAAGAATCTTTCCTCTCTCGGAAACGTATCTCTTTAACTTATTAACATCCTTGTAATCAATGACGCCGTTCTGCTCACCGCAAAATACGCATACTTTTTTTCTTCTGCGGATGCCGCCGGGTCTTCTCATCTTAGCTCCCTCAGGTCTATCAGTTTTATTAAATGCCATTGGTGTTGTCCTCCTTTATGATTTAACAGTGGAACATCCTAGTTAAACGGAAGGCCTTCGTCCTCCACTCCGTCCGGAATGTTCATAAATCCATCACCAATCGCGCTGGCAGGGGTAGGCCGCTCGGCCGGAGCAGGACGCTGATATCCGCTCATATCGGAAGCCGCTCCCTTGCTGTCTGCGAATTCCTGGTCATCCAGGATCACTTCGGTGGTGTATACTCTCTGACCGTCCTTGTTCACATAGCTACCAGTCTGGATTCTTCCGGATACCAGAACCCGCATCCCCTGACGGAAATACTTCTCAGCGAACTCCGCCGCGCGGTCAAATGCCACACAGGGAATAAAATCTGCGGTCTGCTCTCCATTATCCTGGCTCCTGCGCCCTCTGCGGTCTACCGCCAGGGTATACCGGGCAATGGCCATGGAACGCTCTCCCTGGGAATAACGAACCTCCGGATCTCTTGTCAATCTGCCCATCAAGATAACTCTGTTCATACGATCACTCTTCCTTTTTAACTTGCCCTGTGCAGTTGATTATTCCTCAACTTTTACGCACAAGTATCTGATCACTGGTTCCATAATACGAACGTGAGCCTCTACTTCGTTGGGGCATACAGAATCGGACTCAAACTGGATGAAGTAGTAGAAAGCCTCGTGCATCTTCTGGATTTCATATGCCAGCTTTCTCTTTCCCCACTCATCTACGTTGGTCACGGTGCCGCCGAAACGGGTGATGTATCCTTTCACCTTCTCGATTGCAGCTGCACGCTCCTCGTCTTCCAGCTTCACATTCAGAACAACGGTTAATTCGTACTTGTTCATCTTGCTTTACCTCCTTGTGGTCTTCCGGCCCCTGTTTTCAGTACAGGAGCAAGGATTTTATATGTCACGGTTTACTATTCTACCAAAGGAATGCGGCAAATGCAAGCACTTTTTTCAGCTTATTCGCTTTTTTTCATAAGTCCTCGTAACAGTTCAGCCAGCCCCAAAAACATGACGAAATTTTAAAGGACAAATTTCAGGTCCGATGTGGATAACTTTT
>CALWQV010000084.1 GCA_944383785.1 uncultured Enterocloster sp. | reverse complement strand
CGTCGCGGCCATCGCGGCTTCCCTGGTAGCCTCCACGGTTCCCATCACGGCCGTCGCGGCTTCCCTGGTAGCCTCCACGGTTCCCATCACGGCCGTCACGGCTGCCTCCGTCGCGGCCGGCCTGAGAACGCTCCCCTTCCGCTGCCGGCGAAGCAGTTCTGGCCTTCTGGGCAAACTCCGTTCTCTGGGTATTTTCCGGTCTGCGGCCGGCATCCGACTTCTGAACGCTCTCAGTCATCTGAGTGTTCTCCCCTTTCTGGGCCGTCTCCGGCTTCTGGGGTGCCTCCGTCTTCTGGACGCTTTCCTGCTTGCGAATGTTCTCCTGAGCCGGCTGCGGCTTTGCAGGCTGCGTCGGCTGGGGGCGGCCGGGAGCGGGAGCTGGCTTAGGCAGCGGACGCTTAATCTGCTGCTGAGCGTTCTGGGGGCGGAACACAGCGGTCAGCTTCTTCTTAGGCGCAGCCTGAGCGGAAGCCGCTCCGCTTCCTGCCGCTTCTGTCTTGGGCTCGGCAGCCTTCGGCCCTTCCGCCTTCGCCTCAGGAGCCTTTGCCTCCCCTCCCTTTTTTCCGGACAGGGCGCCTCTCACTGCGGCTTCCTGGGCATCCGTCACCTTGGAAGCCGCGAACATCTTCGCCGCCGGGTCCTTCTGCTTGATAATCTCTAATATCTCCTTGCTGGTGGTTCCCAGCTCATTTGCCAATTCACTTACTTTCATTCACACTACCTCCATTTATATTCAATATCCCTGCCATCGACTTTGCGAACCCGGCATCCTCCACAGACAGCGAAGCCCGAAACTCCTGTCCCATGGCATGACCAAGTTCCTCCTTCGTACCGAACAGATAAATCGGAACCTTATAGTAAGTACACATATTCGTAAACATCTTCCTGGTATTGGCCGAAGCCTCTTCCGACACAATGACCAAACAGGAGCGGCCGCTTTTTACCGATTTCTCTGTGGAAAACTCGCCGCTTACCACTTTTCTGGCTCTGGTCGCCAGTCCGATCAGACTAAGCAGCCTCTTTTTATTGTCCAAGCGTTTCCATCTCCTTTTCCAGGTTTTCGTAGATCTCTTTCGGGATCGCCATCTTAAAGGAACGCTCCAGGCCCTTATTTTTCACGGCCTTTTTCAGGCATTCCCCGCTGGGGCACAGGTAGGCACCCCGCCCGTTCTTTCTTCCGGTGGCGTCCAGAAGGATCTCGCCCTCAGGGGTTTTAATCACACGGATCATTTCCCTCTTGTTCTTCATCTCGCCGCAGCCAATGCACTGTCTCAGCGGAATTTTTTTCATGGCCACTTACTATCACCCCTAATCTTTCCGGTATCCTTTCCCGTTGCTCTATGTCCTTTTAAATGTCTCCGGCCTCATAGTCCTGGTAGTCCTGCGAAAGCTCCTCATCTGCCGGGGCGTCCCCGTACTGCAGGCCCATCTGCTCAAAAAGCCCCATTTCCCTTGCCTGCGTTTCGCTCTTAATATCAATCTTATATCCGGTCAGCCTGGCTGCCAGTCTGGCGTTCTGGCCCTCTTTGCCGATGGCCAGTGAAAGCTGGTAATCAGGTACGATCACCTGAGCCTCCCGCTCTTCCTCGTCCGCAACGACACAGATCACCTTGGCGGGGCTTAAAGCGTTCTCAATCAAGTAGGCGGGATTATCGTCCCAGTTGATAATGTCGATCTTCTCGCCTCTCAGCTCATTGACGATGGAGTTCACCCGCGCGCCGTTTAATCCGACACAGGCGCCTACCGGATCCACGTTAGGATCATTTGACTTTACCGCGATCTTGGTTCTGGAACCGGCCTCACGGGCAATGGCCTTGATCTCCACTGTTCCGTCCCTCACCTCGGCTACCTCAGACTCAAAGAGCCGCTTCACAAGATCCGGATGGGTTCTGGAAACAGAAATCCTGGGGCCCTTGGGGGTATCCTTTACTTCCAGCACGTATACCTTGATGCGGTCGGTGGGGCGGAAACTCTCTCCCTTCACCTGCTCGCTCTCATTCAAAATTGCATCCACCCGTCCCAGGTTCACGCTAATGTTCTTTCCGAAGTAGCGCTGGACAATTCCGGTGGTTACATCCTTTTCCTTGGTAAAATATTCCTTATATAATGCGGAGCGCTCCTCCTCCCGGATCTTCTGAAGGATCACGTTCTTGGCGTTCTGGGTGGCAATCCGTCCAAACTTCTTGGAATCCAGGGGAATCTGCACCGTATCCCCCACCTCATACTTGGGATTCATCATCTTCGCGTCTGTCAGGCTGATCTGAAGTGCCGGATCCTCCGGCGTCTCCACTACCTCCTTCTCCGCGTAGACGGCAAAGTCGCAGGTGTCGGGATTAATATTAACCCGGACGTTATCCGCTTTGCCAAAATGATTCTTGCAGGCGGTAAGCAGAGAATTCTCAATGGCCTCCAGCAATGATTCCTTGCTGATGTTCTTCTCCTTCTCCAGCACTTCCATCGCCTCTAACAGTTCCTTGTTCATGGCTATCCTCCTAATTGTTCTTTCCTTATATATACAAAATTTCCGAATCTTTTACACGCTTTAAAAATCAAAGGATAAACGGATCAGGGCAATGCCGCTTCGCTCAAAGGTCATCTGGCTGCCGTCCTCCATCTGTAGGGTTACCGTATCCCCGTCGTAGGAACTAAGCCGCCCCGTAAACTCCTTCTGTCCATCCCGCTGGCGGTACAGGCGCACATCCACATCCTTGCCGATGCTTCTGGCAAAGTCCTTCTCCTTCTTTAAGGGCCTTCCAAGGCCCGGGGAGCTGACCTCCAGGATATAGCTCTCGTCAATAAAATCTTTCTCATCCAGCCAGTCTCCCAGCCTGCGGCTGATCAGCTCGCAGTCGTCCACCGCGATGCCGCCCTCCTTGTCAATATAGGCCCTCAGATACCAAGTCCCCGCTTCCTTCACATACTCCACATCCACTAGCTCGAACTTGTTTTCCTCCAGCAGCGGAAGAAGGAAGGCTTCCACCCTGGACTCATAAGTTTCCTTTTTTCCCATTCTCCTGTCACCTCGTCTTTCCACGCTCCATAACTATACTCCGCACTAGGCTCGGAAAGACCTCGCCAAGTGCTCTGTATGTTTCGCACGTATGCGCCCCAAAGACAGGCGCTAAGTGCTCATAACAATACGAAAGAGTGGGCCAATGCCCACTCTTTATCATCAACTAGCCTATAATCATATTAATCATATCATCATCTTGCGGGAAATGCAAGCACTTTTTCGAATTTATTCCCACTCGATGGTCCCCGTGGGCTTTGGCGTCAGGTCAAAGCATACCCGGTTAACCCCCGTCACTTCTTTGGTAATCCGCTCCGTAATGTGCTGCAGCAGGGCAAAAGGCACGTCCTCCACCGTAGCCGTCATCGCATCCTTGGTATTCACCGCGCGGATGATCACCGGCCACTCAAAGGAGCGCTTACCATCCTTTACGCCAACTGACTTAAAATCGGGAATCACTGTAAAATACTGCCATACCTTGCCTTCCAGGCCGTTTTTCGCAAATTCTTCCCGAAGAATAGCGTCAGACTCCCGGACAGCCTCCAAACGATCCCTGGTAATCGCGCCCAGACATCTCACACCCAGGCCGGGCCCCGGGAAGGGCTGGCGGTAAACCATGGAATCCGGCAGTCCCAGTGTCTTACCAACAACCCGTACTTCGTCCTTAAACAACAGCTTCAGAGGCTCTACCAGACGAAACTGCAGATCCTCCGGAAGCCCGCCTACATTATGATGGGCCTTCACGCCGTCGCTTTCCAGAATATCCGGATAAATGGTGCCCTGGGCCAGGAACTCGATCCCCTCTAATTTTCTCGCTTCTTCCTCAAACACACGGATAAATTCCGCGCCAATAATCTTGCGCTTCTTCTCCGGCTCCTCCACGCCTTTTAATTTGTCCAGGAAGCGATCCACCGCATCCACATAGACGAGATTGGCATCCATCTGATGGCGGAACACCTGCACCACCTGCTCCGGCTCGCCCTTTCTCAAAAGTCCGTGGTTCACATGAACGCACACCATCTGCCTGCCGATGGCCTTAATCAGCAGCGCGGCCACTACAGAGGAATCCACGCCTCCCGACAACGCCAGAAGAACCTTCTTATCCCCTACCTGTTCTTTGATCTCCTTTACCTGCTCTTCAATAAACGCCTCAGCCAGCTCAGCCGTGGTAATGCGGACCATATCGTCCGGACGTTTGTTATTCTCCATCACCTTATCTCCTCTCGTAAAATGAATCCCGGATTTTCTCTTCGTTATCCATTATAGCGGAAAACATGCGGCTGGGCAACCGGTTTTGTCAAAGCTGCGGCATATTTCGGAAATGCTCGCAGCAGTTACAAATACCCCAAAATAATAGAGTGTTTCGACAGCCTACAGCTTCTGATCCTGATCCGATGGACTGTAGCGGACGATATCGCTGATGTCGCAGTTTAAAATCCGGCACAGGTCGTTTAAAGTCGTTGTATTAACTGGTTTATTCTTCCGAAGGCGGTCAATGGTAGAGCTGGAGATATGGTGCTTGTAAATCAATGTGTAAGTAGACTCCCCTGACTTCTCCAGCATACGCCAAAAGGGTTCATATGTAATCAAGGATGGGCCTCCTCTTTTTCAATTTGTAACTTCTTGCATTTATTGTAAGAGCCGCCACATCCTAACGCTATAGTCGTTATATCGACTATCCAAGGAAAACTTTATACACTCCCTTTCTTTTATATTCCGCTAAAAAAGTCCGCAATCTCCGCGATACTTACAGGTTTCATTCCATTGGCATCTACGCCCACATCATAGCGGCGGATCCTTCGTTCCAGATTTGTAAGGTTGTACTCCTCATGATTGTGCTGGTGCCCATGAAGGTCGATGCTTCCCTTAAAATATCCGTTCCACTCTTCGATCGGGTAATGAAATAAAATCCACCTTTGATTCTGCCATTTCAATTCATAATAATCCCGAATCCATTCAAATAAGGCCCGGTTAAAGCCCGGATCATCCGCAAACCGGTCATGGTTGCCGCGAATCAAATACTTTCTTCCCCTCAACTGCCCCAAAATCTCGCAAGCATACGCCGCTCCCTTCATGGTAAAATCTCCGAGAATGTATACTTCATCCCTGCTGCTGACCGTTTGGTTCCACTTTTGAATCAAAATCAGGTCCATTTCCTCCGCATTTTCAAAGGGCCTTCCTGTATGCCGGATCATATTGTTATGCCCGAAATGGAGATCTGATGTAAAATAGATCATGCTGTCGGCCTCCCTTGTTTCTTAGTATTTGCTTATTCCCGTCAGGTATGCTAGAATACAATTGTCTCGATCATTGAATATCCGAAAATATAATGGGGGGAAATCCTTTGAAAACCGTATTTCAGCGAACTAATATTTTAGAACCTGCTCTGTTCAGCCCGTCAGATACAACGAAAAATGTGGCGCATTTCCCTGAAATATGCGTTTCCACATTTTCAGAAAATATCATTCAAAAATTCGCTTCGCTGGACCATACTGAAAAGATAGCCGAATTATACACTGCAAACGGCAGCATCCCTGTTTATAAAATTCGATACAAAAACAAAGAGATAGCCTTTTATCTTTCCAGAGTAGGCGCGTCAGCCTGTGTTGTGGGGTTTGAAGAGGTCGTTGCTATGGGCGCAAAAAAATTCGTGCTGTTTGGTTCCTGCGGAATTTTGGACGCTCAAAAAGTAAAGGACCGTATCATAATCCCTGTATCGGCGATTCGCGATGAAGGAACAAGCTATCACTATATAGCGCCGTCTCCAGAAATCGAAGCGGACGCCCATTCCATTCAAACATTAGAAAATGTTCTGAAAACCTTCGGCTGTCCATATGTAAAAGGCAAAACTTGGACTTCCGATGGAATCTACAGAGAAACGATCCCCGCTATCCAGGAGCGCAAACAGGAGGGCTGTCTTGCCGTTGAAATGGAGTGCGCCGCCATGCTGGCCGCCGCAAAGTACCGCCATATTCCTATGATCCAATTTTTGTATGGCGCAGACCATCTCACCGACAGCACATGGGAAATCAGGGATTTAGCTTTATATGGTCTGAACAATGCTGAGATGTATATGGCTCTGGCCTTTGAATGTGGACTTGCGCTGTGAAGCGGTTTGAGCTTACGCCCTAAGTTCAGGTGGATACCTGCGCCATGTGATTATGAGCCAGAATAAGTAATGCTATTAAATATTCTAAAGCAAAGACCTCACTATTTCGAATAAAGCGCATCATTCTTAGAAAGAAGGTAAACACAGTACTGATTCATACTGATCCCTTCTCTTTTCGAATGCTCTGCTAAAGATCGATGCAGGCTCCTGGGGATCCTTAGTTTAAATTGCCCGGAATAATCTTCTAAATTATCCGGTTCATGAATCTCGATTCCTTCTTCCAGCGCGGCTTCAATCCAAGCCTTCTTCGCGTCTACTGCATTTGCAACCGCAGATTCAATCGTTTCTCCACAAGTAATACACCCTGGCAAATCAGGATAAGAAACCACATATCCGCCTTCGTCTTTATCTTCTACGATTTCCATTCGATCAAACATCTTCATATAATCATTCAGCGTCTTCATCATTTCCCGCCTCACTTTCTACAATCTGCCTCACAAGTTCCACATAAACCTTCTTAATTGGTTCATGCTTTGGTATCGTAATTGGCTGGCATCCAGATTTTCGAAATGTATAATGACTACTCCCACTTCTCGGAGCATTCATCTTGTAACCATAGCTCTCCAATACTTTCCGCAGTTCATCAAAACGGAGGTCTCTCGATAAAGAGCAGATACGCATCAATAGTTTATCCCACTTTGACATTTGAATACCCCTTATTCACATTATAGATGGTGTCATATTTGGTGTCAATAATTTCACATGATAATTCTTCTACTTCAAACTTCTTATGCCTACAGCGATAACTAGCAATATCCGTAGCCTTTATTTTCTTCAACAATTTTCATAGCCCTTTCCCTGCTTTCTTTATCTGGCATCTTTGCAGTATTACACCTGAATTATTCACGGCAATGTAATCCCTTGTGAACAATGAGAAAAATTGCCGTGATAATTGCAACAACCATATTTTTCCTTTCTTTGTACCGGTGAGGACTCTAAAAGAGGGCAGACTCTAATGCAACAGACCTTTAATAGAACTTACAATAAACTTTATTGCCGACTTGTGTTGCAAACCAAATATACTACCTGATGATCCTGCGCAATTTTGTCTAGCATTTCTCGTGCGCGTTTCGTGTGTTTGTCGTCTAAATTTACAAATGGATCATCGAGAATCAAAAACGGCTTTTCCTCGCTAAACAGCGCATCCACAAGCGCCAATCTCATGCACAATACGATACAATCTATCATACCTGCACTGAAACTGCAGACTTCGCGGGCTGCGCCTTTCTCGTCAATATGCAAATGCAAGTCCTTATCGACCATCACATTGCCGAGTTCATCCCCCATAAGAGTATCGGCGTAGTACTCAAACCCACGTTCGACCTTGCCCACATAGCTATTGGCGAGATTATCCTTAGCCCTGTTCAGCATGGCAATCGTCTGTTCGGCAAGAGCACATTTCTTTTCTGCATCTTCCTCTTCAGCCTTAAGTCGTGCCATGCGGTCTTCCCATGCAGGAATGTTCTCGACAGAACGGCGGATGCGATCACGCTCCTGGCGCAGATCGCGCAGTTCTGCATCAATAGCATCAATTTGTCCTTGGAGGCTTTTTTCGGACATCTGCAAAAATTCCAGATTGGGAAGATCCACATCTGGATCAGCAATATCGTTTTCAATGTCGGGATTTTCTTTCATAAAAGTTGTCAGCTTACGTTGCGCTTCCGCAAGGGCCTGCTTGACAGAGTCTCTTTTTCGTATATCCTCATCAGCATAGTCGATCAGATTCTCCGGGGTATCCCCCGAAAGCTGATACTTCAACAAGAACTGTTTGATCGCTGCATCGGCTTGCGCCTTTCGGGACGAAGCGCTTTCAAAATCCTGTGTATAATGAGCAAGACGTTCCGTTGCTTTCCTATACCCATCAAACCGTTTCCGAAGATTTCGCAGACAGATGTCATACGTCAAGGTCTGATCCAGCGCACTGTAAGAAAGCAGGATTCCGCGAATCTCCTCCGTCAATACATTCGCACGAGCCTGATATTCTGCGTTGCCCTCTAGCATCGCTTGTTTCTTAGCCGTAAGTTCCCGATAAGCCCTGACTTCACTGCTCAGTTCGCGGATTCCCTGCCGTAAATCACTGGGCAGTTCAACAGGATAATATGTATGCAGTACAGGAACAATTTGTGCACGACATCTCTCTATTTTCTCGTTCAACGCTTCACGCTTTGCCGTCATCTTTTTGACCTCGTCCATTAGCGTTTGATATTTTTTGCTGCTTTCGCGTAACTCCTTTACAAAGTTATCCTGGTAAGCGGTATGAGGAAAATATTGGTCAAACACCGCCCGAATGGCCCGATTCTTCGTTTCAATCTCTGCATCAATTTTTTTCAACTCGCTCTCTGCAGCGGCCTTTTTCTCATTTAGCTCTGTGTAGGTTTTCTCATCAATAAGCAGTTGCACCAATTTGTTGTCCGGCTCTGCTGTGCTGTCGTAAAAGCGCAGCAGAAAATCGTTCAGTGTATGCTGCAGATTGTAGAGCTCTTGATTTTCTGCATCGGAAATTGCACTTGTCGTGATGACGGAAGCCGTGCTTTGTTTTTGACCTCTGACTATAGATTGGGTGTGCAGCCAAAATGCGGTAAGTAAAGCTACAAAACCAATAACGAGAAGGATGATTCCGGGAATCGAGAAGTTCATTACAAAGCAAATAATGCCCAAGACCAGAAATACCACCCCTACACCACCGAAAAGCAAGGGCGTTTTCGATGTCGACGGAACTTCCTGTACAGGTTTCTGCCGCACGATGGTCGTTTGTGTATTTTTCTTAGCCATAAGTTCTGCGATACGGCGACTATCCTTTTGCTTATCCCGAATCTCCTCTTCCGTAGGCACGCCAGACGCAAAGGTATGTTTTAACACCTCGTATTGTTTTTGTTCGCTTTCTGAGAAAACGTATGCGATGCGGCTTTGATTCAATACATCGCGGTCATGCTGAGCCTGGTCGCAGGCAGCCAAAACACTGTCGCTCGGCACCCCGTCACTGAACAGTTCTTTGAGCTGTGCAAGACATTTCTGGCTTTCGGCAGGTATTGAAAGATCGATCTGCCGACGCTGTGCATCACTTAAATCATCCGCGGCAACCATGCAGATTTGCAATTCTTCTTCCGTAGGGGAAGCGGACGCGAAGCGCTCGGACAGTCTCTCCAACCTTTCCAGTTCTTCCGGCAGCATCTGGGCCGTCATCTTTGCCGAAACTTTTCCCAGTTCTTTACAGTCTTGGTCGCAACGATCAATATCCGAGGCTGTCTTATCCGCATCCGCAAACCACCGCTGTTCGCTATCGACCGTTTCCTTGTCTGCATTGCTAAGGCTCAATGTCTGTAGGCGTTGGGTCTCCTGCTGGAATACACTCAGATTATCACGCTGCACTTTGATCTCCTCGAAAGTCGGATAGCCTGCAAGATAGTTCTCATCCATCTCTTGCAAATATTGCTGATTCTTAGCGATATCTGCGCGCAACTCAGAAAACCGTTTCTGATTGATTTGCCGTGCTTTTTGCCCCGATGCCAAACGAATTTTCTCACGCAAGCCGATTACAGCCTCCGTTTTGGCTACTTTTTCTCCGTTCAACCATTCGATTTTTTTCACCATTTCCTGCAGTATCGGCTTTTGCTGTTCGGCTTGATCTTTCTGGTTTTCAAGGGTAAGGTATTTACCTCTTACTTCATTAATAATTCCCCCATTACCACGGTATGCGCGGAACTTTGTTCGATAGTCGCGCAGTTTTTTCTCAGCAGTATCGTAGTTACTGAGGTCATTGGTATCATCCACCAAGTTGCTCAGTTTGGTTCGAATCGAAGTTGTTGCTTCTATGTCACCCGCTGATAACTGCGGAACATAGGTACTGCGGGCGAAAGAGTCCGCATCCAGTCGGAACAGTTCTTCACCGAGCCTTTCTGAGTATGCTACACTTGGTCGACGGTTGGTCAGATCCAACAAGGAGAACGTATCCTTCGCGGCTGTCTTACCAAAGTAGCGTGTAACGCGGTAGCTGACATCCTGTACTTCAAACTCCAGGTAGCCGCCATACTTTCCGCCTTGCCACGGGTCATAGCGCTTACGCTCATTTTCCATAACAGTCCGCGCACCCCTACGTGGGAACCCATAGAACATGGCTTTAATAAAGGCTGCAAAGGTACTCTTACCAAAGCCATTACTTTGGCAGATCGTGGTCAAGCCTTCGGTAAAGGTGAAATCAAAATTAGAAAGTACGCCGAAGTTTTCGATATGACATCTAATCAGTTTCATAGCGTAATCTCCTCTCCCATCAATGCCTGCATACCCGTACGGATAATAGCTGCCTTATCTTCCTCGCTCGCATCACAGGCTAATACTAAACGAATAAATTCACCCTTCAGTGAGATGTCATTCTTATAGTCCTCCGGGTTGATGGTCATGTGCGTTTCGTTTTTGACCTTGACAAAGAAAAAGTCGCTCTTTACAAGATTCTGCAGATACGATACCGCAATATTAGCCGTAGGGTCTACCCCACCGGAAAGAAGAAACTCGACCATATCATCTGAAGAAATGTTCTGCGCAGCCTCTTTCATCTTTTGTCCAATCTCGGAATTTTTTGTCAATCCTGTAATGTCGACCGGAATCCGATGCAATTGCCGGCAGGAAAAAGGCACAAATTCATGCTGGATCCGGCCAGAATCTATGGTAAGCAGAACAAAACCTTTCGGCCCACACTCATCAAAACCGCGGCCTTCCAAGCAACCAGCATAGCAATAGATACCCTTACCGTCCAATGACTGCTCTGCATAGGAATGGATATGTCCCAATGCCAGATAGTCAATTCCTTTGTTTTTAAGTTGGGAAATATTGACTTGGTCCACGCCTGAAGCCGCACCTGCCCGTCCATGCAAAGTAACGATATTGACCGCACCATCTTTATGTGGAACCTGTAAGTAGAGCGAATGTGCGTTGTCTTCACAAATCTCAACTCCAGAAACCGCCACGCTGTCATATTTATAGGTTGTCCATTCCTTGCCGAAGGTTTTCAGGTTGTCCGGCATATTATGGTCAGCAAATGCGTACGTGGCTCCATCGTGGTTACCGGCAAGATACAGATAATCTACCTTTGACGTTCTCCGTATAGCATCAAGAATTTCGTCTACAGTTCGGACCTTTACGCGCTCGCCGTCAAACATATCGCCTGCAATGATGACCGCTCGTACATCGTTTTTAGCTGCATATTCCGTCAGTCTAAGAAAAGAACGGATGATCTCAGTATTTCTAGTCGATGCTTGTTCCTCTGTCATGTGGGTCTCCATTGGAGAGTCCAAATGCAGATCTGCACAATGGATAATCTTTGTCAATGATTTCAACTCCCATCTGAAAGAATATTTGATTTGTAACTTTCTCTGCTAATTATAAATTCTGAATTTATCTCTTTCTTCTCAATTATATATTATTGTAAAGTATAGGGCAAGCCATTTTCCGGCTTGTTCTCCACCCCAAAATGTTCTCTTTCTGAAACAGAGAGAAATAATAACCAATGCGTTAGCGGTGAAATTGAAATAATACTATTTTAGTATCCCAGGTACAAAGAAAGAGTCGATTTTTCTTGTACATTCAAGGTTTCTCGGCTCTTTTCTCTATGTTTCCTCCCAATCCAAATCTCTCACCATATCCCATCCAAATCAAACATCACAAAATTTTCTTCCTTACCTTCTCTGTCCCTTTTCCTGCCTCTAAAAAGCCTGTTTTCTCGCTTTTATGTTCCCTTAAATTTTCCTGATTGTAGGAATCCCTCTTTGTATTCCGCTTATCTTCCCGCATAAACTTCAC
>CALWQV010000083.1 GCA_944383785.1 uncultured Enterocloster sp. | reverse complement strand
AACGGCGGTATCCACAAAGGCGGATTTGCGGTACTGTGTCACCGGAATGGCGGTTCAGAATCGCCCGGAATACTCACGCTCCCTATTGGGATTTATCATTTCCCTCGATTTTAAAGGTTTATTTGGAGCTGATCTGCGTCGTAGGCATAGCCTTTCAATATACGCCGGAGGGGATTCCTGCGGGCCTTTGCAAAGCGAAGCGGGTGATCTATACGATGACAGCCGGAGGACCGGTCTATGAAAATATGGGATTCGATTACGTAAAGTCTTTGTGCGATGTATTCCTGGGGATACATGAGCATATTTGCTTCAGCGCCCAGAATATTGATGTGGCGGGGGCAGATGAGGATAGCATCCTGAAGAAGGCTTTGGATGAGATAGAGGGCTGGGAGGCATAGAATAGGGGATCCCTGTGAGAATTAGTGTGATTTTCATAGGGATCCGGTCGGTGTTTTACCTGTCTATAATTGGCTTCAAAACCTTTTGTATCGCCTCTGATTTTATCAATAAACGCATTCTTTCGTTTCCATCTTTCAGTTCGGGTTTTCCACATCTAACATTGCTTGAGTGACCAGAAACACAGCAATCCATATACCAACATTCTCCCATATGTAAGCCGCCGACCGACCACTTTTCATTTTCCGTTAATTCTAAGGTTAAGGATTTCATAATCCGTTCGGTAGAAAAACGTTTGAAGCCTTCTATGTATTGCAAGGTTTTTTTATCCTTGATTTTTGAAAGATTAATGCTATGATTTTCTATTGCTGCAAGCACTTCTTCACGCATTTTAATTTTGTCAGCTTTGCGCGTTCCAGTCCATGATATTAATTTTTTAAAGGACAAAATCAAATATTCAAAGCAAACGATATCCAGTAATATAATTTGATTTTTATGCCGATCAGCTAAGGCCCTTAAAAGACGGTACTTATTGCGTATATCTTGATTATCTGATACGAGGTCAAACGCGATATAATATATGTCTTCTGGATGGGGGATTAGATGAGAAACTGCATCTAAGATACCTTGATTGCTTCCCATACTTTGAACGATTAAGGCATTATCAAAGAAAAGCTGATTTACTAGCTTCCAAAAATGAAGTCCAGCGCCAGCATCTTCTGTCCATAAATAATACATATCAAAGTTCCTCCGCCAATGTAATGATGTTATTTTCCATCTTCAGCACTTTAAAACTTTTATCGGAAGCGTTTAATCCATCACAATTTCTTGAAAAAAGCATATATTGATTTGAAAATTCAAAATTAATGAATCTTCGAATATCGTCAGTCATTAAAATATCAGCGTTATCAATTACGATAAAGTTATTTCTGCACTTTTTCAGTTGCGCCACCAAACTGTCGGACTTATAATTAAACAATTTGATCGCATGGTATTCTTTGGTCAGCTTCAAATCTTCCAGCATCTCATAGAGTACAGTTTTCCCTGTGCCGCTGTCTCCGCCTACAAGAGTGATTCGATCGTCAAAATGTAATTCATATAAAAACGGATCCGCTTTAAATCGTATGTCCCTATAAATCATTAGCCGCTCTCCTTTCATATTCCTTGCCCCACCACGCCTGGTATCCAGCATTTCCCATAACAATATCTTTCTCATTGAATCTGAGGCAGGCATGATCCGGAATATCAGCAAAGCTAGGTCTTGACATATAGATTTTAATATGATCCATTTTGAAAATTATATTAAGCACATTCGGCCCACATTCTTCTACGCAGACTACTTTTTCGGGATGCTTCACGATATTTAGCAATGTTTTGCAACCGCTGGATAAGTTTCGGATCGTACCCAAACCGTATTTTGTTTCAATTCGTTTATCAGTGGTTAAATTCGCATCGTCCACTTGGCGAATTAGTTTAATATCTCGATCTGTCATTTCTTCATTACTTGTATAAAGATTAAAAAACAAATCATTTTGAATAATCCAATCGGGCGAATCTATTTTTTCAGTATATATGTCGATCATTTTTATTCCTCCCAGACCGCGAAACACATCATTTAGGATCGTTACCTGAATTTTAGCCTCCTATTCACTTTCCAAAAGTATCCGGCATTGCTTTTTATAACAGGCAATGCCATATTTGTGAATGGTTTTCATGCCGTCTTCATACAACTGCTGCGTATAGCGTTTTTGATTGATCTGAAGGAGGGCTTCTTTACAGCAAGCTTCAAGATTCCCCTTTTTTGCATACTTTACTTCAATAATAATACCGATTTTTCCCTCATCAATTTCGATCAAAATATCAGCATATCCATCTCCTGACTCGTGGTTTGAGACGATATACCAGCTGTCTTTATAGCTGAGCAGTCCAAGCAGAATACCATGAAAGTAATTTTCTTTCATCTCACTGCGAACCGCTGTATCCCGGATGCTAATTGTACGGTTTAAATATTCGTTGAATTTTTGCTCAGCAATTTCTGCTTCACCATTTTGAAAAGCTGTACAGAACGCATTTAGAGCAACGCTGTCTTTCCTAGCCGTATCCTGGAACCATTCCGAAATCTGCTCTTCAAAAATATTCCGGATTTCTTTATTCGGAATTGCCAGCTGCATCTTATTTCCTTTTGGCTCTCCCCGTTGTGTTAAATATCCGGTGGTGAACAGTACGCTCCATATATGATCAATGGAGCGGTACATATCTTTATAGGTTAATTCCTGGCGGATGGATTTCCAAATACTTTCCCCGGAAATCAACTGTTCGATTTCTCGCTTTGTCACAGGCGTGGCATGCTCCAAAAAATGACGAATCACGGCATTACCGCTGGTATTTGACCAGAAGGCTTCCGGCTGGGCATCCGGATTGAAGCGTAGTCTGCCGCAGTAGCAGATTACGTCCCATGGACAATACACATCTAATTTGCCAAAATGATAACCGTCGTACCATTCTTTTATGACAGAATAACAGTCGGAAAGATGATAGTAATCCAACAGCGCTTTTACATCGCTGTCTGTGAATCCGAAATACTCTTCAAATCCAACGTCTGTAATGGTTAAGACATTGAAGTTATTCAGTCCGGTGAAAATGCTCTCTTTCGCCACGCGCAGGCAGCCGGTGAGCACTGCAAAATACAGATTATCATTCGTTTTAAGGGCCTGCTCGAAAACATTGCGAATCAGAAAGGCCATCTCATCGTAATAGCCATTCTCATTTGCTTTTGCAAGGGGGACGTCATATTCGTCAATTAAAATAATGACCCGTTGGTTGTAATGCTTCTTCAGGAGACTGGAAAGGGTGTACAGGCTGCCCATTAACACGGAATCCGACATTTTAAACGCTTCCTCATCTCCGGAGCCGACCATCGTAAGCTGTTCGTATTGCTCTTTTTCCTTCTGGGTCAAATTGCTGCTTTCGGAAAGAAATTGAAAACGAAGGGCTTCGCTGCCAATCACAGAGCAGACTAATCCCCGGGCGGCTTCGTAGCTGGTTCCATTTACGCTTTTCAGACTGATCGAAATTACAGGGAACTTCCCCATATATTGTGCGCACAGCTCTGTTTCACTGGCAATTGCCAGACCTTGAAAAAGCTCCTTTTTACAGTTAATATCAAAGAAGCTTTTCAGCATACTCATATTCAGTGATTTTCCGAATCTTCTGGGACGCGTAAAAAGATTCACCTTTCCCCAGTTATGGAGCAGATCCCGGATCATAGGTGTTTTATCGACATAGTAGAAACCTTCTGTTAGGATTTCTTCAAAATTCTCGATTCCAATTGGAAGTTTCTTTTTGGGAATATCCGGCATATTTGACCTCAGCCCCTTTCTGAACCGGCGTTTTGAAAACACAGTTCTCTCTTCTAGGGCCATTTTAGCACAGTATCATAGATTCAGCAAGGAACAATACTTCGCACTTATTGATCACCGGACGTTTTCTCCTGCATACTTCGAATAAAAGCCAGAAGAATATCCCGTTTTTCCTGGTCAAAAGAGGATAGGGCGGTTAAGACCTCCCTCTGAATATCGGTGAGATCCCTGAAAGGATCCGAACTGTGAAAAAACTGGGGCAGGGAGATGCCGAAGGCATCGCAGATCAGGGTAAGGGTCTGAATCGTGGGCGAAGATTTCGCGTTTATAATATTGGCAATCGTTGTCTGAGACAGGTCGGTTAGCTGTGCAAGACGATATTTTGTTATGCCTTGGGTTTCGCAAAGCTCTTCCAACCGCTTGGCAACATACTCCTCCATAAATCCGACTACTCCTTTTTTTCGCAGTATTTTACTTTATTTTAACCGCAGAAAGGTAAGAGTAGTTATACCCTTAAAAATCGAGTATTATACTCTAATATAATGGAGTAATCATAATTGGATGGAACTCACCCTTCCCACCACCCACAGGCCTTCTCATGCCCGTTGATCACGCCGATGGCCTGGAGGTAAGAATAGATGATGGTAGAGCCAACAAACTTCATGCCGCGCTTTTTTAAATCCTTTGAAATCTGGTCGGACAGTGGAGAAGTGGTCCTGAGATCGAAGCTTTCATAGATGACTTTCCCTTCGGTAAATCCCCAGATATAGCGGTCAAAGGAGCCGTATTCCTTCTGGATTTCCAGGAAAATACGGCTGTTTGTAACGGCTGCTTTTATCTTCAAACGGTTACGGATAATAGCTGGGTTTTCCATCAGCCGGGCGCATTTTTCTTCGTCATAACGGCTGATTTTTTCCGCGTCAAAATCGTCGAAAGCCTGGCGGAAACTCTGGCGTTTGTTTAAGATGCACTCCCAGGATAAGCCCGCTTGGAAGCCCTCCAGAATCAGCAGTTCAAAGAGCTTTTGATCGGAATGGAGTGGGACGCCCCACTCTTTGTCGTGATATTCCACGTAAAGAGGATTCTTTAAATTCACCCAGGAGCAGCGCTTTTTATTCTCATTTGTGTCTGACATAGAATCGAAATCCTTTCTTGTTTATGCTGTTTTTCATTGTAACAGTCTATCAGAAACACCGTCAAGGAAAACTGTTCAGATAATGGATATTTTAGACCGGGTTCCTGATATGACAGGCCAGAGAGTCCACATCGGCTTGTTATAATATTTTTTGAGATTTTTATGGAAAAATTCGGAATTTTATAGTACAATGATAGACAAAAGGCGCGGCAACAGCGTATTTTTTGAAGATTCCAAACAGGAAAGGGGAACATGTATGGCAAAAAAGCGCAATATCATTGTAGGACAGTCCGGAGGACCCACAGCGGTAATTAATTCCAGCTTGGCGGGGGTGTATAAGACGGCGAAGGAGAGAGGCTTTCACAAGGTTTATGGAATGCTTCATGGAATCGAGGGATTTCTGGATGAGATGTACGTAGATTTGTCCACCCAGATCCATTCGGATATGGATATCGAGCTGTTAAAGCGGACGCCTTCCGCTTTCCTCGGCTCCTGTCGCTATAAGCTGCCGGACATCCATGAAAATCCGGATATTTACGAAAAGATTTTCGGAATCCTGGATAAATTGGAGATCGAGGCATTTATCTATATCGGCGGAAACGACTCCATGGACACCATCAAAAAGCTGTCGGATTACGCCATTGTAAAGGGCCATTCCCAGAAGTTTTTAGGCGTTCCGAAGACCATTGACAACGACCTGGCTCTGACGGACCATACGCCGGGATTTGGCAGCGCGGCCAAGTATATTGCTACCTCCACGAAGGAGGTGATCCGGGACGCTATGGGGCTTTCCTACAAGCGGAATATGATCACGATCATGGAGATTATGGGGCGCAATGCCGGCTGGCTGACAGGCGCTACAGCCCTTGCCAAGACAGAGGAATGCTGCGGGCCGGATCTGATCTATCTGCCGGAGGTTCCATTTGACATCGAGAAATTTTTAAAGAAATGTACAGATTTAATGAAGAAAAAGCCCTCTATCGTGGTAGCCGTATCTGAGGGAATCAAGACGCCGGATGGAACCTATGTCTGCCAGATGGGAGGCGGCAGCGATTATGTAGACGCCTTCGGTCACAAGCAGTTAGCGGGGACGGCGGCTTATCTGGCGGCCTACCTGGCGGAGAAGACGGGCAATAAGACCCGCGCCGTGGAGCTTTCCACCCTGCAAAGAAGCGCGTCCCACATGGCTTCCAGAGTGGATATCAACGAGGCATTCATGGTAGGAGGCGCGGCGGTGAAGGCAGCGGATGAGGGCGATACAGGCAAGATGGTGGTTATTGACCGGGTATCCGACGATCCATACATGAGCGCTGCGGGCATCTACGATGTACACAAGATCGCCAACAATGAAAAGCTGGTTCCAAGGAATTGGGTAACCCGGGACGGAAGCTATGTAACCCAGGACTTTATTAATTACGTGGAGCCGCTGATTCAGGGCGATTATCAGCCCTTTATGGTAAATGGACTTCCCCAGCATCTGGTGCTGAAGCGGTAAAATAGGTATTTAGCAGGGCGGCGGATTACAGAAAATCCGCCGCCGCTTTTAGTCCATAAGCAGGCGAAGTGCAGAGGGCGGCACGGTTCACCGCCCGGGCTACAGCCTCAGAAGCCATGGCGTAGAAGGAATCCGCAGCTACCTCCACCTGGCCGGAGGCCATAACAAACAGGGTATCCCCGTCTACGGTGCAGTGGGCGGGCCGGATTGTCTGGGCATAGCCGTCGTGGGCAATGACGGCCGCCTTGCGGCACTGGCACTTGTCCAGTTTTGCGTTGGTTATTACGCAGCCGATGGTGGTATTGCCGCTCCAGAGGTCGCGGCTTTTCTGAAGCTCCTCGTACATACAGCGTCTTGTATCGGCAAAGCCGCTGTGGTCGGGATTCAACAGCCCGGCCAGAATTTTCCCAGTCTCATAATCCACCACATCTCCCAGGGCGTTAACCGCCACAATAGCGCCGCATTGTACATCCCCGACCTGCCCGGCCCAGATGCCGATGCCGCATTTCATCATCCGCTCCATATTGTAAAATTTCCCTACTGTGGCCCCGGTTCCCGCGCCTACATTCCCTTCTTTCGGTTCCGCGCCTGCCCAAGCCATGCGGCAGGCCGCGTAACCCATCTCTTTGTCCGGACGGCAGCTGGCGCTTGCCAACTCCAGGTCAAAAAGGGAAGCTCCGCAGACAATGGGAACCCGCCCGATTCCGACGTCAAAACCGATCCCCTGTTCTTCCAGAAATTTCATAGCGCCGTCCCCTGCCTCCAGCCCGTAAGCGCTGCCGCCGGAAAGCATCACGCAGTGAATCTGCTGGACCGTATTTTCAGGCCGTAAAAGTTCTGTCTCCCGTGAAGCAGGACTGCCGCCCCTGACGTCTACTCCAGCCCAGGCCCCATCAGGGCAGAGAATCGCCGTACAGCCGGTAGCGCCTTCGAAATCCTGGGCGTGTCCCACCCGGAATCCTTTAATTTGTGAAATTGGAATCTGTTTGATCATAGCGAAAACCTCCTTGCTTTAAGCAGCTTGCTGTTCAAGCCGAGAATAATAGATCACCCCGGCTATAATTATCAGACCGCCCAAAATCTGCAGCGGTTTCGGAATTTCATGAAAGAGAAATGCCGCAAATACGGCGGCTGCCGCCGGTTCGCACAGCTTGGATGCGGATACGAAAGCAGGGGATAAAAATTTCAGGCACCAGCTGAAAATACTGTGTCCTAAGATCGTGGAAAAGACCGCCAGCAAAAGTCCTACAACGATTCCGCTCCCGCCGTATCCGGCGAGGGAAAGGCCCTGGCCAAAGGTCATCACTACAAGGGTAAAGGCGCAGGCCAAATATACCAGATAGGTATAGACGGCAGTGGAGGTGGTGGCCCGGACAATTCGCCCGCATAGCGTGTAAACCGCAACTGCTATGGCGGCCAGAAGGGCCAGCAAATCCCCGTAGAGATGGCTGCCTTCGCCGGAGGAATCAGAAAGAGCGATGAGAACGCTTCCGGCCAGGGTGACAGCGATGGCCAGGCAGGCTTTCCCGGTAAGCTTCCCCTTTAAAAAGAAGCGCCAGCCCAAAGCTACCCAGATTACCTCCGTGCAGACGATAGTGGTGGAGCTGGCTACTGAGGTATGATTTAAAGATTCGAACCACAGGGTAAAATGCAGAGCCAGAAAGATCCCGCTGAGGATGCAAAGCAGGACGGTTTTGGAATCGGTCTGGCGCAGCTGCCGCCGCCTTTTACCGGAACAGGCCACAGCCGGGGTCATCAGAACAATCGTCCACAGCAGCCGGTAGACCGCTGTGACCACGGACGGGGCAGAGGAGTATTTGACAAAGATAGAGGACAGTGAGATTCCCATGATTCCCACGGCAATCAGAATCATGGGGTGCTTTTCCAGTGTGTTCATATTGGGTTCTCCTGGTAGTTTCAAGTATGTACTATTCTACCACAGATTCAGGACACTGGGAAGAATTAAAAAAACAGTAAGGGAACGGTAAGGTTTCCGGATTAAGCCTCATGCTATACTGTTATTATAAAAATGGAGCTGCAAAACCGCGTTTTTCATGATGCAAGGGAGGAATGAATGTGAGAAAATTTATGCTTGTGATCGCGGGCCTGACGATTACCCTGGCCCTGGGCGGCTGTGGGAAGGAAGAAGCACCCGGCATTTCCGGGGAGCCTGGGATCGGGCCCTATGATCTGACAGAAGAGGGAAAATTTATCCTGGAGTCCTTTGGCATGTTCCGAAATTCCAAGCTGTTTTCATTTGCCATGCCCGAGGAAGCTGCCGGATTAAATGTAAATGTGTACCAGCTGGACGAGGCGGGAGCCTGGCAGCAGACGGGCGGGGGAGGCATCTATTTGGGAGAGGCCGGGGCATCCGGGGATGGAAAGCTTGAAGGGACGGTGGCTTTAGAGCTTAAAGAGGACTACTCCATCGTTTATCACATAGGCGGCTTTGGTATCGCCTCCAGCCAGACGGAACCGGTGGTTTTAGAGGAAGAAGTGACAAGCAGCACAACAGCCTGGTTAAAGGATTTTAAGGAGGCGGCCCTTGAGGAAGAGGTTCCTGTAGCCTTTATGGCCTATGACAGCGGCACAGCGCTGGAGAGCTGCTCAGCAGAAGATTATTTTCAACCGGAAAAATGGAGCGGCCTGGATCTGGTTCAGGCGGTAACGGTGCGGTTTTCCGAGTATCCTGGGGAGATGATGATTCAGCCAGAGGATATGGAGGAAGGCGGCTATATAGAGGAAGGTCCGGAGGCCCCGCAGCCGGAAGAAGCTGCCCCTGAAAAGGTACCTCTGGAAGCGGGGACAGAAACGCCGGAGGGCATGACCCTTTACCGCAGCTGTCCATTTATGTTTGAGGAGGAAGAGTGGCAGCTGCGCCTTTACGTCCGGGAGGATATGGTTCTGGACGGAGAACTTCTGCTGGATGACCGGGCCTCCTTTCTGATCCGGGCTGAGCGGGAGAAAGGGGGATATACGCTTTTTGAGGATACCGTGCAGCTGGGGGTACCAGCCGCCGATGTATGGATTGACCTGGAAAACCGGCTTCACATTACTGTACGGGATGTGCGGACAGCCCGGTATCAGATCAGGGATTATCAGTATGACCCAGCCGAGGACACATTTTCCGCCCGGAACATGACGGATTGGGACGGAATAAATTTGATCGGTTCAGTAGAACTGTAGGCAGAGGAGGGGGAAGCTATGAAACTGAAAAGATGGACCGCTCTGGTATTGGCAGCGGTGATGAGCGCTTTATGGGGCTGTCAGGCCGCGAAAGTAGCCTCAGAAACAGATTCGGCAGGAAACCGGCAGCTGGCCGCTGCTGTTTATCCGGAGATGGCCCCATACCCGGATGAGATGAGCTATATGGACGAGAAAACCGGCGAATTTGACCAGGAGGGATTTTCGGAGGCTTACGATCAGTGGTTTTCCCAAAAGCGGGAGCTGGCCCAGCTGCCGGAAGCAGATGGAAAAGCGCTGGAGTTATTTTCCCAAAATAGCATCCGCCAGTTCCTTGCCGGAACGGAGAACGAAAATCTGGTCTATTCCCCGGTGAATCTTTATCTGGCTTTAGCTATGCTGGCGGAGACGACGGCAGGAAAAACCAGGCAGCAAATCCTAACGGCACTGGGAACGGAGAATATGGATGAGCTGCGAACCCATGCGGGGAATATATGGAAGCTGTGCTATTGTAATGATGGAGCTACTACTAGCATATTAGCGAATTCCCTCTGGCTGCGGGATGGGATGACATACCAGGAGGCTGTTTTAAAACGGCTGGCAGAAGATTATTATGCCTCCGTCTATAGCGGCGAGATGGGAAATGCGGAGTATGACAAGATGCTTCAGGATTGGCTTAATGAACAGACTGGGGGACTGTTAAAGGAGCAGGCTGAGGGGATTAAAATGAGCCCGGAAACCGTGATGGCCCTGGCCAGCACCATTTACTATAAGGCCAAGTGGCAGAACGAATTTGATCCCGAACAGACGAAGGAGGATACTTTCTACGGTAAAAATGAAACGCTGACCTGTGATTTTATGAACAGCAGCGATTTTGCCCAGTATTTCTGGACCGAAACCTGTTCTGCTGTCTCTTTAAGCCTAGGAGAAGGAGGTCAGATGTGGCTTCTCCTTCCCGATGAGGGCATATCGCCGGAAGAACTTTTCAATTATGAGGAGAACTTCGAGATGATCTTTTCCAGGGAAATGTGGGAAAATGAGCGCTATCTTAGGGTGAATCTTTCCCTTCCCAAATTTGATGTTGCCTCCGAGCTGAATCTTCGGGACGGCCTTAAAGCCCTGGGAATCCAGGAGGTTTGGGATGAGAATACGGCGGATTTTACGCCTCTTGCGAATCCGGCTGATGGGATCTATCTCTCTAGTGCCAGCCACGCCGCCAGGGTGAAGGTGGACGAGAAGGGGGTGGAGGCGGCGGCCTACACGGTGATGATGGCTGCGGGCTCTGCTATGCCGCCGGATGAGGAGGTTGATTTTGTGTTGAATCGGCCTTTCCTTTTTGTCATCACATCCTCCCATAGACTGCCGCTGTTTGCCGGCGTGGTAAACCAGCTATGAAAAAAATGTTACCTTTCTGCAACTTTTTGGCCCGCTTCATCATCTATAGAATAGATCGATCAAATTTAACAGCGCTGAGAGGAACCCAAGATGAAGCAGGATTTATATCAGGAAATCGTTGCCTATATCATTGAAAACCAAAATAAATTTTACCGTCTGGCTTACAGCTATGTGGGAAAACGGGAGGATGCTCTGGACTTGGTGCAGAATGCGGTCTGCCGGGCATTGGAACATTATGGCGGATTAAAAAACGCCGCCGCAGTGCGGGCCTGGTTTTACCGGATTCTGGTAAACGAATGCCTGCAATTCCTAAAAGAAAAAAAGCGGGTTCTGCCTGCGCCGGATGACCAGCTGGATGCGGTCTATGTGGAAAAGGACTTTGAAGGGGACGGAAATCTGTACGATTACATCAATCAGCTGGATTCAGACACTCAAACTATTATAAAACTGCGGTTCTTTGAAGACTTGCCTTTAAAGGAGATTGCGCAGATTATGGAGCTGAATCTGAGCACCGTCAAAGCGAAGCTTTACCGGGGACTGGAGCGGTTAAAGGTAACGTTGCAGGAGGTGGATTTATGAATACACTGAGGGAAGCAAAAAAACAATATGAAGAGATACCGATTCCAGAGGAATTATCAGAGCGCGTGAATCAGGAAATCTGCCGTTGGAATCAAAGGCGGGGCAGAAAACTTCTCTTTGCCAGATTCTGGAAAGGAACGGCTGCGGCGGCCGCTGCGGCAGTGGTGTTTACAACGGCCTTAAATGCCAGCACCGCCTTCGCTGAGAGCGTCAGCCAGATTCCGGTGATTGGAGAGGTGGCCCGTGTCCTGACCTTCCGCTCTTACCAGAAGGCGGATGAGGACATGAAGATATCCGTGGAAATCCCCACTATTGAAATGATATCGGAAGATCTGGATGGGCTGGAAGATTCCGTTAATGAAGAGATTCTGAATCTTTGTGAACAGTACGCTGAAGAGGCCAGAGAACGCGCCCTGGAATACCGGAAGGCATTTTTAGAGACAGGCGGAACCCTGGAAGAATGGGAGGCCCATCACATTGAGATCCGGGTTTGGTATGAAGTAAAATCCCAGACAGAGCGCTATCTGTCTCTGGCGGTTATGGGGACGGAAAACTGGGTCAGCGCCTACAGCAAAAC